>NZ_CP191849.1:5060000-5380000 GCF_050956135.1 Actinoplanes sp. CA-131856 | reverse complement strand
TCGGCCGCCTGGGAGGCCGCCGTCTGCTGGGACGACGATTTCTCGGTCAAACGCTTGGCCGAGGTACGTCCTCTCTGACGCACTTCTCCAGCAGCGAACCCGCGGCGCCCGCCTCCTCGCGCGGCACCCTGCGATCACTGCCTCCGCGTTCGGGCTGCGTCTCCCCTCCGCTTCGGCGCCGCCCTGCCTCCGCGGTCGGGCCCCGCCTTCCTTCCGCGGTCAGGCCGCGCCTTTCCTCCGTGCGTCCGCGTGAGACGGCGTTCGGGCCCCGTCCTACCTCCGCGTTCGCGCCGCGTCTTCCCTCCGCGCCCTTCCTCCGCGATCGAGCCGCCCCCTCCCTCCGTGCGAGACAGCGTTCGCGTCGCGCCCTTTCCGCCGTGCTCTTGTTGGTCTGGCCCGCGCTGCGGCTGGCGTACGCCTCCCTCTTCTGCCCTTCCGCCCTTGCGTGCGACCCCCGCGTGCGAGGGGGAGAACTAGGTTCCTAGGATGGCGGACACGCTGTGCGACGCGCTACGGGTCCACGAGTGGGAGCGTAGGGCTGGTTATAGTTGCTCGGCGAGTGGCCGGGCAGGGGGTCCGGGCGTTCGGGGGACACAGCACCCCGGCTGGGTGCATGGTCGGCTCATTGATGGGCTGGGCGTGGAGTGTGGCCGGGTCGTTGCCGTGCCCCGCGCCGGAGGGGGAGAGGAAACCGCGATGTCGCAGCAGCCTGCGCCGTCCATCGCTGCCTCCGATCGGATCTGGACGATCCCCAACGTGATCAGCTTCATCCGGCTGCTCGGGGTGCCGCTCTTTCTTTATCTGCTGCTCGGGCCGCACCACGATGTCGCCGCGGTGATCGTGATCGCGATCGGGGGGACGACCGACTGGGTCGACGGCTACGTGGCCCGGCGGATGAACTCGGTGAGCCGGCTGGGGACGCTGCTCGACCCGTTCGCCGACCGGCTCTACATTCTGGCGACGCTGATCGGGTTCACGATCCGCGGCGTCGTGCCGTACTGGCTGACCGGTGCTCTTCTGCTTCGCGAAGTCGTGCTGGGCATCGCCCTGCTCGTGCTGCGCCGGCACGGATATGGGCCGCCGCCGGTGCACTACGTCGGGAAGACGGGCACCTTTGTGCTGCTCGCGGCGTTCCCGATCATTCTGCTGGGCGAGGCCGTGCCATCGTGGAACGGCTGGGCCGGCGCGGTCGGGTGGGGGCTGGCCTGGTGGGCGCTCGCGCTCTACTGGGCGGCCGGTGCTCTCTATCTGATCCAGACGGCCCGGCTGCTGCGTGCCGACCGGGTGGCGGCCGGAGCGCGGACGGCTTCCTGATGACCGAACCGATCATCCCGGATCGCCGGCCCGCCGACGACCGGACCGACAGCGTGCACCCATCCGACAAAACGGAAATGTCGGAAATGTGGGCCGGGGAAAGTGGGCCGGAGCCGGCACAGGTCGGGGGAGCTGGTTCGGATAGCGCGGACGCGACGGCGATCGGGCAGTCCAGCTCTGTGCAGGGGCCGGACGCGAGTTCCGCCGACGCTGCCAGTCCCACGGAGTCCTCAGCCGCGGCCGGCCCCGGTGCGCCAGACGAAGGTGCGCCAAGCGAAGGTCGTGCAGGCGAAGGTGCGCCAGACGAAGGTCGTGCAGGCGAAGGTCCGCTACGCGAAGGTCGGGCAGGCGAAGCTGCGCCAGGCGAGGGCCGGGCAGGCGAAGGTACGTCAGACGAAGGCCGGGTAGGTGCGGATGGTGCCGGGGAAGCGGGTGCGGCGCCGAAGCGGGTCTACGCGCCTGACTTTCTGACCGAGCTCTTCCGGAATCCGCTTGATCCCGGATACGCGGACGCGGCGGCCCGTAAGGCGCGTGACGGTGAGCCCACGGGGACGAAGAAGGTCGTCTCCAGTGGGATTCTGGCCGTCACGCTTGTCGCGCTCGGTTTCCTTCTTGTCGTTGCCTATCAGCAGACCGTGGCCGATGAGCCCGCCCGCACCACCGCCCGGGCCGAGCTTGTCGATCAGGTGCAGAAGCGGCGGGAAGAGACCTCGCAGCTCCAGGACCGGGCCGAGGCGCTCAGCGACGAGGTCGCGGGGCTGCGCGAGCGGGAGCTGAGCAGTACCACCGTGCAGCGGCTGAAGGATCTCGAGGCCGCCACGGGGCTGGCCCAGGTCAGTGGCTCGGGGGCGCGGATCACCGTGGCCGACGGGCCGACGCCGATCAACCCGGTGACAGGGGAGCGGAACACGGTGGCCCGGGTCAAGGACAGTGATCTTCAGCTCGCCACCAACGCGCTCTGGTCGCTGGGGGCCGAGGCCGTCGCCATCAACGGGCAGCGGCTCACCGCCACCTCGACGATCCGGCAGGCCGGTGAGGCGATCCTGGTCGACTTCCGGCCGGTGACCAGCCCGTACGAGGTGGTCGCGATCGGGCCGGACGATCTCGCGAAGGACTTCCGTGACGGGTACGCCGGCAAGTTCTTCGAGCAGCTCGCCGCCAAGTACGGGATGTCGTTCCAAGCCAAGGACGTGGACGACGTGACGTTGCCGGCCGCGACCGACCTCAAGCTGCGGGTCGCCGAGCCGTCGGCGCCGCCCGCCGCGCCCTCCGGTTCCCTCCCACCCCCGCTCTCGTCCGCCTCGCCGGGCGTGAGCTCCTCGTCGGAAGGCGGGCGATGATCGCCGTACTCGCTCTGGTCGCCGGTGTCGTCCTGGGCATCGTGTTCCATCCCACGGTTCCGGCCGCCCTGCAGCCGTACCTGCCGATCGCGGTGGTCGCCGCGCTCGACGCCGTCTTCGGCGGCGTGCGGGCCAAGCTCGACGGGATCTTCGACGACAAGCAGTTCGTGATCTCGTTCATCTCGAACGTGCTCGTGGCCGCGCTCATCGTCTATCTGGGTGACCAGCTGGGCGTGGGCGGTCAGCTCTCCACCGGCGTGGTGGTCGTCCTGGGCGTGCGGATCTTCGGGAACGTGGCCGCGATCCGCCGCCACCTGTTCAGTGCGTGAGGGGCGGTGACGGCGTGAGCGACGACGACAAGCCGGAGGAGCTGCCCACCGCGGGCCGCCGGCCCGCGCATGCCGGGTCCGAGGAGGGCCCCACCGTGGAGACGGCCAAGCCGGTGCCACCGCCGTCACCCGATCAGGTGAGTGGTGCCGGTGATGACGTACCGGAAAGCGGATCGGTGCTCCGCCGGAAGATGTCCGGCGCCGGAGCACTGATCGCCGTGCTGCTGGCGCTGTTCGGCTTCACGCTCGTCGTGCAGCTGCGCAGCAACAACGACGATGAGGGGCTGGCCACCGCGCGGCAGGAGGACCTGGTGCGGATCCTGTCCGACCTGGAGGCGCGCGACAGCCGGCTCCAGTCCGAGATCAGCGCGCTGGAGACCAGCCAGCGGCAGCTGACCTCGGGTGTGGCGGGCCGGCAGGCGGCGCTGGAGGAGGCCGACCGGCGCACCGACGAGCTGGGTCTGCTGGCCGGCACCCTGCCGGGGCGGGGCACCGGTCTGGTCATCACCGTGAACAAGGTGAAGGCGTCGGCCATCCTCAACGCCGTGCAGGAGCTGCGGGGCGCCGGCGGTGAGGTCATGCAGATCGCCGGGTCCGGTGGCGGGACCGTGAGAATCGTCGCTTCCAGCTATTTCGTGGACGCCGAAGGCGGCGGGATCATCGCCGACGGGCAGCGTCTCACGGGCCCCTACGTGCTCACCGTGATCGGTGTGCCGCAGACGATGCAAACGGCGCTGCAAATCCCCGGCGGGGTGGTCGCGTCGGTGAACAGCGGCGGCGGTAGCGTGACGTTGGAACAACGCACCATGGTCGAGGTGACCGCGGTGCGCGACGCCACCACATTGCGATACGCGCGACCGGCTTCATAGCCGTTCGCACTACTGACGAATATTCGTGCACCGGGAGAGATTGCGTGATTCCTGAGGACCTGCGGTACACGGCTGAGCACGAGTGGGTGGCCGGAGACGGCAGCGGGCCCGTGCGGGTGGGCATCACCCACTTCGCGCAGGATGCGCTGGGCGACATCGTCTTCGTCGACCTGCCCGAGGAGGGCACGGAGCTGGCGGCCGGTGACTCGCTCGGCGAGATCGAGTCGACCAAGAGCGTGTCGGAGATCTACGCGCCCATCGCGGGCACGGTGGTCGCCAAGAACGCGTCTCTGGGCGACGAGCCCGAGCTCATCAACGCCGAGCCGTACGCGGCGGGGTGGCTCGTCGAGATCGCGCCGTCCGATCCCGCGCAGCTCGAGGGTCTGCTCGACGCGAGCGCTTATCAGGCGATCACCGAGAGCTGAGCCTCTTGTCTATGTAGTGAAGCTTTTCCGGCGCGCGAACGATACGTCCGCGCGTCCGGTTGCCCCGTGATATTCGCCTTCACTAGGCTCGCGGGGCACAACAAATGTTATGCCTTTGAAACCGATAGTCGTGTGTCCGGGCCATATGGCCGCGGCGGGAGTGATCCCTTGCCGCATGGCGGCGACCAACTGATCCGTGAGGTGGTCCGATGACGCGCCCAGACGACGAGTTCCCCCCACTCGACGTCACGTCCACGCTCAACCTCGGTGCGCTCGACGAGCTGCTCGAGGCGCCGGAGAGCGACGTGGTGCCGAGCCGTATGTCCGGCTCGCTCCCGCCCGGAATGGCGCTGCTCGTGGTGCGCCGCGGCCCCAACGCGGGCGCGCGGTTCCTGCTCGATCACGACGTGACGACCAGCGGCCGGCACCCTGACAGTGACATCTTCCTCGACGACGTGACGGTGTCCCGCCGGCACGCCGAGTTCCACCGCGACGGCGGCACCTTCACGGTGCGCGACGTCGGCTCGCTCAACGGCACGTACGTGAACCGGGAGCGGGTCGAGGCGGCGACGCTGAGCAACGGCGACGAGGTGCAGATCGGCAAGTTCCGTCTGGTGTTCATCGCCGGCCCGCGGCCGGAGGGCGAGGGTAGCGGGGCGTGAACTCGTCGGGGGCGGCCGCGCGCGACCCGGGGGCCTCGCGTCCCCAGGGTGGGCGCGAGCCTGCGCTGATGAGCATCGGGGAGGTGCTGGCCCATCTGCGCGCCGAGTTCCCCGACACCACGATCTCCAAGTTGCGGTTCCTGGAGGCGGAGGGGCTGGTCGATCCCCAGCGCACCGCCTCCGGGTACCGCAAGTACTCGTGGAACGACGTCGCGCGGCTGCGGTTCGTGCTGACCGCGCAGCGCGATCAGTATCTTCCGCTGCGGGTCATCCGGGAGCAGCTCGACCGGATGGAGGCCGAGCCGGCGCCGCCGGCGCGGCCCAACCTGGTCGCGGTGGGCGCGGAGAAGGCGGCCGATCCGTCCGACACCCGGGTCCCCCGGGAGGATGTGATCGAACGCACGGGCGCCCCGGCCGAGCTGCTCGACGAGCTCGAGCGCATGGGCCTGGTCACGGCGCGGCCGCCGGGGTGGTACGACGGCGACGCCGTGGTCATCGTGGAGGCCGTGGTGGGATTGCAGAAGTACGGCCTGGAGGTCCGCCATCTGCGCGGGTTCCGGGCCGCGGCCGATCGTGAGGTCGGCCTGTTCACGCAGCTCCTGGCGCCCCTGGTGCGCCAGAGCGACCCGGCGGCACGTGCCCGTTCGCAGGAGACCGCCCGCGACTTGCAGGCGCTCTCGCAGCGTCTGCACGCGGCTCTGGTGCGCGCGGGGCTGCGGGGAGAACTGGGACGCTGACGCCGGTTCGGGGGTCGCGAGGTGGGTATGCCGCACTCGTGGGATCCGGACGGTGTGCGTGTACCGTGCAGGATAGGGGCGGCCGTTGCGGGGGCGGCGCGGAAACAAGACGACACGGAGGCGGGCGGTGCGCGAGCTGAGCGTGGTCGGAGTTCGGGTGGAGCTCCCCAGCAACCAGCCGATCGTCCTGCTGCGGGAGGTCGACGGCGATCGGTATCTGCCGATCTGGATCGGTGCCGTCGAGGCCACCGCGATCGCGTACGAGCAGCAGGGCGTCAAGCCCGCTCGCCCGCTGACCCACGATCTCCTGCGTGACATCCTGGCCGCCGTCGAGGCGCCGCTGACCGCGGTCGAGATCACCGAGCTCAAGGACAACGTCTTCTACGCCGATCTGCTGATCGGTGACGGTCTGCGGGTCTCGGCCCGGCCGAGCGACTCGATCGCGCTGGCGCTGCGGGTGGGCGCGCCGATCCGCTGCGCCGACGAGGTGCTGACCGAGGCCGGCATCGTCATCCCGGACGAGCAGGAGGACGAGGTCGAGAAGTTCCGCGAGTTCCTCGACCAGGTCCGGCCCGAAGATTTCGCCGGGTAAGACCACCCGAAGCGGTTGAAGATCGATACTGACCTCGCTCAGACGCGGCGTGTCGTGGCGTTACCTACCTGTTTCCGCGTCGCCTGAGATATACGCTCGTGAAGTCCAGGTGAAGCGGCGGCACCGCGCAGCGGGGAGGTGGTCGCGTGCACGAGCAGCCCCTTGAACATCAAGAGGGCCCCCTCGTCGGCGAGGACGGCTCAGTGGGTTATCGCGGGGTGACGGCGTGCCAGGCGGTCGGCATCAGCTACCGCCAGTTGGACTACTGGGCGCGGACGACGCTGGTGGTGCCGAGCATCCGGGACGCCGAGGGCTCCGGCACGCAGCGGCTCTACTCGTTCCGTGACCTGGTGGTTCTCAAGGTCGTCAAGCGCCTGCTCGACGCGGGTGTCTCGTTGCAGAACATCCGCCGGGCGATCGAGACGTTGCGCTCGCGCGGCGTGGAAGATCTGGCCGGCATCACGCTGATCTCCGACGGCACGACGGTGTACGAGTGCCGGTCGCCGGAGGAGGTCGTCGATCTGCTGCAGGGCGGTCAGGGCGTGTTCGGCATCGCGATCGGCGGCGCCTTCAAGGAGATCCAGGGTTCGCTGCTGAACCTGCCGGCCGAGCCCGCCGTGCCGCAGCCGGTCGGCCCGGCCCTCGAGCCGGCCGCCGGCGACGAGCTGGCCGCCCGCCGGGCCCGCCGCCGCGCCGGCTGATCTTGCCGTACCAGCAAGAAATCTTGGATGGCAGAGGAAGTACGAGCAGGCTCGTCCCATGAGCATCGAAGCTGAGTGGGACGCCCGATACGCCGAGAGCGACCGCGTCTGGAGCGGCAACCCCAACGTGGTCCTCGTGCGTGAGGTCAGTGATCTGCCGCCGGGCCGCGCCCTCGATCTGGGCTGTGGCGAGGGCGGCGACGCGATCTGGCTGGCTCGCCGGGGCTGGCGGGTCACCGCCGTCGACGTCTCCGGGGTGGCCCTGGCCCGGGCGGCGTCGCACGCCGGTGACCTGGCCATCGACTGGCAGCGCCGCGATCTGGCCCAGGATTTCCCGCCCGGCGAGTTCGACCTGGTCAGCTGCCAGTTCCTCTACCACTGGGGTGAGTTCGACCGGGCCGGTGTGCTGCGCCGCGCGGCCGCCGCGGTCGCTCCGGGCGGCGTCCTGCTGATCGAGGGCCACATGGACGACCCGTCGCACCGGCACGGCGACCTGGTCCTCGAGACGCCCGCCGAGATCGTCGCGCTGCTCGGCCTGGGCGAGGGGTGGGAGACGCTGGTGTCGGAGGAGCATCCGCGCGAGCACAACGGCGCCATGCGGACCGACAGCACGGTCAAACTTCGCAGGAAGGCTTAACCCTGCGGCCATCCGGCGCGCGCAGACTGCGGGGATGGACGCCACCGAGCTGGCCCGCGAGCTTCTCGATCCCATTCCCGCCCACCGGACCGCCGGCCTGGAGGTGATCGGCGCGAGCGACGGCGTCGGCACCGTCGCCTGCGATCCGCCGCCGGGCCTGGCCAACGTGATCGGGTCGCTGCACTCCAGCGGCCTGACCACATTGGCCGACGCGGCCGGCCTGGCCGCGATCATCGCCGCTGTCCCGTCGCCGGAGGCCTTCGACGGGGTGATGCCGTTGGGCGCGGCGGCGTCGATGCGGTTCCTGGCGCCGGCCCGGGGCCGACTGACCGCCGTCTGCGAGCTCGAGATGGAGACCCGTCAGCGGCTCAAGGCCTTCTACGGCGGGGTCGAGCCGCGGGTGCGGCTCACCACGACGGCGCGGATCACCGACGAGGACGGGACGATCGTGGCCACCGGCAGTTTCGACTGGAGCATGCGCCGGCGGGCTTGACCCTCACACCGTGTCAGGCCGTTCGATTGGGTGCATGACCGACAGAGCGGCCGTCGCCGAGATCACCAGCTACCTTCAGGACCACTTCGTGCACGAGGCCTGGGCCGACAAGTACGGAGTGGACATCGGCCCCGATCCGGACTCGCTGCACGTGCGCCGTCCCGCCGACCTTCTCGCCCTGGCGAAACCGGGGGAGAAGGTGGCCACCATGTGCCAGGGCTTCTCGGAGATGCTGGCCTGGCTGCTGCGCGAGCGGGGAATCGCGGCCCAGGCCCGATGCGGCTTCGCGACGTACTTCGAGAAGGGCTGGTACGAGGACCACTGGATCGTCGAGTACGGCGACGGGAAGTGGGCCGACGCGCAGATCGACGACCTGCAGCGGGGCATCCTCGGCATCGGCTTCGACACGCTCGACCTGCCGCCGGGCGCGTTCCTCACCGGGCCTGAGGCGTGGCAGCTCGTACGGGCGGGCGGCGCCGATCCGGACCGGTTCGGCCACGACGCCGAGTACAAGGGGGACTGGTTCATCGCCGGCGACGTCGTCAAGGACCTCGTGGCCCGGCAGGGAGTGGCGGCGCTGCCGTGGGACGTCTGGGATCCGATGCCCGGGCCGGGCGAGGAGGTCGACGTGGACCTGTTCGACGCCCTCGCATCCGGGACGCGCGTGGCCTCCGTACCCTCGAAGGTCCTGAACAAGCGTCGTGGCCGTTTCGAGGATCTGTAGCGGGTCGGCCGCGTACCGTCAGGTCATGATCCCGCAGCACTATCCGCTCTATCTCCGGGAGTCCGGGGACACGCCCGCCGACGACAAGATCTGGCTGGTCGTGGGCTGGCTGCCGGACAAGGTGTCGAACCTTCCCCGGCAGCCGGTGGCCCTGCTCTGCGACAACGACGTGGAGGAGCCGCGGGTGCTGGAGCTGACGGGGATCTTCCGGGTGATCGGGACGAACCGGCACTGAGAGGCGCACGTAATGTGCCCGTGACATGACCTCGGGTGTCTTCTATGCTTCGTCTTGGCTTGGCATTCACTGCCGCACAGGGGAGGCGTCGTGCAGAAGACACCCTTGGATGAGATCCGCCGGACGCCGATCGACCGCATCGACCATAAGCAGGCCGCCTCGGTGGTGCGCCGCATCCTTCGCCGCTCGGCCTTCTGACCGCCCGGCGTGATCAACGAGCGTCCGGCTCCGGTCGCGGGTGATCTCGGCGCGCTCCCGGCCGACGTCTTCGACCGGATCGCCGCCGGCTACGGCGACGCCGCCGCCGTCGGTGTGCTCGCCGACGCCGAGCTGGCCGTCAACCGGGCCCTGGTCAGCGAGATCCTGGGCGAGACGGCGGCCGGTGGTGAGCTGCTGGCCGAGCTGGAACGGGCCGCGCCGGCCGCCTTCGACGCCGTGCTGGGCCATCCCTTCGTCCGCTCGTGGGCGGTGGCCTGCCTCGAGGGCAAGGACGCCGAACCCGACCGGGCGGCGGCCATCGCGGCGGCCGTGGCCATCCGGGCCGGCGCCCACGCCGACGTGCAGGTGCACGCCCACGACGGCCTGATCCACCTGCCCACGGTCGGGGTCTTCGCGGCGCCGGCCGAACAGGTCCGGGTCACCGCCGGCCGGTCGTCGGTGGTGCTGCGCTGGCCGGGCGGCCGGGCCGAGCTTCCGGTCACCGGCGGCCGGCAGATCCCGGGCTGGCACGCCTGCCGGTGGGTCGTCCTCGACGGCGTACGGGTCCTGCTCGACGACGCCGACCCCTACCGCGACCGTCTCGAGTTCGCCGACGCGGCCTGGCTCGACGCCGACGGCGAACGGGACTGGGCCGACCGGCTGGCCGCGACCTGGGAACGGGTCGCGGCCGACGCCCCGGCCCACCTCGACGGGCTGCGCGGTGGCCTGCGCGCGATAGTTCCCCTGGCCGCCGCCCCCGACGGCACCCCGCGCGGCGTCACCTCACGGCACGCGTTCGGCGCGGTCGGGCTCTCACCCACCACCGACCCGGCCGAGGCGGCGGTGCTGCTGGTCCGCGAGTTCCAGCTCACCAAGATCGGTGCCGTGCTCGACCTGATCGACCTGGTGCCCGACGACGCCGTGACCGAGCGGCTGCCGGTGGGCTGGCGCGACGACCCGCGTCCGGTCGAGGCGGTGCTGCGCGGGGCGTACGCCCATCTGGCCGTGGCCGACATCTGGCGGCACCGCGCCCAGCGCGAGGCCGACCCGGCCGGCCGTGGCCTCTACCGCCGCTACCGCGACTGGACCGCCGAAGCGGTCGACGAGCTGCTCACCGGCGACCGGCTCACCGAGGCCGGCGCCCGTTTCGCCCAGCGCATGGCCGGCACCGTGCGCGGGTGGTCACACTGACCGTGTTCCACGCCCCGGCCCGCAACACGCGGTTCACGGGCCGCGACGCCACCCTGCGGGAGCTGCGCGAGAAGCTGCTCGCGGGCGACACCCCGGTCGTGCTCCAGGGCATGGGCGGCGCCGGGAAGACCCAGATCGCCATGGAGTACGCCCACCGGCACCGCGCCGACTACGACCTGATCTGGTGGATCGACGCCGATCCGGCCGTCTTCGTCGACACCGCCCTGGCCGACCTGGCCCACGAGCTGAACCTGCCCACCACCGACGGCATCGCCGGCCGGGCCCGCGCGGCGCTGACCGCGCTGGGCCGGGGCGTGGCCCCGCGCTGGCTGATCGTCTACGACAACGCGGAGGACATCGGCGTCGTCAGCCGCTTCCTGCCCGGCCCGGGCGGGCACGTCATCGTCACCTCCCGCGACCCCGGCTGGGGTGACCTGGCGCGGGCCGTCGCGGTGGACGGCTTCGACCGCGAGGACAGCGTCGCCCACCTGCGCGAGCGGGCGCCCGCCCTGACCGTGCCGGACGCCCGCCGCCTGGCCGAGGCGCTCGGTGACCTGCCCATCGCGGTCGCGGCGGCCGGGGCGTGGCTGGCCGAGACCGGCCAGACCGCCGACGGCTACCTCGGCCGGGCCGGCCCGCACCTCGCGCGTGTCGAATCGGTGTGGGATCTGTCGCTGGCCCGGTTGCGGGAGCGGTCGCCGGCCGCGTACCGGCTGCTGGAGCTCTGCTCGACGATGACGTCGCACATCGCCCTCGACCTGATCTACAGCGACGCCATGGCCCAGCGCCTGCGCCCGCCGGAGCCGGTGCCCGCCCTGGTCCAGCAGATCAACCGGCTCGCGCTCCTGAAGATCGACGGCGGCCAGATCTTCCTGCACCGGCTTCTCCAGCAGGTCGTACGCCGGCGGATGACCCCCGATGAACAGCGCACCGCCCGCCACGAGGCGCATCTCGTGCTCGCGGCGGCCCGCCCCCGCGGGGAGGTCGACGACCCGGCCACCTGGCCGGCCTTCGGCCACATCTGGCCCCACCTGGCGGCGACCCGGGCCGTCGACTGCGGCGACGCGCCGGTCCGGCAGCTGATCATCGACCGGCTTCGCTACGTGTGGCTCTCCGGCGGCTTCGACGACGGTCGCCGGATGGGTGAGGAGTACGCCCGGAGGTGGGAGCGGCAGCGCCAGGACCGCCCGGACGACGGCGAGCTGGAGCGGCAGCTGCTGCACCTGCGGTTCACGCTGGCCAACATTCTGAGCGACCAGGCCGCGTACGCCGAAGCCCGCGCCCTCGACGAGGCGGTGCTGACCCGGCAACGGGAACTGCTCGGCGACCACCACCCGCAGACCCTGATGACGGCGAACGGGCTGGGCCGCGACCTGCGCGCGCTCGGCCTGTACGACGAGGCTTTGAAGAGCGACCAGGGCACGTACGCCGCCTGGTCCGAGACCTTCGGCGACGATCATCCGCGGACGCTGTCGGCGATGAACAACCTGGCCGTCTCCGAACGCCTGGCCGGCCGGGCCCGCGAGGCCGCCCAGCACGAGCGGCTGGTCTACGAGCGGTGCTCGCTGGTGCTGGGCCCGAGGCACGCCCTGACCCTGATAGCCGGCAACAATCTGGGCCGCGACCTGCGCGAGGCGGGCGAGTACGAGGCGTCGATAGCCCTGCTGGCCGACGTGCTCGACCGGCATCGGGAGACGGGAACACCCCGCACGTACAGCACGATGGCCAACCTGGCCGTCTCCGAGCGCAGCGCCGGCCACGTGGCCGAGGCCGCGGCCCACCTGGACACCGCGTACGGTCACCTGGCCGAGATGCTCGGCCCTGGCAGCCCCGAGACCTTGGCCTGCCGCCTGAGCCGCGCGGTGGGCCGGCTGGAGCCGGGCGAGCTGGCCGAGGTCGAGGCCGCCTATCGCCGCGCCCTGGGCGACACCCACCCGTACACGATCACCTGCCGCAGCAACCGGGCCGCCGCGGCCCGCGCCGCCGGCGACCTCACCACCGCACGCGAGCTGGCCGAGCAGTCCGCACGCGAGTTCGCCCGGCGGCTCGGCGACGACCACCCGTCGACCTTGGCCGCCCGCACCAACATGGCGATCCTGCGAGCCGAGACCGGATCACTGGCCGACGCCCGAGCCGTGATCGAGCCGGTAGTGGCGACCCTGGACGCGCTGCTGGGCCCCACCCACCCCGACGCGATCCGAGCCGCCGCCGACCTGGCCCTCATGGGCAACCCACAACCGGAGGCGCTGGCGAGGTTGGTCGCCGCGTTGGGCGACACACACCCGGCTGTGCGAGCCTTCCGGGAGGGCCGATACCTGCACCGGACCTTGGACCCACATCCGTACTAGGCCCGTGAGCCTTGGATCGAGGCCGCCGTCGCCGATGGAGGAGCGTGGAGTCTGCTGCCCCGCCGCGCCGGCGGTTCTTCCCTGAGGCGGGCGTTTCCGCCCTGTGGTGGCTGGCCGCCTGGGCGGGATACCTCATCCACGTCGCCGCCACGGCAGATCCGGCCCGCCCGTGCGACGGTTCGGAATGCGCCAGCGCGCGAGAGTGGGAGCTGGCCGAAGCGATATTCCTCGGCGCCCCGCTGACGCTGGCCGGCGTCGTTCTGACCACCACGGTCATCGGAGTCGTCGTGGCCACCACAAGCCGGCCGCGGTGGCCGACGGGCATGGTCGGCACGGCCGTCACCTGGGCAGCCTGGTTGGTGATCGCCGTGACGATCGCGCTCCGCACTCTAGGTTGATGCAGGCGAGCTCCGGCGCCGGAGATGCTCGGTGCAGCACCCCTACCCGGCCCATTCGTTGATGCGGGCCGCCCTTGCTTTCGTGCACGTTGCGAGCACTGGAGCTGCGGGGCCTGCAAATGCGCGGATCTGCCGATGACAGTGCGATGGTCGCGATCAGGACATAATCCATGGGATCAGCATCAGGATAGTTCTGGAGATTGATGTCGGATGAGAACAAGGCCGCCGGATTGTCTTAGTCTGGAATTGTTTAGTGGATGGGGTCGAAGCCGCCTGGAATGACTTGAATTGCCACCTAAGGGTGGCCTCTCAGTGCCGACGCGCATGGCGGTGATCAGTGACGGTTGCGCCGCGAACGCGTCTCAAGGCTGACTTGGATATCGCCGTTTCTCTGCCGCGACGCTGGGACGCCTACCACGAATCTCCGATTACCATTCCGCTCAGCGAAGACTATTTCCCATTCGCCGTCCGAGCCTCGGCGCGCGGTCGTTATCGAGCGGTCGAGGTCCGGAAAATCGACGCTCACTGCTTCGCACCGTATTTTGATAGCTGCAGCCGCCAATGTCCTTGCATCAGCCTCGGTGGTAGCTAGATCTCTATGTCGTGACTTCCATCGTGCGCGGGCCCAGGCAACACGGATGAAGCCTTTGCCGGCATCATATGCAGCATTGCCAAGAATGCCGGAACTAATCGCCAAAATGACCCAGTCGACCGCCTCCTGAGAAACGGATCCGACTGGCCTGTCCCGAGGGTCGGGGAAGACAAGGAGGTGGGTCCTCCGCCAGACCCACAGGGCGAGTCGGTGTAGGCCGATAAGGCGCCAAAACGGTCGAGGGTACCCGTTCTTACGCGCGGCTCGAGGTTGGAGGTATGCGACTACCAGGTCATATTTTTCTTTATCATTCCGATTCGTCACCCTGTTTGGAGATTCAAGCCAGAGCCATATGTCACTAGTGGAAATGCGGGAGGCTGGATCCTGCAATGCGGCGTGCCAAATCATGTCAGAAAAAGTCGGTTGTTCTGCCGCACAATACATTTCATATAAAAAGTAACGCGTGGATTGAGGTGGCATTAGAGGGTACCTTCCTGGCAGCCGGAGCTGTATCGTATATCGAGACGCTCAGTAACAGCTAGGAACGTATGCGCTCGATTGAATTGACCTTCCCATTCCGCTAGGCACTTGCCTGAAGAGCCAAGCGGGGACCGCGGAGCGTCGTTCGGCCTTCTGTATCCCTGTTGCTCGTTTACTCTCATGCCGCGATCCGCTCGCTGTGACGCGGTGCCATGAGCTCGTGTCACGATTGGTCCATGCCTCTGACTGTCGGCATCAACCACGTCACCGCTGTCACCGCTGATCTCGACCGTCTGGTGCGTTTCTACTCCGACATGTTCGATGCCGAGATGGTCTTCGAAGGGCAGGCGGCGAACGGGTATCCACGGATGGCGATCGTCGAGCTTGGCGGTACCCGCTACGTGAAGATCGTTGAAGACCGGTCCGGTGTGTCGGCTGATGGTGCCCTCGCGCCCGTCGGCCGGTCGCGCACTGAGCGGTTTGGTCTGGCCGTCGGCTCCCTTGATGAGCTGCGCGAGCTGCGTGAACGGATGATCGACGCCGGCGCGCAGGTCGGGGAGATCGTACGGCTTCCGACCCAGTGGATCATGGAGGTTGTCGACCCGGACGGCACGCTGCTCCAGGTGTGCGCGCACGCCCGGCCCGGTCACCCAAGCTCAGCGTGACGGGCACGGGAATCGCGCTCGGAACGACTCAAGCCATCGGAGGCCGTTGTCGTGGTTCCGGCGTGCTACAGAGGGGCGAGGGGAGGGCGGGCGGATGAGGGCGGTCGTGTACGACAGGTACGGGTCCGTGGACGCGTTGCGGATCGAAGATCTTCCCAAGCCGTCTCCTTCGGGCCGGCAGGTGCTGGTCAAGGTCGCGGCGACGTCGATCAACCTCAGCGACTGGGAGAGCCTGCGCGGGTCGCCGCTGTATGCGCGTATCGGTGGGCTTCGAACGCCGGCGCGCCGGACGCTGGGTTCGGACATCGCCGGATGGGTCGACGCCGTCGGTCCGGACGTCACGCGGTTCCGGCCCGGTGACGAGGTCTACGGCGACAATCTCATGCTCAAGGGCGGCTTCGCGGAGTACACCATCGCGCCCGAGTCGGTGCTGGCGCACAAGCCCACGGCTCTGACCTTCGCCGAGGCGTCGACGGTTCCGCAGGCCGGCGCGATCGCGCGGCAGGGGATCGGCGGCGCCGCGGCCGGGCAGCGGATGGCGATAAACGGTGCCGGCGGCGGTTCCGGTTCGTTCGCCATTCAGCTCGCCAAGCGTCTCGGCGCCGAGGTGACCGGAGTGGACAACGCCGGCAAGCTCGACTTCATGCGGTCGGTCGGCGCGGACAAGGTGATCGACTACCGGAGTGAGGACTTCACTCGCGGCGGTCCGTACGATCTCATCCTCGATCTGGTGGCGCACCGATCGGTGTTCGCCTACCGCCGGGCGCTGGCGCCGGGTGGCCGTTACCGGTGCGTCGGCGGATCGGTGCGGACGCTGCTGCGCGTCCTGACAATCGGCTCGGTGGCCGGTTGGCTCACGCACCGTCGGGTCGGCGTGCTCGCGGTCAAGGAAGGGCCGGCGCATTTCGGGCCGGTCGCTGACCTCTGCGTCGCGGGTGACCTCGCCGTCCACATCGACCGCACCTTCACCCTCGACCAGGTCCCCGAGGCCCTGGCTCATGTAGGTGAGGGACGCGCCTGCGGCAAGGTCGTCGTGACAGTGGCCTGACCGCCGCGCCACGGCGAGTATCAGGGTCTGCGGCGGTCAGGGCCGTGCCAGAACGCCGGGGAAGCGGCGAGGATCAGGCGCTCGCCCCGGGCCACGTCCAGGGGGTCGGTGGGTAGCCAAGCCTCTACCGCGCCCGCGGTGCCGGAGGCGGCGTACGCGGCCAGGACCCGGATGTCGTCGGGTGAGTCCGTGCCCGGCGGGAGGATCTCGGGGTAGGCGCGGGCGTGAGCCTCCAGGGAACCGCGGACTACCAGCTCCAGGTTCTCGCGCAGCGGCGG
Source organism: Actinoplanes sp. CA-131856 (assembly GCF_050956135.1). Classification (GTDB taxonomy): domain Bacteria; phylum Actinomycetota; class Actinomycetes; order Mycobacteriales; family Micromonosporaceae; genus Actinoplanes. The sequence goes on along the minus strand of NZ_CP191849.1, from coordinate 5,363,744 downwards.
CAGCAGGTGGGGGCGGGCCGCGTTGCGGTAGACGGCCGCGTGATCCGCCACGTGGGCGCACAGCGCGTGGACGCCGGCGCGCATGCCCGAGTCGGGGTGCAGGCCGCCGGCCAGGTCGGGGTGGCTCGCGGCGATCGACTCCAGTTCCTCGCGCAGGACCGCGGCCAGCAGCTCGACCGGGGACGCGGCGTGCCGGTAGAAGGTGTCGCGGGTGACGCCGGCCTCGTGGCACAGCTCGGTGACGGTGACCTCGGTGATCGGCCGCCGGCCGGCCAGCCGGTAGACGGCGGCGCGCAGGGCCTCCCGCGATCGGCGGAAGCGCGGATCCATTTGGCGAACTATAGCGGTCACGCGATATCTGACAGGTGTCAGATAGGGCGTGTGCTCGAGCGGTGAGCCCGTGGCCAGATTCGACGGCCGGACCGTCATCGTCACCGGAGGCGCCCGCGGCATGGGCGCCACGCACTCGCGAGGCTTCGTGGCCGAAGGTGCGCGCGTCGTCGTCGCCGATGTGCTCGACGCCGAGGGTGAGGCCCTCGCGAAGGAGCCCGGCGACGCGGCGATCTACCGGCACCTCGACGTCATCGACGAGCGGCAAGTGGGCTCGGCTCATCGAGGAGACCCACACCGTCTTCGGCACGCCGACCGTGCTCATCAACAACGCCGGGATCGGTGGCAAAGGCGCCTTCGTCGAGGACGAGACCCTCGAGGACTGGCGGCGGCGCGATCGTCAACATCTCCTCGTTCGCCGGGCTCATCGGCACGCCGAACGCGGCCGACTACACGACCAGCAAGTTCGCCGTCCGCGGCTTCACCAAGGCGGTGGCCATGGAGGTCGCGGCCCACCGCATCCGGGTCAACTCGGTCCACCCCGGATATATCCGCACGCCGATCCTCGGGCCCCTCGGTGACGAGGTCGTGCACGGCAAAGTCGCCCTCGACCGGATGGCCGCGCCGGAGGAGGTCACCCGCATGGTGCTGTTCGTGGCGTCCGACGAGGCCGGATATTCGACCGGATCCGAGTTCGTCGTCGACGGTGGCTGGTCGGCCGGCTCCCCGGTCGGCATCGGGCAGACCAACGCGGCCTTCTCCGAGGCGCCCTAAGATCTTCGGGCATGGTGATCGGGCAGGCGGTGCTGCTGTTCGCGGTCACCAACATCGACGACATTCTGATCCTGGCGCTGTTCTTCGCGCAGGGTGCGGGCCGCCGCCATCTGACTCGGACTGGTGATCCTCATCGAGGGCCTGCGCGGGTGAGGCCGGGTCATCGAGGGTCGGCGCGGCTCAGGCCGGTCAGGCGGGTGAGGGCGGTGAAACCTTCGTCGGTGCCGGGCCAGTGCCGGCGTACGGCCTCGAGACCGGCCCGGCGCACGGTGGAGCGCAGCACGAGGGTCACGATGATGGCGTCGTCGGCGTAGCCCAGGACCGGGATGAAGTCGGGGATCACGTCGAACGGCACGGCCAGATAGGCCAGCAGCAGCGCCAGCCGGATCCGGACGCCACGCGGCAGCGCCTTGTCGGCGGCCAGGCGGCGCAACAGCCGCAGCAGGTCGGGCAGCAGCCGCAGCGCCTCCTTGAGCCGCGCCCGCCCGGGATGCGCGGCGAGCAAGGCGATCACCAGCGCCATCCAGAGCAGCAGCAGCGCCACGACGACGCCGATCAAGGCCGGCCACCACCGCGTCATAGGGCCAGCCTAGAAGGGGCGCCGGACGGCCCGGACCACGACGCGGGCCGCGCTGAGCTCCCCGGTCACCGGACAGGATTCGTACGTCTTCTTCTTGAACCTTCAACGTCACCCAGAGTGAGCAAGTCGACGTTTTTCGATGTATTGAACCGTCGCGCGGCCACGCTGCGTATCACCGGGCAGCTATCTGCACTCGCAGTGCTTTTTTGGCGGAAGGGGCGGCAAGATGCGGAACAAGGCGAAGATCGCCACCATCGGGGCGGGCGTGGGGCTGGTCGCGGCGGGGCTGTTCGTGGCGCCGCAGGCGTTCGGCGGGACGGCGACCAAGGCGGGCGGTCCATGCGCGGCGGTGCACATCATCGCCACGCGGGCGTCGACCGAGCGGCCGGGTGCGGGCATCATCGGATCGCTGGTCAGCGCCGTGCAGCGGGCGAGCCGGCAGACGGTGAGCACCGAGGCGACCGACTATCCGGCGGTGCTCAACCCGTACGGGCCGAGCGTGTCGGCCGGCGTGCGGGCGCTGACCGGGCAGATCACGGCCAAGGCGGCGCAGTGCCCGGACACCAAACTGGTGCTCGTGGGCTACTCGCAGGGCGCGCACGTGATCGGCGACGTGCTCGCCGGCAGCGGGCGGCAGGCCGTGTCGACGCCCAACCCGCCGCTGAACGCGCAGCTGGCGGCCAAGGTCACGGCGGTGATCCTGATGGGCGACCCGCGCTACGTGGCCGGCAAGTCGTTCAACGCGGGCACCAGCCGCAGGAACGGGCTGTTCGCGCGGGGCAACGACGCCGCGCTGGACGGGTTCGCGGCGAAGATCCAGTCCTACTGCGACACCGGTGACAACTTCTGCGCGCGCGGGGCCAGCCTGGCCACGCATCTGGGCTACACGCGCAAGTACAACACCGTGGCCCAGCGGTTCGTGCTGCAGCGCGTGGGCGGATAACCTGACCCTGTGGCGAGCGTCGACGACTTCTACCGTGACGTCGCGCGGATAGCGCTCACGGTCGCCACCAAGCACGGTTTCGTCCTCGGGGGCGGTGTCGCCTGGCTGGTCAACGGCCTGGTGGCCCGCCCCACCGAGGATGTCGACCTGTTCACCGACGCGCCCGGCGGCGTGGCGGCCGCCGCGGGTGAGGTCACCGCCGCCCTCCAGCGCGCGGGCATGAGAGTGGTGGCCGAGGAGGGCGACGAGCTGTTCGCCGGCATGTCCGCCGATATCCAGGAATTTCTGGTCGCGGACGGACATAAAGCGCTCCGGCTCACCCTGTGCCGGCTCGACCGGACAAGAGCGCCCGTCGTGATGGAGCTCGGCCCGGTCATGCACCTGGACGATCTTGTCGCCACGAAGGTCGCCGCCCTGGTCAACCGGCGGGAGGTCCGCGACTACATCGACGTGGCGGCGGCTCTGGAACGCTATCCGCTGGCCGAGATCATGGAGTTGGCGAGGAATGCCGACCCGGCGCTCGATCCGGAGGACATCGCCGACGCCGGGCGCTATCTGGACCGGCTCGACGACGCCCGGTTCGCCCTCTACGGGCTCGGGCCGGCGGAAATCACAGCGTTACGGCAGCGCCTCGCGGAGTGGCCCCGCGGCTGATCCATATTATTGACGGCATCATGACACTGACCGATCGTCTTCCCGGCACCAACGAACCCGACGCCGTCTTCGACGCCTTTCAGAAATGGGCGACCGAGCAGGGCCTGGCCCTGTACACCCATCAGGAAGAGGCGCTCATCGAGGTCGCCACGGGAGCGAACGTCATCCTCAACACCCCCACTGGCTCCGGCAAGAGCCTCGTCGCCACCGGCGCGCACTTCGTGGCGCTGGCCGACGGGCGCACCACCTTCTACACCGCGCCCATCAAGGCGCTGGTCAGCGAGAAGTTCTTCGCCCTGTGCGCGATCTTCGGGGCGCACAACGTCGGCATGCTCACCGGCGACGCCAGCGTGAACGCGGACGCCCCGATCATCTGCTGCACGGCCGAGGTCCTGGCGAACCTGGCCCTGCGCGAGGGCGCGGACGCCGACGTCGGCCAGGTCGTGATGGACGAGTTCCACTTCTACAGCGAGCCCGACCGGGGCTGGGCCTGGCAGGTGCCGCTCATCGAGCTGCCGCAGGCGCAGTTCATCCTCATGTCGGCCACCCTCGGCGACACCACCCGCTTCGTCGACGACCTCAGCCGGCGCACCGGGCGGCCCACCGCCGTGGTCTCCAGCGTCGAGCGGCCGGTCCCGCTGCTTTTCTCGTACGCCATGACGCCGCTGCACGAGACGATCGAGGAGCTCCTGCAGACCAAGCAGGCGCCGGTCTACATCGTGCACTTCACGCAGGCGGCCGCCCTGGAGCGGGCGCAGTCGCTGATGAGCATCAACATGGCGACCCGCGAGGAGAAGGACAAGATCGCCGCGGCGATCGGGAACTTCCGGTTCGCCGCCGGCTTCGGCCGGACGCTGTCGCGGCTCGTACGGCACGGGATCGGCGTGCATCACGCCGGCATGCTGCCCAAATATCGCCGCCTGGTGGAGACCCTGGCCCAGGCCGGGCTGCTCAAGGTGATCTGCGGGACGGACACGCTCGGCGTCGGCATCAACGTGCCCATCCGCACCGTGCTGTTCACCGGCCTGTCCAAGTACGACGGGGTCAAGACCCGCCTGCTCAAGGCCCGCGAGTTCCACCAGATCGCCGGGCGCGCCGGCCGGGCCGGGTTCGACACCCTGGGCACGGTCATCGTGCAGGCCCCCGAGCACGTGATCGACAACGAGCGGGCCCTCGCCAAGGCCGGCGACGATCCGAAGAAGCGCCGCAAAGTCGTCCGGAAGAAGCCGCCCGAGGGCACCATCGGCTGGGGCCAGCCCACCTTCGACCGGCTCGTCGCGGCCGAACCGGAACCGCTGAACAGCTCCTTCCAGGTGTCGCACGCCATGCTGCTCAACGTCATCTCGCGCGGCGGCGACCCGTTCGTGGCCATGCGGCACCTGCTGACCGACAACCACGAGGAGCCGGCCGCCCAGCGCAAGCACATCCGCCGGGCCATCGCGATCGCCCGGGCGCTGCTGGCCGGCGGCGTCATCGAACGGACGCCCGAGGGGACGTACCGGCTGACCGAAGATCTTCAGCTGGACTTCGCCCTCAACCAGGCCCTGTCCCCGTTCGCCCTGGCCAGCCTCGAGCTGCTCGACCCGGAGGACCCGGCCTACGCGCTCGACGTCGTCTCCGTGATCGAGTCGACCCTCGAAGACCCACGGCAGGTGCTCTCGGCGCAGCGGCAGAAGGCACGCGGTGAGGCCGTCAACGCCATGAAGGCCGAGGGCATCGAGTACGAGGAACGGATGACCCTGCTCGAGGAGGTCACCCATCCGCGGCCGCTGCTGGAGCTGCTGGAGGCCGCCTACGAGACGTACCGCCGCGGTCATCCGTGGGTGGCCGACTACGAGCTCAAGCCCAAGAGCGTCGTGCGGGACATGTACGAGCGGGCGATGACCTTCACCGAGTACGTCTCGTTCTACGGCCTCTCGCGCTCCGAGGGGATCGTGCTGCGCTACCTGGCCGACGCCTATCGCGCGCTGCGCCAGACCGTGCCCGAGGACAGGCGTACCGAGGAACTCACCGATCTCATCGAGTGGCTGGGCGAGCTGGTCCGGCAGGTCGACTCGAGCCTGCTCGACGAGTGGGAGCGCTTGCGCAATCCCAACTTCGACATCGAGGAGGTACGCCTCGACGACAAGCCGCCGGCGGTCACCCGCAACACCCGCGCGTTCCGGGTGCTGGTCCGCAACGCCATGTTCCGCCGGGTCGAGCTGGCCGCGCTGCGCCGCTGGGACGTGCTGGGCGAGATGGACGGCGAGCACGGCTGGACCGCGCAGCGCTGGCAGGACGCCATCGAGGATTATTTCGACGAGTACGACGAGATCGGCACCGGTGCGTCCGCACGCGGCCCGGCCTTCCTGCACATCGAGACGACCTCCACGGCGTGGAACGTCCGGCAGGTCTTCGAGGACCCCGAGGGCGACCACGACTGGGGCATCGACGCCACGATCGACCTGGCCGCCTCGGACGAGGCCGGCGCGGCGGCGATCGTGGTCACGGCCGTCGGCCCGCATTGATGCTGTCACGGCGCCGGCTCATCGGCGGTTTCGTGGCCGCGGCGGCCGGGGTGCCCCTGATCACCCTGGTCGCCTACGGCACCGATCTCGCCCTGCCGGACGTGGTGCTGATCCTGGTCGGCGCCGTGGTGGCCGTGGCCCTGCTCGGTGGGCTGTGGCCGGCGCTGCTGGCCGCCATCGCCGGCTTCCTGCTGCTGAACTTCTACTTCACGGCCCCGCTGCACTCGCTGCACGTCAACTCGCCCGAGGGGCTGCTGGCGCTGCTGGTGTTCGCCGGGGTCGCCTCCAGCGTGTCGTGGGTGGTCGACCTGGCCGCCCGCCGCACCCGGCAGGCCGACCGGGCCGCCGCCGACGCCCGCACCCTGGCCGCGGTGGCCGGCGGCGTCCTGAACGGCCCCGATCCGCTCAAGGGGTTGCTGACGGAGCTGCGCGACAGCTTCGGCCTGGAGTCGGTGACCCTGCTCGAAGGCGGCACACCCGTGGCCGGCGCCGGCGAGCCCGTCACCGAGGGCGACGTCACCATCCCGATCGACGGCTCGCTCACCCTGGTGCTGCGCGGCCGGGTGCCCGAGCCGGGCGAGCGGCAGGTCGTGCGGGCCTTCGCCGCCCAGGCCGCGGTCGCCCTGCGCCAGCAGCGCCTCGCCATCGCGGCCGAGGGCGACCGGGTCCGCACCGCCCTGCTGGCCGCTGTCGGCCACGACCTGCGCACGCCGCTGGCCTCGGCCAAGGCGGCGGTGGCGGGGCTGCTCAGCGAGGAGGTCGAGTTCGACGCGGCCGACCGGCACGAACTGCTGGAGACCGCCGACGAGTCGCTCGACCGGCTGGCCGCGCTGGTGTCGAACCTGCTCGACATGAGCCGCCTGCAGGCCGGGACGCTCGGCATGGTCCCGGTCGATGTCGGCCTCGAGGACGTGGTGCCGCGCGCCCTGGACGAGCTCGGCCCGGCGGGGCGGCGTGTCGCCGTACACCTGCCCGATGATCTCGCGGCGGTCCGCGCCGATCCCGGTCTGCTCGACCGGGTGCTGGTGAACGTCGTCGGCAACGCCCTGCGGTACTCTCCGGCCGACCGGCCGCCCACCATCACCGGGCGGGTCGCGGACGGGCGGGTCGAGCTGCGCGTGGTCGACCACGGGCCGGGCATCCCGGCCGCCGACCGCGACCGGGTCTTCCTGCCCTTCCAGCGGCTCGGCGACCGGGACAACCACACCGGCGTCGGTCTCGGCCTGGCCCTGTCCCGCGGCCTGACCGAGGCGATGGGCGGCACCCTGACACCCGAGGACACACCCGGAGGCGGCCTCACCATGGTCCTCACCCTGCCGATGAGCCCGGCATGACGCGCATCCTGGTGGTCGACGACGATCCGCAGATCGTGCGGGCCCTGCGGATCAACCTCCGGGCCCGGCAGTACGACGTCGACATCGCGGCCGACGGCGCCGGCGCGCTCAAGGCGGCCGCCGCCCACCCGCCCGACCTGGTCGTGCTCGACCTGGGCCTGCCCGACATGGACGGCGCCGAGGTGATCCGCGGCCTGCGCGGCTGGACCACGGTGCCGATCATCGTGCTGTCCGGGCGGGCCGAGGGCACCGACAAGGTGGCCGCCCTCGACGCCGGCGCCGACGACTACGTGACCAAGCCGTTCGGGGTGGACGAGCTGCTGGCCCGCATCCGGGCGGTGACCCGCCGCGCCCACACCACCGAGGGCAGCGGACCGGCCACGGTCACCTTGGGCCAGTACACGATCGACCTCTCGGACCACACGATCACCCCGGAGCAGCGGCTCACCCCGACCGAGTGGCAACTGCTGGAACGCCTGCTGCGCAACCCCGGCAAGCTGATCACCCAGCGCAGCCTGCTGCACGACGTGTGGGGCCCGCAGTACGGCACCGAGACGAACTATCTGCGCCAGTACATGGCCCGGCTGCGCCGCAAGCTCGAGGACGACCCGACCCGCCCCCGGCACCTGATCACCGAGCCGGGGATGGGCTATCGCTACCAGCCTTAGGCGCCCTGAGCGGCGCTCGACAGGCCGGCCCAGGCGTCCCAGGTCTTGAGCCGCTCGCCGTAGAGGTGCTTGACGATGTCCAGCGGCCCGTCGCCGAAGAACACCCGCAGCGGCGGGTTCTCGGCGTCGACGACCTTCAGCAGCGCCGCCCCGGTGGCGGCCGGGTCACCCCGGCGCGCGTCACCGGACCGGGCGGCCATCGCGTCGCGGATCGGCTGGTACGCGGGGAGCGGCGCGCCGTGCACGGCCGACGAGCCGCCCCAGTCGGTCGCGTAGCCGCCCGGCTCGACGATGGTCACCTTGATCCCAAGGCCGGCGACCTCCTGGGCCAGGGACTCGGACAGACCTTCCAGGGCCCACTTCGAGGCGTGGTAGACACCCAGCGACGGGAACGCCGCGACGCCGCCGATGCTCGACACCTGAACGATGTGGCCGCTGCCCTGCGCCCGCAGGATCGGCAGAACTTCCTGGGTCACCCAGTAGGCGCCGAAGAAGTTGGTCTCCATCTGCTCGCGGACCTGCTGCTCGGTCGGCTCCTCGACCATGGCGAACAACCCGTAGCCGGCGTTGTTGACGATCACGTCGAGGCGGCCGAACTTCTCATGGGCGGCCTTGACCGCCGCGGCCACGGCCGCCTTGTCGGTGACGTCCAGGGTCAGCGGCAGAACGGCGTCGCCGTACTCGGCGGCGAGATCGTCCAGCGAGCTGATGTCCCGGGCGGTGGCGGCGACCCGGTCGCCGCGCTCCAGCGCCGCCTGAGTGAACGCGCGGCCGAAGCCACGTGACGTACCGGTGATGAACCAGACCTTGCTCATGATGCTCCCTTCAGCAGGGAACCCACGCTAGCCGAAAGCTGGACTCGTCTAAAAGTAGATGCGTCGGATATTTTTGTGAGCAAGGTCGGTTAGGATCTCCCGGTCGAGGAGGCGATGATGGCGACCCTGCGTGAGCGCAAGAAGCTGGCCACGTGGCGAACCATCCGCCGGGCCGCGCTGGAGCTGTTCGAGCAGCACGGCTACGAGGCGATCAGCGTGGAGCAGATCGCCGAGGCGGCGAATGTGTCGCGGGCGACGTTCTTCAACTACTTCGCCACCAAAGAGGCGGCGCTCTTCGACCCCGACCCCGAGGAGCGCGACACCTGGCGGGCCGCGATGGCTTCCAGGCCCGCCGAGGAGTCCCCGTGGGACTCGGTGACCGCGGTGATGCTGGGCTTCAACGAACGCCTCGGCGATCGGATGCCGCTGCAACGCCGGCTCAAGGCCCAGAATCCCGCGCTGGCCAGGTCGGCCCCGAACCTGGGCGAGCAGTTCCGCGCCGACCTGCGCGACTTCCTCACCGAGCGCACCGGCCCGGGCGCCGAGGCGACGGTGCAGCTGTACATCAATCTCGCCTTCGCCGCTGCCGCCACCGCGTACCAGACGTGGACGTTCGACGAGGACTACGACACTTACCTCGAGAGGCTGAGGCGCTACCTGCACCAGACCGGCGCGGGAGTCAACCACCACCGACCCTGAACAGGAGCCGGCTCACGAGCCGTTGTGCCGTTGGGAAGCGCCCGCTCGCGGCTTTCCACCGCTGAATTCGGCGGCCCGCCGGGGGAACGTTTCTGGACGGCCATATCGTCTGCCGGGTCCAGGAGCCGGTGACGAGGTGCTGCGGGTTGCGGCCACCCGGCGCCGTAGCCTTCGGGCGCGCGCTGAGGGCCGAGATCGACCGGCGTGCCGCGGGTGCGGGACTGACGACGATGCGCTTGGGCACGGCGACCGACCAGTCCGGAGCCACGAGACCGGCCGTGAGCGCCGACTGGGCTGGAGCTGGACTACGTCAAGACGCTTGCCGCGAGCTGGTCGGCGGCTCGGCGGGCGGCGGCCAGGCGCAGGTGCGGGTGGCGGGTCTCCCACGCGGCGCGGACGGCGCGGGGGAGGTTCAGGTCGGGCCAGACGCGGATCAGAGTCGGGCCGTCCAGGTACGCGCGCAGCTCGCTGACGCGGATGGCCTCGCGCAGGACGTTCTCGTACATCCACGCCAGCATGGTCGGCTCGGCCAGGTCGAAGGCGCGCTGCGGGCCCCACCACAGGCGCAGCGGCAATTCCACCATTCCGCGGGTGGGGCCGCGCAGCTCGCCGAGCGTGCCCGCCACGAGGACCGGCCGGTGGGGCCGGGCGAGGTGGACGGGGGCAAGGGTGGCGCTCATGCGATCAGCGTAAACCGACGATGGCCCCGAAACGTAATTCCTAGATTCCTAGGAAGCTTTAGGGGCAGTGCGGCGAGCCGCACCGAACATAAATACGACGGCTACGCCGACAGCCGTGCCTGGACCACCAGGTCGTGCAAAGCGGAAACGGCGGAAGGCGCCGGTGTGGCCGGCAGGAAAGAACTGTCGCGGGCTTCTTCCAGCGCCGTGCGCAGGGCCGCCGCGTCCTGTCGCAACCGTGTCGTCAAAGGGGTGGGGAAAGGTCCGTGCTCCGCCTCGCGCTTCAGAGCGATCAGATCCCGTACGTAGTCGAGGTCGTTCCCGAGCACATTCAGGTCGGTTTCGAGTTCGCCGGTGCGCATCAAATGCTGTCCGGTGAGCAGGACCCGCAGCAGATAGAGGGCGGGTTTCAGGTCGCCGGTCTTGTCGAAAAGGCGTTCCTGGGTGGCGGCGAATCCGAGGTAGTGGTGGGCGTGGTTGCTGGTGATGAACTGGGGCGCGAGTTCCTTCAACCGACGATGCAGCGGCGACGTCGTGACGATCAGCGGGGAGAGCAGCTGTTCGAGGACGTAGCCGTTGCGGCTGTTGAGCAGGCGGGCGAACTTGAGCAGGTCGTGGCTGACCACGTCGAGCTCGACGCCGTCGCGGTAGCCGCCGCTCTGCACGGTCTCGGGGCCGGTGTGCAGGCCGACCACCTCGGCCGCGGGCAGCAGGTGGGCGGCGCGCAGGTCGAGGTCGGAGTCGACGGAGGCGAAGCCGTAGAGGTGGGCGCCGCTGACCGTTGCGAAGATCACTTCGTGGGGGAGGGTGGCGATGATCTCGGACGACCACTCGGGAACCTGGATCGTCATCAGAGCCCTCTCTCGCGTACCCGGACCAGCAGTTGATCTATGGTCTGGCGATCCGGGTCCGGGGGCAACGGGGTTTCCGCGGTGGCGGCGGCCAGGTCCTTCTGGAGATCGGCGGCCCAGGCGGTTACCTCGGGCCAGGCGACCTCGCCTCGTTTGACGGCGAGCAGCTGGTCGCGGAACGGGCTGACGTCGACCAGGACGGTGCCGGTGCGCAGGACGTGGGCGCCGGCCATGAGCAGGCGGATCATGTGCATGGCCTGTTTGTGGTTGGTCTCGCCGGTGCGGTCGCGGCGGCCCGCGACGCGGTTGAGCTGGTCGCGGGCGTACGACCCGTACGTCTCGGCGACCCGGCGTGAGAGGAACGCCGGCCGGACCGAGAGAAGGTCCTCGCCGTCGGGCGTGACAGTCTCGATCAAGGGTGACCACAGCACTTCGAGGACCGTCGGGTTGGCCTGCAGGGCCAGCGTGCAGAAGCGTTCGATCTCCCAGGAGAACTCTTCGTCGCGGGGGCCGTCGCGGTGTGTGGGTGGCTTGTCGAGGTGCCAGAACGAGCGGGTAGGTGCGGCGTAGACGCCGCGGCGGTCGTGGTCGGATTCCGGGCCGGCGAGGCCGTACGCGCGGGAGCCGACCACGACCCCGAGGATGGTGGTCATTACAGGTCGAGGACCGTGCCGTCGATCTCGCTGATCTCCTCCTCGGTGAGGGGGAGGTTGCCGATGGCGGCGACGTTGTTCTCCAGCTGCTCGACGCTGCTGGCGCCGATGATGAGGCTGGTCATGCGCTCGTCGCGCAGGGCCCAGGCCAGGGCCATCTGGGCCAGGGACTGCCCGCGGCGCTTGGCGATGTCGTTGAGGGCGTGGATGCGGGCCAGGGTGCCCTTGTCCAGGTCGCTCTCGTTGAGGAAGTTGCTGGTGCGCACCCGGCTGTCGTCGGGGATGCCGCCGAGGTAGCGGTCGGTGAGCAGGCCCTGCTGCAGGGGGCTGTAGGCGATGGCGCCGGCGCCGGCCGTCTCGAGGGTGTCGAGCAGGTTGTCCTTCTCGATCCAGCGGTTGAGGATCGAGTACGACGGCTGGTGGATCAGCAGCGGGGTGCCGAGCTCGCGCAGGATGCGGGCGGCTTCGGCGGTCTCGGCCGCCTTGTAGTTGGACAGGCCGACGTACTGGGCCTTGCCGGCGCGGACGATGGCGTCGAGGGCGCCCATCGTCTCCTCGAGCGGGGTGTCGGGGTCGGGCCGGTGGTGGTAGAAGATGTCGACGTAGTCGAGGCCGAGCCGCTTGAGCGACTGGTCGAGGCTGCTGACCAGGTATTTGCGGCTGCCCCACTCGCCGTAGGGGCCGGGCCACATGTAGTAGCCGGCCTTGGTGGAGATGACGATCTCGTCGCGGTGGGCGCGCAGGTCGGCGTCGAGGATGCGGCCGAAGTTCGACTCGGCGCTGCCGGCCGGCGGGCCGTAGTTGTTGGCCAGGTCGAAGTGGGTGACGCCGAGGTCGAAGGCGCGGCGGACGATGTCGCGCTGGCGCTGCCAGGGGCGCTCGTCGCCGAAGTTGTGCCAGAGGCCGAGCGAGATCACGGGGAGCTTGAGGCCGCTGCGGCCCGTACGGCGGTAGGTCATGGTGTCGTAGCGGTTGCCCGCCGGGGTGTAGGTCACAGTCCTACCCTTCCAGTTTCCTGGCTGTGCTTTATCCACTGGTAGTTTGGTACCTAGCCATGCGGGAGAGATCACCGGGTTAGTCGGTGGCGCCGAAGGGGCAAATCCTCCCCGGAACCTCTCAGGCAAAGCGGACCGCATGGGCAGGCGACTCTGAAACGCGCGCGTGACAGAGGGGGAGGCCGCCTTGTCGACCTCTCTGTAGGAGCCGTCATGACGTTCGCATCCCGGCACATCGGCCCGGACCAGGACGAGCAGACCCATATGCTCAAAGCCATCGGGTACGCGTCGCTGGACGCCCTGATGGACGCCGCGATCCCCGAGGTGATCCGCTGGCACGGCACCCTTGATCTGCCGGAGGCCGCCTCCGAGGAGGAGACGATCGCCGAGTTGCGGGCGATCGCGTCGCGGAACACGGTGACGACCTCGATGATCGGGCTGGGGTACTACGGCACGTTCACGCCGGCCGTGATCAAGCGGAACGTGCTGGAGAACCCGGCCTGGTACACGGCGTACACGCCGTATCAGCCGGAGATCAGCCAGGGCCGTCTCGAGGCTCTGCTGAACTTCCAGACGATGGTGACCGATCTGACCGGTCTGACCACCGCCAACGCGTCGATGCTGGATGAGGGCACCGCGGTGGCCGAGGCCATGACGTTGGCCCGGAGGGCTTCGAAGTCAAAGTCTCCGGTGTACGTCGTCGACGCCGACACGCTCCCGCAGACGCTCTCCGTTCTCCGGACGCGGGCCGAGCCGCTGGGGATCTCGCTCGCGATCGTCGATCTTGACGCCGGCGATGCCCTTCCGTCCGAATATTTCGGACTTCACCTGCAATATCCAGGGGCTTCGGGCGCCGTACGGGACCACGCCGCCCTGATCTCGGCCGCGCACTCCGCCGGCGCGCTGGTCACGGTCGCGGCCGACCTGCTGGCGCTGACGCTGCTGCGCGCGCCGGGGGAGATCGGTGCCGACATCGCGGCCGGCACGACGCAGCGGTTCGGTGTTCCGCTGGGCTTCGGTGGCCCGCACGCCGGATATCTCGCGGTGCGGGCCGGTCTGGAGCGGTCGCTGCCGGGCCGCCTGGTCGGTGTGTCCAAGGACGCGGACGGCGCCCCGGCCTACCGGCTGGCGTTGCAGACGCGGGAGCAGCACATCCGGCGGGAGAAGGCGACCAGCAACATCTGCACGGCGCAGGTGCTGCTGGCGGTGATGGCGAGCATGTACGCGGTGTACCACGGACCGGCCGGTCTGCGGGCGATCGCGAAGCGGGTGCACGATCACGCGCTGACCGTGGCCGGCAGCCTGACCCGGGGCGGCATCGCGGTGACCAGCGATGCCTTCTTCGACACGGTGACCGCTGTGGTGCCGGGCCGGGCCGCCGCGATCGTCGAGGCGGCCGCGGCCGAGGGTGTCGACCTGCGGCTGGTCGACGCGGACCACGTGTCGGTGGCGTGTGACGAGACGACCACCGCGGCGCATGTGGCGACGGTGCTGACGGCGTTCGGTGTGCCGGTCGCGGCGCCGGCCGAGTGCGGCGCGAAGCCGCTCGGGCGTACCACCGAGTATTTGACCCACCCGGTCTTCGGATCGCACCACTCGGAGACGAGCATGCTGCGTTACCTGCGCAAGCTCTCGGACCGGGACTACGCGCTGGACCGGGGCATGATCCCGCTGGGCTCGTGCACGATGAAGCTCAACGCCACCACCGAGATGGAGCCGGTGACCTGGCCCGAGTTCGCCAACATCCATCCGTACGCCCCGGCGTCGCGGACGGCCGGCTACGAGCACCTGGTGTCGTCCCTCGAAGGCTGGCTGGCCGAGATCACCGGGTACGACGCGGTGAGTGTGCAGCCGAACGCGGGTTCGCAGGGTGAGCTGGCCGGTCTGCTGGCCATTCGTGGCTACCACCGGTCGCGGGGCGAGGAGCACCGCGACGTCTGCCTGATCCCGTCGAGCGCGCACGGAACGAATGCCGCCAGCGCCGTCATGGCCGGCATGCGGGTAGTGGTCGTCGCGTGCGATTCCCTGGGCAACATCGACATGTCAGATTTGTCGGTCAAAATCGACGCTCACGCCGCCTCGCTCGCCGCGATCATGGTCACCTACCCCTCGACCCACGGGGTGTACGAGACGTCGATCGCCGACCTGTGCGCGGCCGTGCACGACGCCGGCGGTCAGGTGTACGTCGACGGGGCCAACCTGAACGCGCTGGTCGGCTATGCGCGGCCGGGCCGGTTCGGCGCCGACGTGTCGCACCTGAACCTGCACAAGACGTTCTGCATCCCGCACGGTGGCGGTGGCCCGGGCGTGGGCCCGGTCGCGGTCCGCTCGCACCTGGCGTCGTTCCTGCCCGGCGACCCGCTGTCTTCGGGTGAGCAGCACGCGGTCTCGGCGGCGGCGCACGGCTCGGCCGGCATCCTGCCGATCTCGTGGGCCTATCTGCGGATGATGGGCCCCGACGGGCTGGTCGCGGCGACCGGCGCGGCCGTGCTGGCCGCCAACTACGTGGCCTCGCGGCTCAGCGAGCACTACCCGGTGCTCTACGCCGGCAACAACGGCCTGGTCGCGCACGAGTGCATCCTCGACCTGCGCCCGATCACCAAGGCGACCGGCGTCTCGGTCGACGACGTGGCCAAGCGGCTGATCGACTACGGCTTCCACGCGCCGACGATGTCGTTCCCGGTGGCCGGCACCCTCATGGTGGAGCCGACCGAGAGCGAGGACCTGGCCGAGCTGGACCGGTTCTGCGACGCGATGATCGCGATCAAGGGTGAGATCGACCGGGTGGCGGCGGGCGAGTGGCCAGCCGGGGACAACCCCCTCGCCAACGCGCCGCACACGGCGGCCGCGGTGACGGCGGACGTCTGGGAGCACGCTTACCCGCGGTCGGTGGCGGGCTTCCCGCCCGGCGTCGACAAGACGGCGAAGTACTGGCCGCCGGTGCGCCGGATCGACGGCGCCTACGGCGACCGTAACCTGGTCTGCTCCTGCCCGGACCCGTCCGCCTTCGAGGACTGATCCGGCGTTCGACGTGTCGCCCTTCGGCTACTCTCAGTAGCCGTCGGGCGGCTTGTCGGCGCTACGCCGCGAGGGCGTGCCGGGCGGGGCCCCGGTGCGGCTCGATCATGGTGCCGTCGGGGAGGATCTCACCCGTGTCCTCGAAGACGATGACGCCGTTGCAGAGCAGGCTCCAGCCTTGCTCGCGGAAGGTCGCCACGGTCCGGGCGGCCTCGCGGTCGACGGCCTCAGCGTTGGGACATTGGTTCGTGTGCTGGCACAACATCGTGGTTCTCCGGTCGGGGGTTGTGTGAAGACTCACAACGACGGTGACGGACGTTACCTGAATCCGAACGACCTTGGATCGGGCGGGTGACGGCGTCCCATTGAAAGAATCCTCGCTTCCGATGGTCCACGGAACTCCCCCGATCGACCACTTCCCGACACCTGTTCCGGGGTCGCCGCCGGGTGCTCCGGGGTCCTGCCAGGGCCGTCACCGTGCGTCAACGGTGTTCCAGTGGTACCGATGTGACGGTGGTGACCCCGCAGAGCTTGTCGCCACCTTCTTCGAAGCCAACGGACTGCCGGTGCGAAACATTGGCCGAACGGCCCCCCGGATCCACCCGATCGGCGCTGGCTCGGTGTGTGGGGCCGCACTGTATGTGTCCGCGGATGCCGGTTGCGTGATGGCCGGCGGCGCCGCCGGGGCGCCCTCGCCGGTGCCGGCGATCCCCGACGTCTACGCGGTGCTCTACGTCCATACCCCCTCACACGGCGAGCCCCCGTCACCGGTTCACTACGCGCTGGGAGAGTGGACGCCGAGCTGGACACCGGCCGCGCACGCTGAAGCGGTTCAGGCCGTCCGCGAGGCGATCGGCCGGGGCGACGTCTATCAGGCCAACGTGGTGGGGCACGCCAGCGCGCCGTACGCGGGCGATCCCACCGCCGCCCTGCACCGGGTGGCCCGGCTGCCCGGCGCGCGGTACGGGGGCGTCCTGGCCGGCGACGGGTGGGCGCTGGCCACGGCGTCGCCCGAGACGCTGGTCGAGGTCCGCGACGGCCGGGTCGTCACGCGGCCGATCAAGGGGACCCGCCCGGCCACGGCGTCGGGCCGCCGCGAGCTGCTGGCCTCGGAGAAGGAACGCGCCGAACACGTGATGATCGTGGATCTGGAGCGCAACGACCTGGCCCGGCTGCCCGGTGTCGGTCCCGTCCGGGTCGACGAGCTTTTCGCCGTACGCCGATGGGCCGATCTCTGGCAGGCCGAGTCGGTCGTGTCGGCGCCGGTCCTCGGGCGCCTCGACCTGGCCGACCTGCTCCGGGCGGTGTGCCCGGGAGGATCGGTGACCGGGGCGCCCAAGCTGGCCGCCCTGGCCGAGATCGCCCGGCTGGAGCCGGTCGGCCGCGGCGTCTCGATGGGCGCCGCCGGCTGGATCGGGCACGACCACATCGACCTGGGCCTGACCATCCGCACGGTCGCCGCCGACGGCCACCGCCTGCACAGCTGGGCCGGCGGCGGCATCACCTGGGACAGCGACCCGGCGGCCGAGGTGGCCGAGGCGGCGGCGAAGGCGGCGCCGATCCGGGCGGCGCTTTCTTGTCGTACCCCCATGGCAGGGTGAACCCGTGCCGAAGACGCAGTACTACACCGCGACCACGCTCGACGGGTACCTCGCCGACGAGCACAACTCCCTCGACTGGCTGTTCGAGGTCGGTGAGAGCCGCGACGACGAGTCCGGGGTGAGCCCGTTCGAGGCCTTTTTCGCCGGGGTGGGCGCGTTCGCCATGGGCGCGACCACATACGAGTGGGTCCTCGACCACGACGCCCTGCTCGACAACCCGGCGAAATGGGCCGAGTACTACGGCGACGTCCCAGCCTGGATCTTCACCCACCGCGACCTGCCACCGATACCCGGCGCCGACCTGAAATTCGTCCAGGGCGACGTCCGCCCGGTCCACGAGGCCATGACCAGAGCGGCCGCCGGCAAGAACATCTGGCTGGTCGGCGGCGGCGACCTGACCGGCGCCTTCGCCGACGCGGGCCTGCTCGACGAGATCATCGTGGGGGTCACGCCGGTGACCCTGGGCGCCGGCGCCCCGCTGCTGCCGCGCCGCCTGACCTCGAAACGCCTGACCTTGACCGACATGACCCGGCGGGGCCAGTTCGCCTACCTGACATACGCGGTGGGCCAGCCCACCGCCTGACCCCGCGTTTGCCGCGCCCGCGCGTCCCTGTGCTGCCCGTGCGGGCTCGGCCTTCGCCGCCGCGCCGTCCTGCAGTGGGCGGCGTGCCCTGTGGGCTCGGCTGTTCGGTGGCGCTGTCTTGTTTCTGGGCGGCGTGCGCTGGCGGCTCGGCTGTTTGGTGGCGCCGTTTTGCGGTGGCCGGCGTGGCTCGCGGGCCTGGCTGGTTGGTGGCGCTGTCTTGTCAGTGGGCGGTGTGCGCTGGGGGCTCGGCTGGTTGGTGGCGCTCGGGTGCGGAGTCGCGCCGTTTCGCTGTGGCTGGCTCGTCCGGTTTGGTGGGCCGTTTTGCAGTGGCCAAGCGCCGCTTGTGGGCGGGCTGTCTGGTGCCTTGGGAGCGGGGTGGCCGGGGCGGGTGGCGGCGGGCACTATGGGGGCCCGATCCGGCCGGTGACCAAGTTTTCTGGGGAGTGCGGTCACCTGATCGGGGTGTCGATGCGTCTACGCCTGTGGGCGGTCGTGGGGTCGCCGGCGCGAGGGAAGGCATGAGGGGTCGCTGTGACCGAAGATCTGCGGGCGCTGCTGCGCGACGATCTCAACGCTGAGCGGCCGCCGCCGCTCGGTGATGTCGTGGGGGCGGCTCTGCGTGACGGGCAGCGGATCCGCCGTCACCGGCGGCGGCTGGCTGTGGGTGGTGGCGCGGTGGCGGTCGTGGGGGTGCTGGCCGGGGTTGCTGTCGCCGGTGGAGGGCTGACCTCTCCGGTGCGGTCGCCGAACGAGTTCGGGCCGGCGGCGGCGGCGGCGCCGGCTGTCAGTGAGGCGCCCGGTCGGCGGGCGGCACCCACCGTGACGGCGCCGGTGCTCGGAGGCGCGCCCGCGGTCACGGCGCCCGGCTTTCCTCCCCGATCCGTGCCGATCAGCCCGAAGGTCGCGGTGAGCCCGGGGCACAGCCGTACGTTGGCGATCTCCGGCGGGGGGCTGCGGCCCACCGGGCCACTGACGAAAGCGACCCCAGCGGCGATGGCCTACCTTCTGAACGAGCTCCTGCCGGCCGGCAAGGCGCGCGGCTTCACCATCGCTTCGGGCGGGGAGTTGCGGGTGCGGGCCTTCGTCGACACCGGTCTCGGGCCGGGCACGGTGCAGGTGGCGGTCAGCCGGGTCGATGTCCGGCCGCCGCTTCCCGACCGGGGTGACCTGGCGAAGGTGACGATCGTGACGTTCCCGGGGGAGTGCGCGCGGGCCGCTTCCGTCACTGCGGGCTGGCCGGACGGTACGACCGTGGAGATCGGCATCGACTCGTGTGCGCCCGCCGGTGGGCCCAAGGGGCTGGCCACGCCGGTGCTCGACCCGGACACGGCAGCGAAGATCGCCGCGGATCCTCGGTGGGGCGTGACGATGGAGGCGAGCCTGGTCGGGCTGGGCGAGAAGCGGTACCCGCACCTGCCGGAGTTCGCCGGATGAGCGCCGACGACGAGTTCGCCGAGTTCGCGACCGCGCACGCCGAGCGGCTGCGGACGACCGCGTTCATGCTGTGCCGTGACTGGCATCTGGCCCAGGACCTGACGCAGACGGCGCTGACCAAGCTCTACCTGAGCTGGCGCAAGGCGATCCAGGCGGACAACCTGCTGGCGTACACCCAGAAGATCCTGCTGCGCAGCTATCTGGACCACCGCCGGCGCCGGTCGTCGACCGAGTCGACGCCGGGTGTGCTGGCCGAGCCCACCTACCGGGAGAATCCCGAGCTGCGGGTGACCATGCTCGACGCGCTGGGGCATCTGCCCGAGCGGGACCGGGCCATCGTCATCCTGCGCTACTTCGAGGACTACAGCGTGGAGCAGGTGGCCGACGTGCTCGACGTTCCGGTCAGCGTGGTCAAGAGCCAGACCCGCCGGTCGCTGTCCAAGCTGCGGGAACTGCTCGCGGCCGACCAACTCGCCCTGTTCGGGTAACGACCGGATAGGCTTGAGGCCATGACAGTTCGGCCTATTCGGATCTTCGGCGACGCGGTCCTGCGCACCGAGGCCGACCCGGTGACCTCGTTCGACGCGGAGCTGGGCGCTTTGATCGACGATCTCGAGGACACGGTACGGGTTCCGGGCCGCGCCGGTGTCGCCGCTCCGCAGATCGGCGTCAGCCTGCGCGCGTTCTCGTACAACGTGGGCGGCGTCGTCGGCCACATGATCAACCCGGTGCTCAGCGACTTCGCCGGCGAGCAGGACGACGAGGAGGCCTGCCTGTCCCTGCCCGGCCTCGGCTTCCCGACCAAGCGCGCTATGTCGGTGACCGCCCGCGGCTTCGACCGCCACGGCGAGCCCATCGTCATTCCCGGCACCGGATTTCTGGCCCGCGCCCTGCAACACGAGACCGACCACCTGGACGGGCGCCTCTACATCGACACCCTCACCGGCGACGTCCGCCGCCAGGCTTTGCGCGAGCTGCGCCGGGTCCGCCCCACCCCGCCCGGCCGCTGACCCTCAGCGGATCCCGCCGCCGTGACCGCCCGCTCGATGGCCGTTCCCTCGATGACCGACGCGAGCGGCTCGGCAAGAGCGAGCGGTCGGAACGTCGCGCCTGTGGCGGACCGAGCCGATCGCGGCCGGACTGTGGGGGATGCGCGGGCGGACTAAGGTTGGTCGATGGAGGCCCTTCCGTCGGTGGTGTTCAACGGTGATCTCGGCAGCGGCAAGACGACCGTGTCGGTGATGCTGGCGCGAAGACTCGGGGTGCGCCGGGTCAGCATCGGTGACCTCTACCGGGCGATGGCGGCCGAGCGCGGCATGACTGCCCTGCAGCTCAACGTGCACGCCGAGCTCGACGACAAGGTCGACCACTACGTCGATCAGATGCAGCACGACATCGCCGCCTCCGGTGAGCGGCTGGTCGTCGACAGCCGGCTGGCCTGGCATTTCTTCGCCGGTGCGGTGAAAGTGCACCTGATCGCCGACCCGCTGGTGGCGGCCCGGCGCGCGCTCGGCCGTCCGGGCGACGCCGTGGAGAGCTACCGCGACCTCGACGAGGCCTGCCGCGAGCTGGCCGGGCGCAGCGACAGCGAGCGGCAGCGGTTCCTGAGCCGGTACGGCGTCGACAAGACCCGCCTGACCAACTACGACCTCGTCTGCGACACCACCCGGGCCGAGCCCGAGCAGGTCGTCGCCCTCATCCACTCGCGGGCCGAGGGCGCGCGGGGTCCGCGCTGCTACCTCGACCCGAGCCGTGTGCGCCACGACGAGGCGACGGCCGAGGACGGCGACATCGTCGTACGTCATGAAGCGCCGCACTTCTTCGCCCAAAGCGGCGGCCGGCGCCTGCGTGAGGCGGTCGCCGCCGGGCAGACCCTGACCCCGGTCGCGCTGGCCGGCGACCGTTAGCGAGACAGGGTCACGCGCGTGCGGGTTGCGCGTGGGGTTCTCGATCCAGGGACGCGCCGAAATGGGTGGTGAAAGCGGCGTGGCCCTCGTCGGTCAGGCGCACGGCCCGGCTCGTGCCTATCCGGATCACCCAGGAGGCGGCCAGGGCGTGCTGGAGCAGGGCGGCTCCGGTGATGCCGGCCAGGTGGGGGCGGCGTTCGGTCCAGTCGAGGCAGTCGCGCAGCACGGGACGGCGGCCGGGGGCGTCCAGGACGATGCCGAGGCTGGTCAGGCGGTCGCGGCCGGCTGGGGTCAGGGACAGGCCGTTCGTCCTGGTCAGCATGCCGGTCGTGGTCATGCCGTCGGCCAGGGCCACGCCCAGGGTGCCGGCCAGGTGGTCGTAGCAGGTGCGGGCGAAGGCCAGGTTGCGCCGTCGATGGGCGGCGGCCAGCGTGCGTACGGGGGAAGGGGTTTGATCTGTCGCGGCCGTGACCGCCTCGATCAGCGTGGCCACCTCCGGGGAGGCCAGGGCCAGATAGCGGTGGCGGCCCTGACGGTGCTCGGCCAGCAGGCCGCCGGTGACCAGGCGGTCGGCGTGCTCGGACGCCGTGGACATGGCGACACCGGCGTGGCGGGCCAGCTCACCCACGGTCCAGGCACGGCCGTCCATCAGGGCCAGGCAGAAGGCGGCCCGGGTGCGGTCGGCGAGCAGGGCCGCCCAGGAGGCCAGTGACGAAGCGTCGTCCATCCGACGATGATGCCCCGCCCGGTGTTCGGCGGCGGCCGAAGTGTCAGGTGATCACAAACGCCGGTGGGTCGTGGCGCAGGAAGTCGTGGTGGGAGATGTCCCAGCCGTAGGCGCCGGTGCGGGCGAAGACCAGGATGTCGCCGGCGCGCAGACGATCCACGTGCTGGCCGCGGGTGAGCACGTCGCGGGGGGTGCAGAGCTCGCCCACGGCGTCGACCTCGGTGCCGGTCACCGACGGTCGGGGGTACGGGTGGGGCCAGTCGTCGACCGGGACGACGGTGAACGGGTGCGAGTAGCCCCACGCGGCCGGCAGGCGGAAGTGGTGGGTGCCGCCGCGCAGGACGGCGAACGTGCGGCCGTGGGTGGTCTTGATGTCGATGACCTCGGCCGCGTAGCGGCCCGCGTCGGCGGCCAGATAGCGGCCCGGTTCGAAGATCAGGTCGATGCCGTCCGGCACCTCGATGCCGCGCAGCGGGGACAGGTCCATGGAGGCGCCGGACAGGTAGTCGACGCCGAAGCCGCCGCCGACGTTGACGACCCGCAGACCGGGCAGATCCTGGTCCTGCGACCAGCTCAGGCAGTCACGGACGAAGGCGGCGTGGGCGTGCCCGTCCATGTTGTTGGAGACGGCGTGCAGGTGGAAGCCGACGATGCGCACGCCGGGCACGGACAGGGCCTCGCCGACCTGCGCTGCGTCGACGCCGAACGGAGTCGGCGCACCGGTCATGGTGTGGCTGCCGTGCAGGGGGCTGCCGGGGCGGTTGACGCGCAGCACCACCTCGGGCGGGCTGCCGGCCAGGGCGGCGATGCGGTGCAGTTCGTAGACGCTCTCGGCGTTGATCAGGACCCCGGCGTCGAGGGCGGCGCGCAGCTCGGCGTCGGTCTTGGCCGGGCCGCCGAAGACGATGCGGCGGGCGCCGGCCGCGCGGGCCAGGGCCAGTTCGCCGCCGGAGGCGACCTCCAGGCCGTCGCACTCCTTCGCGAGCGTCTCGAGGACCTGGGGATGGCCGTTGGCTTTGACGGCGTACATCAAAGTAGCCGCCGGTGGAAGCGCCCGCCGGACCGCCGCGGCCGTGGCGCGCAGCGTCGCGGTGTCGTAGAGGTAGGCGCAGACGGGGCGGGGCAGGTCAGGCGGGAGCATGCAGCGGGTTCCTCACCGGGACGTAGATGTCGCCCGCACCGGCCAGGCGCATGCGGACCAGGGCCTTGTGCGGCACGGTGGGCGCGGTGAACGCGGCGTGGTCGTCGCCCGTGGCGTACTCGTCGAGGACCTCGCGGACGATGCGCCAGGCGTGGTCCTCGTCGAGGTCCAGGCGCATGACGAGCTCGCCCAGGTGGGCCTGGAACATGGTGTAGCCGATCTTCGCGCGGAGCACGCCGAGGTCGTCGGTGCCGACCACCGAGCCGGGCCACAGGGTGATGTCGTGCCCGGCGGCGCGCAGCCGGCCGGGGTGCAGGCGCAGGCCGGCGAAGTCGCGCAGGGCCAGGCGGTGCGGGCGGCCGCCGACGAAGGTGGGCAGGCAGTTCTGCAGGTGGGCTTCGAGGGCGACGCCCTGGGCGGTGAAGCGCAGCAGCGGCGGCATCAGCAGCTCGGCGTACTCGCGCAGCCAGACGGCGGGATCGCCGGTGACGAGCTCGTCGAGCAGGAACGGCAGGGCGCCGCCGGGGACGGCCCGCTCGCCGGGCTCGAGGCGGCCGGTGAGGCCCTCGCGGCGGATCGCGGACAGGTCGCGGCCGGACCCGACGGGCACGGCGGCGCCGGCGGTCTCGGCCATTAGCAGCAGCCGGTGGCCGGCCGGGTCGGCGGCGACCAGGCGGTGCAGCAGGGTGGAGACGGCCGGGCCGTTGCGGGTGCTGGCCACGCTGATGCTGCGCCGGGTCGAGGTGACCTGGATGTCGAGGGAGACCTTCAAATACTGGCCTGTGCCGGGCAGCAGCAGCGTGCGCAGGGCGGCCGTGGGGATGGCGTCGATCTCGTCGTCGAGGATCTTGAGGGTGCCGTCTTCGAGGAGATCGCCGTAGCGGGACGGGATGATATTGTCGCGCTGCCAGGCGTGCACCGGGATGACCTTGCCCGGCACATCGGGGAAAAGGTCGTCGCCGAGGTGCAGGTCGTCGCGGACGGCGACGAATCCGATCCTCGTCTTCTCGACCTCCAGATCGTGCGCGAGGACGTCACCGGTGTCCCAGCCCAGCCGGGTCCGGCCGCAAGGATGCAGGTTGTGGCCGGCCACGGCGAGCCGCTCCAGGCCGATCGCCCGCGCGTCCGGGTCGTCGTCCACAGGGGCCGCCGGGCGGGCCATGGCGATGGCAAGATTGAGTACGGCGTTGCGCAGCTCCGCGGCGAAACCGGGCGCCTCGATGTCGCCCAGCAGGTCGACCGGGTCGGCCACCCCGCTGGTGGCGTATTCGACCCGGTTGAAACCGTGCCGCAGGCCCGGTCCCATGTCACGGATGCCCTCGCGGACCAGGGCCCCGCGCAGCCGCCGCCCGACCGTGTCGGCCGCCTCGGGCAGATTCGCCAGGAAGCCCGGCACCAGCTCGGGCGCGTGCACCGCGAGAGCGGCCTCGGTGTGCGCGATCCGGTCGGTGCGCATAACGCTGCGATTCATGCGTGTTCCGCCATCGGGTTGTCGAGGTGGGCCCAGAGGTCGTCGAGCGGGTCGGCGGCCAGCCGCATCGCGGTGGTGGCCTTGATCGGCAGCGGGTCGCGCAGCAGGTGCGGCGCGTCCGCCGTGCCCGTGTCACGGATCGCCGCGGCGACGATGCCCCACAGCCGCCGCCGGTCCGCGCCGTGCCACCGGTGGAACGCGGTGACCAGCTCCTGGGCGACAGTGCCGAACGCGGCCGCGGACAGCTTGGTCCGCAGCACCTGAGGGTCGTCGCTGGGCAGGTCGCCCCTCAGCGGCGGGGCGTCGACCCCGGCGGCGCGCAGCCGGGCCGCGCTGACCCGCACGCCACCCAGGTCGCGGTAGAGGATCCGCGCCGGCCGCCCGTCGCGGAGCACCAGCAGCGTGTTCTGCCCGTGCGCCTCCAGCGCCACCCCGCGCGCCAGCAGCTCGACCACAGGACCGAACAACACCTTGGCGATCAAACCCATGGTGGTGTACGCGTCCTCGCCGCGCCCCAGAGGCAGAGGGGCCGCGCCGAGCCAGGCGAGCGGGACGGCGACCTCACCGGCGGCCAGGCGCGGCGCGGCCCGGAACAGGTGGGCCAGGTGCCGCTGGGGTTCGCCGTCGACGATGACGGCCCCGGCGCCGGTCTCGGCCAGCACCTCGATGGGCAGGCCGGCGGTGAGGGTCTTCAGGAGCCGCGAGAGCAGAGGGCCATTGTGCACGGCGGCGGGTGACACGGTCCGTACGGCCGACGTCATTTGAATGTCGACAGCGGTTTTGACATGGGGGCCACCGTCGAGGGGAGCGACGGTCCGCAGCGACATGAGAGGGCGCACGGGCGCGGTCTCGCCGTCGTCACGCAGCCACGGGTAGCGGTCCCGCAGGTGATCGGCCTGCCAGGGGTGGGCGTGGAGCACGGGCGGGCCGTCACCGAACCACTGCTCGGCCGGAACGGTGAGGCGGCGCAGCCGGATGACGGGGGAGTGCTCGGGCGCGTAGGCGAGCACGTCGGCCACGCTCATCCCGCCCCGGGTGCGGCAGCACGGGTGCAGCGGATGCCCGTCGACGATCTGCTGCTCGACCAGCCCGAGCGCGCCCGGCCCGGCCGCGGGCAGCCGGGGCGGCCCGGTCCGCGCGGCCCGGGCGAGCGCCAGGTTGGCGACGCTGTTGTCCACCTCGGCGGCGAACGGGACGTCACCCCAGAGCAGCCGTACGACCTCACCCGGGTCCACAATCGACCTGTTGCCCCCGCCGGTCGGCCCGGCGTCGCCGGTGATCTGTCCGAAACTTGTCAGTTCGACGTCGACGGCGAGCCCGGCCGCCCCCGCGAAGAAGGGCTCCGAGGCGCCGGCCGGGTAGCGCAGCACGATCTCAGCGGTAGGGCGGTCGCTGACGTGGGAATTCCCGTCGTCGCCCGGCAGGTGCTGGTCCTTGGCGGTCGCTGGGGCATGCGTCCCTGGCCACGTCGCAGAACCCGCGGCGTGCCGGTCGGCGCCGGCCGGTTGACCGGTGTTGCCGACCCACAGCGTGCCGACCCGTCCGTCGGCGGTCCGGGCGAACGCCGCCCTGCCCCGGGCCCGGGCGGTCAAGCCCGGCAGGGCCTCACGGCCGACCGCGCCGAGGAGCCGGGCGAGGACCGCCGCGCGGGCTCCCGGAAGCTCGGCGTCGTAGCGTTCCAGCAGGTCAGGGCGAAGCTGGCGAAGCTCCTCACGAGTCTGAAGGGCACCGGCGGTGTGCCGGCCGGACGGGGCGCTGGGGATAGGTCGCGGCACGGCGTCCATTCTCCGTCAACGGCACACCCCACCCACCCTGGGCAAGCCTCGTGGTGATCGACACCACCATCCTAGGATGCCTTAGCGGATGTGCGCCTGAACACCGGCGCACCGCACCCCCAAGACCAGGACAAGAACAAAAAGGAATCAACGGCATCCCGCCTTGGATTTGGGTTCGGCTCGCGGTTCGGTTCCGGCCTGGTCGTCGCTGCGGCGCTCGCCTCGCCGCGCAGCACATCGAGGGCGGGCCCCGCGCATGGTGGTGTTCACCCCCGAGGACCTCGACCTGGCGGCCGGGGGAGGGCAGTCCTCGGCCCAATCGGCGCCCGGCGGCGATCGCTTGCGGCGATCCGCCCCACCGCGATCCGCCCCACCGCGATCCGCCCCACCGCGATCCGCCCCACCGCGATCCGCCCCACCGCGATCAGCTCGCCGAGCCGAGGAGCGTCACGGTCGCCCGGACGCGTGGCGCCTGGGCGGTAAAGGCAAGCCGAGCCGCGGATGTCGGTCGAGAGTGTGGTGAGGCGGTTCATTTCGGGATCTGTGATCTAAATCGGTTGCGGGGGACGGGGGCTCGCGGCAATCTGGGACGCGTTCCTGTCGACGGCTCGAGGAGTGCTCTTTTTCATGTGATGCGACCCGGCGTGTGTGCGTACCCCTGTCGGTGTCTGCTCCTTGGAGGGCCTCTTGTTGAAAGCTGTTTCTCTCAGCCGCGCCCATGACGGCGATGCCCTGTTCTCCGGTTTTGATCTGGTGCTCGGTGACGGGGACCGGGTCGGGGTGGTCGGGCCGAACGGTGCCGGTAAGACGACGTTGTTGCGGGTGCTGGCCGGTGAGCTCAAGCCGTCGGGTGGCAGCGTCGTCCGTGGGCCGGGTACGCGGGTCGGCTATGTGGCTCAGCAGATGCCTGATCCGGAGGGGACCGTCGGGGCTTTTCTCGCCGGGGGTCTCGGTGAGCTGGCTGAGGTGACCGTGCGGTTGCGGGAGCTGGAGGCTCGGCTGGCCGCCGGTGAGGATGTGCTGGGCGAGTTCGGGGCTGTTCAGGAGCGGTGGACTGCTCTTGAGGGGTGGACGGCTGAGGCCCGGGTCGGTGAGATCCGGCAGCGGTTGGATATCGCTGATCTGCCGGATGATCTGCCGTTGCGGGCGGTCAGTGGTGGTGAGCAGGCGCGGTTGTTGCTGGCGCGGGCGTTGCTGGATGAGCCGGATGTGTTGTTGCTGGATGAGCCGACGAACCATCTCGACGCTGATGGGGTTGCTTGGTTGCAGGGCTGGCTGAAGGCGTACCCGGGCGGGGTTTTGACCGTCAGTCATGACCGGGCGTTCTTGGATGCTGTGGTGACCCGGGTGGTCGAGTTGGATGGGATCGACGAGGAGCCGCAGGACTATCCGGGTGGTGGTTATTCGGCGTTTCGGGTGGAGAAGCAGCGGCGGTGGGAGCGGTTGCTTCTGGATTTCGAGGCGCAGGAGAAGGACCGCCGGCGGTGGGAGGCGGATATCGAGCGGACCAAGGAGTTCTCGCGGGGTGTGGAGAACACGGTTCGGTCGGGGGCGACGGCGCCTCATCTGCGGCGGGTGGCGCGGTTGGTGGCGCGGAAGGCGAAGGTTCGTGAGCGGCGTCTGCGGCGGCAGATGGAGTCGGTGCGGTGGATTGCTCAGCCTCGTACGCGGCCGGCTTTGACGTTGGCTTTTCCGCAGGATGCCGGTGATGCGGGTGAGGTGGTGCTCGAGGCGAAGGGGTTGGCGGTCCGGGCGGGGGATCGGCTGTTGCTGGGTTCGGTTGATGTGACGGTGCGCCGTGGTGACCGGGTTTTGATCACTGGGCGCAATGGTGCGGGGAAGACGTCGCTGTTGCGGGCGCTGGGTGAGGGTGTGGAGGCGGCTGTTCTGCCGCAGACCTCTGATGGGTTGCGGACGGATCAGACGGTGATGGGGTTCTTCCGGGAGCGTGTGCCGGTTTATGTGGATGACGCCGAGAGGTTGTTGCTGGGGCATCAGTTCGGGGCGGATCAGTGGGAGTCGCGGCTGCGGAGTTTGTCGGCTGGTGAGTTGCGGCGGTTGCTGTTGGCGGTGTTGGTGAACAGTCCGGCGCGGGTGTTGTTGCTGGATGAGCCGACGAATTTCCTCGACTTCGATGCGCTGGATGTGGTGGAGGAGGCGTTGCGGCGTTACCGGGGGACGTTGGTGGTGGTGACGCATGACCGGTATTTCGCGGATGCGGTGGGGTTCGGGCGGCGCTGGCATGTCGCGGCGGGCGAGGTGCTGGAGAGCTGAGGGTGTGAGCGTGGGGTCCCGGGTCCGCCGCAGCGGAGGGTGACAGCTGGCCCTATGCTGTGCCGCGGCGTCAAAGCGGATCAAGGGTGGGCATAGGTCTTGAACATCATCGAAGCGGTGTTGCTGGGGGCGGTCGAGGGTTTCACCGAGTTCCTGCCCGTGTCGAGCACCGGCCATCTGACGATCCTGGAGAAGCTGCTCGGTTATCAGCTCGACGATCCGGACATCACGGCGTTCACGGTGATCATCCAGTCGGGTGCGGTGCTGGCGACGATTCTTTATCTGCGTAAGGACATCGCGCGGATCGTGCCGGCGTTCCTGGGTGGGTTGTTCAGCAAGGCGAAGCGTGACAATCAGGATTACCGGTTCGGGTGGGCGGTGATTCTGGGTGCGATCCCGATCGTGATCGCGGCGTTGTTGTTCAAGGATCAGGTGGAGACGACGCTGCGGAGTCTGTGGTTCGTGGCGGGTGCGCTGATCCTGTGGAGTGGTGTGATGGCGTTCGCTGATCACGCGGCGACGCAGGTGCGTCATGAGGATGATGTGACGTGGAAGGATTCGCTGATCATCGGTGTGGTGCAGTGTCTGGCGCTGATTCCGGGTGTGTCGCGGTCGGGGGCGACGATGTCGGCGGGTTTGTTGCGTGATTTCGACCGGGTGACGGTGACGAAGTTGTCGTTCTTCCTGTCGATTCCGGCGTTGCTGGGTGCGTCGTTGTTGCAGGGCTATGAGGAGGCCGGCAACATCGCGGATGGTGTGGGCTGGGCGAATACGCTGATCGCGACGGCTGTGAGTTTCGTGGTGGCGTACTTCTCGGTGAACTGGTTGTTGAAGTTCATCTCGCGGCATTCGTACAGCATTTTCATCTTCTACCGGGTGGTGCTGGGTCTGCTGCTGATGGTGCTGCTGGTGACTGGCACGATCGAGGCGCAGTGACCGTTGCGGCGGAGCGGGCTCTGGCTCATGTGCGGGCCTTGTTTCCGGAGGCGTCGCCGGTGCCGGCGGCGCCGGTCACGGTCAATTTTCATCCTGACCGGTTGCTCTCCGATGGTTCGACGGTGGCGCAGCGGCTGGCGGCGGAGGGTGTGTATCGCAGCCAGTTCGAGACGGGTATCTCCAATGGTGGGCTGACGGCGTATCCGGGTGGTGACCGGGACCGGTGGGAGCAGCGGATGTTCGCCGGTGCTTACACGGGTTCGTCGGGGCGGCCGATCTACGGTGGTTTGAATCTGGCCGGTTATCCGGATGGGGCGTCGCCGCGGTTCGGCAGTTGTCATCTGGTGTTGTCGGAGGCGGTGTCGCTGCGGGCGACGTTCAGTCATGGTGACAGCGTCACGGAGCCGGCGGTGGTCGGTACGGCGACGACGTTCCGTGCGGTGTGGGAGTCGTTGTTGTCGGAGGTGGCGCGTACGGGCCGGGCGCTGAATCTGGCGGCGGCGGGCCCGGCCGAGTGGGTGCGGGTGCTGGGTGTGCCGCGCACGGTGGCGGGGCGGGCCATGGACGATTACGTCGAGGCGCAGATCCATGGGGGTCTGAGCTTGTCCGCGGATGTCGCGGCCGTGGTGGTCGATCCTTCTTTCCGGGGTACGTCGGTGGAGGCGCGTCTGCGTGGGACGGGTCTGCCGGTGCGGTGGTCGCCGGGGTTCCGGCTGGCCGCCGCTGAGGTGCCGGCGGATCTGCGTGGTCCGGAGGTGCCGGCGCTGGCCGGGTTGGTGGCGGCGCATTTCGGCCGGGACGTGCTGGACGCCGAGCTGGTGGGCCGGGCGGCGCGGGAGCCGTCGAGGTGGGCGGCCTTCGGGGGCCGGGCCGAGGTGTTGCAGCTGCTGAAGTATGTGTGGCACGTGCTGGTGCTGCGGGGTTCCTGACGTCTTTCGTGGCGCGATCGAGGGTTTGCTTGGACGTTCGATGCCCTAACGGCTGGGCAGGACGTAGAGGTCGGAGCGGAACTGCTGGGTCAGCGCGTCGTAGGCGGCGCTGATCTCGGCGGGGGTGGCGGGTTCGGACGTACTGAAGCAGCTTTGCAGTGTGGGGTTCCACCAGGGCAGGTTGCGACGGTCGCCGCGGCCGGGCTGGCTGATGGGGGCGCGCAGGGGTGCGTCGGCGTCGGTGGTGGCGAACATGGCGAACATGGCGAACATGGACGACATGAAGGCCTGGTAGGCGGTGAACAGGTCGTCGGAGAACAGCAGCCGGTTGGCGTACATGGTTTCGTCGGTTTCGCGTTTGAGGGCGATGACCTGGGCCGGTTCGATTTCTTTCCAGCGGCCGACGAAGGTGGCGAAGCACAGCATCCGGTTCAGTGGCGGGGCGAGCTTGTCGAAGATCTGCAGGCGGCGGGTGATGACGGTCTGGTTGGCCCATTGGGCCTGTTCGACTTTGCGGAGCCGGCGGTTGAGGACATAGCCGACGGCGACCACGGCGAGCGGGGTCAGCGCTTCCACGACGAGTTTCGCCACCTCCAGGGCCATGGTGTCCACGATGGCCCGGCGGGGTGGGCGGCACAGTCCGACCTGCGACAGTCCGGTGCTGTGGCGCGGTGGGCGGGTTGACGATGAGGCATGGCGCAGGCGCCGGATGAGGAACATTTCGAGATGCTCGCCGACCGGTTGCTGGCCGGGGCGGTCGTCCCGTTCCTGGGCGCGGGGGTGAATTTGTGTGACCGGCCGCCGGCGGCGGTGTGGGAGCGGGGGCGTTATCTGCCGAGTGGGGCCGAGCTGGCCGCGTATCTGGCGGAGTCGATCGGTTATCCGTACGCCGATTCGGGTGACCTGCTGCGGGTGTCGCAGTACGTGGATGTGAAGTTGGGCAACGGGCCTTTGTTTGAGCGGCTGCACACGGTGTTCGACGCTGATTACGCGCCGACGCCGGTGCACCGGCTGCTGGCGGGTCTGCCGGCGCTGGTGCGGGCGCGGGGGCGGCGGTTCTTCCCGTTGAATGTGACGACCAACTACGACGACGCCCTCGAGAGGGCTTTCCGGGAGGCCGGGGAGCCGTACGACCTGGTCACCTATATTGCTGACGGCCCGGACCGGGGCCGGTTCAAGCACACCCGCCCGGACGGCAGCACGGAGATCATCCTGGTGCCGAACGTCTATCCGGAGTTGCGGTGCGATGAGCGGCCGGTGATCGCGAAGATTCACGGGGCGGTCGGGCGTGATGCCGGTGAGCGGGACAGTTTCGTGGTGACCGAGGACCACTACATCGCCTACATCAGTCACACCGACGTGGCGAAGCTGATTCCGATCAACATCGCGACGGATGAAGAAGAGCCATTTCCTGTTTTTGGGTTACAGCCTCAAGGATTGGAATCTGCGGGTCATCCTGCACCGGTTGTGGGGTGACGACGGGTTGACGTACAACTCGTGGGCGATCCAGCCGCGCCCGGAGCGGATCGAGGAGAAGGCCTGGTACCGGCGGGGTGTGGAGCTGCTGGACGCGGGTCTGGTCGAGTACGCGGCGGAGCTCGGGCGGGCGCTGAAGCCATGACTGTCGTCCGGCTGTCGCCGCACTTGTACGGCTGCCCGTACAAGGGTTTGCAGCCGTACACCGAGCAGGACGGTGATTTCTTCTTCGGCCGGGACGCCGACCGTGATCTGGTCACGGCGAATCTGCTGGCCAGCCGGCTGACCGTGTTGTACGGGCCGAGCGGGGTCGGTAAGAGCTCGCTGTTGCAGGCCGGGGTGGTGCGTCATCTGCATCAGCTGGCCGAGAGCGAGTTCAGCTATCTGGCGGTGGGCCGGGCCGTGGTCGTCTACTTCTCGTCGTGGCGTGACGATCCGCTCGACGGTCTCGGTGCGGCGTTGCAGGCGGTGGCGTCGCCGGACGCGGCGGAGCGGCGGCCGTTGTCGGTGGAGATGATCCGTGAGGTCAGTGAGCGGCTCGACGCGGATGTGGTGCTGCTGCTCGACCAGGCCGAGGATTTCATCACGTATCACTCGGGGCCGTCCGGTGACGCGTTCGCGGCGCTGCTGGGCCGGATCGTGGGCACGCCCGGGCTGCGGGCCAGTGTGCTGCTGGGCATCCGGGAGGACGCCCTGGCCAAGCTGGACCGGCTCGAAGCGCAGGTGCCGGGCCTGTTCGGCAACACGCTGCGGCTGAACCTGCTGGACGAGGACGCGGCCCGGCAGGCCATCGAGCAGCCGCTGAACAGGTTCAACGAGACCGCCCCCGAGGGCCGCGCGATGGGTATCGAGGCGGAGCTGGTCGACGAGCTGGTGCCGGAGCTGCGTACGGGGCGGATGTCGGTGACCGACAGCGGCGCCGGCACGGCCGGTGGGGCCGACACGACGGTGGAGGCGCCGTTCCTGCAGTTGGTGATGACCCGGTTGTGGGCGGCCGAGCGGGAGCGGGCCAGTCAGGTGCTGAGCCGGGCCACGCTGGCCGAGCTGGGCGGGGCCGAGCAGATCGTGCGGACCCACCTGGACACGGTGATGGCGGCGCTGAGCGGGGAGCAGCAGCAGGTGGCGGCGGGTATCTTCCGGCACCTGGTGACCCCGTCCGGGATGAAACTGGCGCACACGGCCGAGGACCTGGCCGACTACGCGGGGGTGGCGGACGCGGCGACGGTGGCCGGCGTCCTCGAACAGCTGGCCGCGGGCCGGGAGCGGATCCTGCGGCCGGTGCCGCCTCCGGTGGATCAGCCCGGCCCGCCCCGGTACGAGATCTTCCACGACGTGATGGCGTCGGCCGCGCTGGACTGGCGGCGCCGCTACACGGCCGAACGGCAGCGCCTGGCCACCGAGGCGGAGCTGCTGGCGGCCCGGGCCGAGGCCGAGCACCGGCGTACCCGGCGCCGGCTCACCGTGTCGCTGCTGGTCTGCGGGGTGCTGGCCGTGCTGCTGGTGGTGGCGGTGGCGTTCTTCGTGCAGGCCCGGCGCAGCCGCAGCAAGGCGCAGCACCAGGCGATGCTGGCCGATTACGAGCAGACGTTGCAGCGTGACCCGGCCGCCGGGCTGACGGCGGCCCTCGACGGGTGGGACGAGAAGGGCAGCGGTGACGCGGAGCTGGCCGTGCGGACCGCTGTCGAGGCCGACACCAACCGGCTGATCCTGCGCGGGCATCAGGGAACGGTCAACACCGCCGTGCCCGCTCCCGACGGCCGGTCCGTGCTCACCGCCGGCCAGGACGGCACCGCCCGGCTGTTCGACGCCGGCACCGGCCGTCTCCTGCGGCAGTTCACCGGCCCGGCCGCACCGGCCGAGGCGTCCTTCAGCCCCGACGGCACGCTGGTCGCCACCACCGCCCAGAACGGGCAGATCCAGGTCTACGAGAGCGGCGGGCGCCCGCTGGGCCGCGTCGGCCGGTACGACCGGTGGACGCCGGTGCGCTGGGTGACGCTGGGCGGCCGGCAGGCCCTGCTCGTCTGCTGCAGTTATCTGGGGCCGGCCACGCTGTGGGACGCGCGGACCCGCCAGCTGATACGGCAGTTCGGGCCGGCTTCCGAGGAGGTCTGGTACGCGGCGGCGGCACCGGACGGGCGGTACATCGTGACCACCGGCAGGGACGGTGTTCTGACCGTCTGGGAGGCCGCGACCGGTGCCATGCTCGCCCGCTCGGAGAAGTTCGGCTTCTCCTCGTCGATGCCGGAGTTCGTCGCCGGGTCGAGCCGTGTGGTGTTCATGAACCAGCAGTTCGACTACGGCTACCACTGGGTCAGCTTCTGGGACTGGCGCCAGGGCCCCGGCGAGCTCGACCGCAGGAAGGACATGCGCAGCCGGGTCGTCGCCCCGCTGGCCGTGCGCCCGGACGGCGAAAAGGTGGCGGTGCTGCTCGACAAGGAGGTCGACTTCTTCAATGCCCGCACCGGCGTGCTCGAGCACTGGACGCCGCAGGAGCCGGACTGGGTCACCTCGGCCGCCTACAGCCGTGACGGCCGGTGGCTGGTCGCCGGCGGCAACGACGGCCGTGTCCGGGTGTGGCTCGCCGACCGGATGGGCAACCGGCCGGTGGCCGAACTGCTCGGTCACCGCGGCGCCGTGCTGACCGTCGCGTTCGACCGGCGTGATCCGTGGCGGGTCGTCTCGGCCAGCGCCGACGGCACGGCGCGGGTGTGGCAACTGCCCTCGCGTACCGTGCTGGCCGGGGCGCAGGGCTGGGTGCTCGCCGCCGGTCACAGCCCGGACGGCCGCCACATCGTCACCGCCGAGGAGGACGGCCATCTGCGGGTCTACGACACCAAGGGCACCCGCCTCAAGGAGTGGACGGTCACCTACGGCAACGACCAGCTCAACACCGCGCTGTTCACCCCGGACGGTGACCGCATCGTGTCCAGCTCGGTGGGCAGTGACCGGCCGCAGGTCACGATGTGGCAGTCGGGCCCGGCCGTGCCGCCCCTGCAGCGGGGCGAGCACCTGCTGAAAAGCCTGGCCGTCAGCCCGGACGGGGCGACGGTGGCCGCCGGGGACGCCAACAACCAGGTCATCGTCTGGGATCTGGGCACCGGGAAGATCGTCCGTCGGCTGGGCGCGGCCGACCCGAACCTGGCCGTGCTCGGGGTGGCCTATCTCGACGGCGGCACCACGGTGGCCGCCGCCGGCACCGACGGCACCGTCCGGTTGTTCGGCCCCGACCATGACAAACCGGTGCGCACCCTGGGCCGGGCCGGATCGTCGCCGCTGCGCGCGATGACCGTCTCCCGCGACGGCCGGCTGCTGCTGACCGGCTCCGAGGACCACAAGCTGCACCTGTGGCGGCTCGCCGACGGCTCGGTGCGCGAGTTCGACGGGCCGGACAGCACCATCGGCGGTCTGGCCTTCAACGCCGACGCCTCACTGCTGGCGGCCAGCGCGGCCGACGGCGCCGTGCACGTGTGGCGCACCGGCGACCCGGGGCGGAAGCTGACCGAACTGCACCGGCACGGCGACGCGGTCAACGCGGTCCAGTTCACCCCCGACGGGCGGGGCTTCCTCACCGCCAGCGACGACACCACGGCCGCCGTCTACGAGTGCGTCTCCTGCGGCGACTTCGAGGACGTCCGGCGTGTGGCCGAGCAGCGCGCGGCCGGCCGGGGCTAGGTGTGCAGCGCGGGCAACAGTTTCGCGGTGACCGCGCGCAGCTGCGCGACGTCAGCCGGGGACAGCTGGTCGAAGATCAGGCGGCGGACCTCGGCCACATGGCCGGGGGCGGCGGCCTCCAGCACGGCCAGCCCGGCCGCGGTGAGGTGGGCGACCTGCC
Organism: Actinoplanes sp. CA-131856; assembly: GCF_050956135.1. GTDB lineage: Bacteria > Actinomycetota > Actinomycetes > Mycobacteriales > Micromonosporaceae > Actinoplanes. Next base: position 5,328,157 of record NZ_CP191849.1, on the reverse strand, counting down.
CGCGCTTGTCGGTGGGGCAGGCCCGGCGCTCCAGCCAGCCGCGCTGTTCCAGGCTGGTGACCGCGTGGGAGAGGCGGCTCAGGGTGGTGCCGACCGCCTTGGCCAGGTCGGTCATCCGCAGGCAGTGCTCGTCGGCGGCGCTGAGCGTGGCCAGGATCTGGTAGTAGGCGTGCGGGATGCCGGTGTCCTCGCGCAGCTGCCGGTCCAGGGCGGCCGGCATCAGCATGAGGATCTGCGCGACGTTGAGCCAGGCGGCCCTCTCGTCGTCGTCGAGCCAGCGCGGGCCGGCGGTCATGTCGTCTGGAAGGAACGCTTGGCGAACCCCATCGAGTAGCCGTCGACGGCGGTGCGGACCGGGCCGGTCGGGTCGGTGGCGGCGCCGAGGGTGACGAACAGCGGGGTGAAGTGCTCGACGGTGGGGTGCGCGTAGGGCATGCCGGGGGCCCGGTCGCGGAACGCGGCCAGCTCGTCGACGTCGCCGCGGGCCAGGGCGGCGGCCGCCCACTGGTCGAAGTCGGACGACCAGCCGGGCACGTGCCCGGCCAGCATGGCCCGGGTCAGGAACTGCAGGCCGTGGGTCATGAAGCCGGAGCCGACGACCAGCACCCCCTGTTCGCGCAGCGGCCGCAGCCGTACGCCGAGCGCGAGCAGGGTGGTCGCGTCGTGGGTGGGGATGCTCAGCTGCAGGACGGGGACGTCCGCCTCCGGGTACATGATCTTCAGGGGGACCCAGGCGCCGTGGTCGAGGCCGCGGTTGTGGTGCTCGTGCACGGTCTGCGGCATCAGGGCGGTCACCTGCCGGGCCAGGTCGCCGGCGTCCGGAGTGTCATAACGCATGCGGTAGTAGACCGGGCTGAAGCCGCCGAAGTCGTACACCAGATCGGTGTTGGCCCTCGAACTGGACAGGGCGAGCGGGGCGGACTCCCAATGGGCGCTGACGATCAGGATCGCCGTGGGCCGGGGCAGGTCGCGGGCCCAGTCGTGCAGCTGCCGCATCCAGGCGGCGTCCTCGAAGGTGGGCGGGGCGCCGTGGCTCAGATAGAGCGACGGCATCGGCCCGTCGGCGGGCGTCCACGGCCGGTGCGCGCCGAGGGTGGCGACCCGGTCGAGGTGGCGGCGGAACGGATGGGTGCTGTCCATGGGGGTGTCCTCAGGCGGTGCGCTGGCGGGGCAGGTCGAGGGTGTGCGCGGTGTGGTCGCGTTTGGTGGCCAGATAACGGGCGTTGGCCTCGGACAGGTGCACCCCGGTCGGCACCCGCTCCTCGATGGTGATGCCGAGCGCGCCGAGCTGGGCCGCCTTGTCGGGGTTGTTGCTCAGCAGCCGGATCCGGTCGGCGCCGAGGGTGTGCAGCATCTGCGCGGCCGCGGTGTAGTCCCGCTCGTCCTCGCCATGACCCAGGGCCAGGTTCGCCTCGTACGTGTCCAGGCCCGTGTCCTGCAGCGCGTAGGCGTCCAGCTTGGCGTACAGGCCGATCCCGCGGCCCTCCTGGCGCAGGTACAGCAGGAACCCGCCGGCCGTGGTGATCCGCTCGGCGGCCTCGCGCAGCTGCGGTCCGCAGTCGCAGCGGGTGCTGCCGAACACGTCACCGGTCAGGCATTCACTGTGCGGGCGCACCAGGGGCACGTCGGTGTCGCGCCACGGGCCCAGGCCGAGCGCGAGATGCTCGCGGCCGTCGGCCAGCCCGGTGAAGGTGACCACGTCGGCCGTGGTGCTGTAGCCGTCGGGGAAGCGCAGCGGAACCACGACGCTGGTACGGACCGTCATGTGCTCAAGCATCACCGCCGGATGTTGAAACATCAACAACCCGGGTGGTGTCCTGCGCCACCCGGCCGCGAGTAGATTCGCGCGCATGAATTACCGGACCTTGGGCGCGAGCGGGCTGCGCGTCTCGGAGCTGATCCTGGGCACGATGACCTTCGACGCCGCCGACGGCGAATGCGCCCGCATCCTCGACACCTACGCGGAGGCGGGCGGCAACACCATCGACACGGCCGTCAACTACCGCGACGGGGCCAGCGAGGAGATCCTCGGCAAACTGCTGGCCGGCCGCCGCGACCGGTTCGTCCTGGGCAGCAAATACACGGTGTCGCGCGACCGGCGCGACCCGAACGCCGGCGGCAACGCCCGCAAGAACCTGCGCGCCTCGCTCGAGACCAGCCTGCGCCGGCTCGGCACCGACTACCTCGACCTGTACTGGGTGCACATGTGGGACCAGGCCACCCCGATCGAGGAGACGATGCGGGCCCTGGACGACGCGGTGCGGGCCGGGAAGATCCTGTACGTGGGCATCTCCGACGCGCCGGCCTGGGTCGTGGCCCGGGCCAACACCCTCGCCGAGTGGCGCGGCTGGAGCCCGTTCGTGGGCCTTCAGGTGCCGTACAGCCTGCTGCAGCGCGACGTGGAACGCGAACTGCTGCCCATGGCGGCCGCGCTCGGTCTTGGAGTGACCGCCTGGAGCCCGCTGGCCGGCGGGGTGCTGACCGGCAAATACAGTTCGGGGGTACGCCCGGAGCAGTCCCGCTTCGACCCGGACGGCCTCGGCGAGCGCGCCCACACGGTGGCCCGCACCGTCGACGACATCGCGCGGGAAAGGGCAGTCCCGGCCGCGCAGGTGGCGATCGCCTGGACCCGGGCCCGGCACACCGGCGTGTTCCCCATCGTCGGCGCCCGCCGGGCAGATCAACTACAGGACAACCTCGGCGCCGTACGCCTGCACCTCAGCCCCGAGGAGATCACCCGGCTGGAGGCCCCCACCGGTTTCGAGGCCGGCTTCCCCCGCGACTTCATCGACCAGACCTCCGACTGGGTGCTGGGAGCGGCCCGCATATGACCAGCGACCCGGTGGTGACGCACTTCGACGGCGTCGCCGGCACGTACGACCAGATCCTGCCGTTCTTCACCGCCTTCGCCACCCAGGCGGTGAACCACATCAACCCGGCGCCCGGCGCGAAGGCCCTCGACGTGGCGGCCGGCCGAGGCGCCTTCACCGCCGCGCTGCTGGCCCGCGGCTGCGAGGTCACCGCGGTCGACGGCGCACCCCGCATGATCGAACTCCTGCGGCACGACCACCCCGGCGCCACCGCCCACGTACGCGACGCGGCCCGCCTCGACCTGCCGCCCGGCGTCTTCGACGTGGTGGTCTGCGGCTTCGCCCTGCACATCATGGCCGACCCGCACGCCGCGGTGTCGGAGACGATCCGGGTCGCGAAACCCGGCGCGACGGTGGCCTTCACCGTGCCCGGCCGCGCCGACGGCACCCCCGACCCGTGGCCGGACCCGCTGGTCGACCTGTACGCCGAATACCGCCGCTTCCACGCCGACGGCTCCGGCCGCCACGGCAACGACGTCGACGAAGCCACCTTGCTGGCCGAGTCCACACTGACCGACATCACAGCGACCACGCTGGAGGTGGCGATCCCCGTCCCGGACGGCGAAACCTATTGGCGCTGGAGCCGCTCGCACGGTTCGGGCCGCTTCATCGACGCCCTACCCGACGACAAACGAGCCGAGATGCACACCCGCCTGCTGGAGCGCGTCGCCGCCACCCCCGACTTCGTGCTGCGCCGCTCCGCGACCCTCTGAACAGCCCAGCGGGCACGGCGGTGACAGCCCAGGTCGGTGACGTCGGGGTGGGTGGTGACGACGGTGAGCAGTTCGGCCACGGCCTCGTCGGGGCGGTCGGCGTCGTTGAGGGTCAGGGCGGCGGCGTCCAGCTTGCCGAGCCAGCGCAGGGTGCTGGCGTACTGGCACAGGCAGCGGCGCAGCACGTCGCCGTCGTAGAGCAGGACCAGTTCGGTCGTCACGGTGAAGATTACTGTTCCCGGCATGCCAGTTCCCGAGTATGTGACCAAGATGCGCGCCCACATCGGACACGACCTGCTGCTGCTTCCCGGCGCCAGCGCGGTGGTGCGCGATGAACACGACAGGATCCTGCTGCTACGGCGTTCCGACAACGGACAGTGGGCGCTGCCGGCCGGGATGATCGAGCCGGGGGAGCAGCCGGCCGAGGCGGTGCTGCGCGAGATCCACGAGGAGACCGGTGTCGAGGCCGAGATTGAACGGCTGGCCGGGGTGGCCGTGCACGAGGCGCACTACCCCAACGGGGACCTGTGCTCGTACCTGACGGTGTGGTTCCGGTGCCGGGCCGTCGGCGGGCAGGCCCGGCCGGACGGCGACGAGTCCCTCGAAGTGCAGTGGTTCTCGCCCGATGAGCTGCCGCCGGTCAGCGGCCTGACGAAGCTGCGGATCGAGACGACCCGGGACCCGGACGGGCCGCCGTGGTTCGCCCCGCCCGGATTCTCCGGCGTCGAATAGGGCTCACAGGCCCAGGGCCGCCCGCACCAGGCTGAGGGCGGTCTCCGGCGCGACACCCAGCGCCCGCGTCGTCTCGGCGTACACCGAAGCGGCCTTTTGGGCTTGGACCGACGTGCCGGCGGCGCGGGAGGTGACCACGGTGCCCAGCCGGCCTCTCGTCTCGACCAGGCCGGCCGTCTCCAGCTCGCGGTAGGCGCGGGCCACCGTGTTCACGGCCAGGCCCAGCTCGGCCGCCAAGGTGCGCACCGGCGGCAGTTTCTCCCCGGCGGTCAGGGCGCCGGTGGCGGCCAGCTCGGCGATGCGCAGCCGGACCTGCTCGTACGGCGGGGTCGCCGCGTCGTGGTCGATGGTGATGTCCATCAGATCAGTCTCGGGGGTGTGTTGCCGGCTTCGACGATGGCGCGGCGCATCGGCACCAGCGCCAGCAGGATTCCACCCACCAGGAAGAACACGACCAGCGAGACGATGCCGACCCGGTAGCTGTTGGTCAGCTGGAAGATCAGGCCGAAGGCGAGCGGGCCGAGCCAGCTGGTGCCCTTGTCGCTGATCTCGTAGAAGCCGTAGTACTCGCCCTCCTTGCCGGCCGGGATCAGCTGGGAGAACAGGCTGCGGGACAGGGCCTGGCTGCCGCCCAGCACCAGGCCGATGGCCGCGCCGAGCAGCATGAACGGCAGCGGCTGACCGGCCGGCAGCCAGTAGGCGGCGACGACCACGACCAGCCACAGGGCCAAACTGAAGATCACGGTTTTCTTGGCGCCGATCCGGGCCGCCATCGCCCCCAGCAGCAGGGCGCCGCCGAAGGCGAGGAACTGCACGATCAGGATCGTGATGATCAGGGTGGACTGTTCGAGGTCGAGTTCCTCGGTGCCGTACTGGCTGGCCAGGGTGATCACCGTCTGGATGCCGTCGTTGTAGATGAGGTACGACAGCAGGAAGAACAGGGTCAGCGGATAGGCCCGGATGCCGCGGATCGTACGGCCCAATTGTTTGAAACCGTCGGTAAGCACGTTGCCCTCGCCCTGGGCGGCCCGGCCGGGGTGCTCTTTCAACCACAGCAGGGGTACGACGGTGAAGGCGGCCCACCACACGCCGGCCGACACGATGCACCAGCGGGCGATGTCCAGGGTCCGCTGGTCGTCGCCCTCGATCGCCAGCACGGTGACGGCGACCAGGTTGAACGCCAGCAGCAGGCCGCCGCCGAGATAGCCGATGGCCCAGCCGCGGCTGGACAGCTTGTCGCGGTCGTCGGGGCCGGCCAGCTGCGGCAGGAACGAGTTGTAGACGACGATGGCCGCGCCGAACGAGATGTTCGCGATCAGGAACAGGAACCCGCCGAGTAGATAGCGGTCGCCGGTCACGAAAGCCATCGCGATGGTCGCCGCGGCGCCGGTGAATGCGGCCGCCGCCAGCAGCGGCTTCTTCCGCGGGGCGCGGTCGGCGACCGCGCCCATCACCGGCAGCACGAACACGGTCAGCAGCACCGACAGCGACACCACGTACGGGTAGAAGGAGCCGGCCGCGACCGCGATCCCGAACGGGTGCACCCGGCCGGTGCAGTCGTCGGTGCCCAGCGGGCAGCCGGCGGCGATCTCGGTGACCGTGGTCAGGAACGGGCCCAGGAACACGGTGATGACGGTGGTCTGGAAGGCCGAGTTGGCCCAGTCGTACATATACCAGCCACGGCGCTCTCGGGCGCCGACGGTGGAAACGGCCATGGTTGGTCTCAAGCTCCCAGAAGTCGATCGGTGGCGCGCAAACTATCGCATCCGCGGGCACCGAACGGGAGCCTCAGTTTTCCCGCCACCACCGGGCCAGTGCCGAGGTGGCCGGATCCTCCGACTCGGACAGGGCCGCCCACGGGTCCACGCCGGGCGGCAGCTCCTCGCCCGCGTAATCCGCGAGCTCTTGCGGCTGCACGGGGTCCACGGGCGTCACGATCGCGTCGGCGGGCACCACCCCGAGGCTGCCGGTGTCGATCCACGGGAACCCGTCCACCGGCTCCGGCAGCTCACCGACGTCCACCTGCGGCGGGAACACGTCCACCGGGTCCTCGGCGGGCAGGTCCACCTGATGTTCCAGCTCGGGCTCGGGCGCGTCGGCGGCGTCCACGTGGTCGCCGAAGACCGGCGGCTCGTACGGGTCGTGCTGCTCCTCGTACCCGAAGTGGTGATCTTCGAGGAAGGGCTCGGAATGCTCCGGCAGCTGATGGTCGTCGAAGACGCCGAAGTCGTCCTCGTGGCCGCCGAAGTCGTGATGGTCCGTCATCGGTCCTCCTCGTCGAGCGGGACGGGCGTCAGCGCCCGGGCCCGCGCCAGCGCGGCGTCGGCGGCCCGCAGCCGCGCGCGTACGGTGTCGAGCTCCTGCTGGGCGGTGGCGCGCCGTTTGGCGCGCCCGGCCGCGTCCTCGGCGGCCGCCGCGTCGATCTCGGCGATGTGCGCGTCCAGGTCGCGCAGCCTCTTCTCCACGGCGTCGTCCACGGCCACCGACAGCGCGTACTGCAGGTCGGTGAACCGGTTGGCGATCTCGTCGGCCAGCGCCGCGCGGGCCTCGCCGAGCACGTCCCGCAGCCAGATCCGGGCCTGCTGGCGGTCCTGCTGCACCCGCCGGCGATAGAGCACGTAGCCGCCGGCGGCCAGGCCCAGCCCGATCCCGGCGACCGGCACGAGCAGCCCACCCGCGGCGAACACCGACACGCCCAGGATGGCGCCGCGCCCGGCCATGAACGCGATCCCGCCCGCCGACAACGCGATGAGCAGGTTGTCGGCCGAACCGTCGCGCGGCGGGGCCGCGTCCATGGCGTGCCGCAGCGACGCGTTGAGCCGCCCCAGCATCGCGGCCCGTTCCGCCTCGTCGAACACCGACGCCAGAACCCGGTCACCGACCTGCGCGAACGTCTCCTCCAAGCGCTGCGACAGGTGCACGGCCAGGGCCTGCAGCTCGGCGTCGAGGGCCTCGGGCAGCTGGGCCAGGGCCTCACCGCGGCCGGCGTCGACACGGGCCGAGAACTCCTGCTGCATCGCGGCGACACGGGTACGCAGATGCCCGACGGTCTCGACCCGGGCCCGCTGTGTCTCGGTGGACAGCAGCAGCGTCCACTGCCGTGACTCGGTGCGTTTGCGGGCGGCCAGCGCGGCCCGTTCGGCCCGGACCTGTGCGACCCGCACCGGGTCGGCGTCGGCGGCCTGCACCCGCTCGGCGGCCGCCTGCTCCAGGCGTACAAGATCGGCCCGGGAAGCTCTCAGCACGTTGGCCATCTGCAGCTGGTGCCCGCGCCCGGCCAGTTCGACCAGGGCGTGCTGCAACTCGGCGATCTTCGACGCCTCGACGAGGGCGGCCTGATCGGCCGGGCCCGCCGACACGGCCAGCTCGGCCAGCATCGACGACACCGGGAACCAGGGCGCCGCGGCGAAGCGGGGGGCGTGCGCGCGCAGCAGGGCCTGGTTGTCCTCGGCGATGCGCCGCCACCCCGGAAAAGCGTCGATCTTGGTGAGGGCGAACACGACCGCGTCGACCCGTTCGCTGGCCGCGACCAGGAAGTCGAGCTCGGGCTGCGACAGCGGGGCGGAGGCGTCGGCCACGAACATCAGCGCGGTGGCCCGCTCCACCGCGGCCAGGGCGACGGTGGCGTGCGCGGGGTCGAGCCCGCCGACGCCGGGCGTGTCGAGCAGGCTCACGTAGCGCAGCAGCGGCGCCGGATGCGCCACCTCGATGCGCCGGGCCCGCTGCACGCCGGTCGCCCACTCGGCCAGATCGCCGATGGAGATCGGCTCGGCCGCGCCCGGCAGCCAGGCCCGGCACGCGAACTCGCCCGGCACGAACTGCAGATAGGTCGCGGTGGCCACGGCCGCGTCGACCGGCGACAGGCCCGGCACCCCGAGCAGCGCGTTGATCAGCGAGCTCTTGCCCCGCTTGGTCTCACCGACGACCACCACCTGCGGGCGGGTCACCCGCACCCGCCGCAGCTCGGCCAGCTCGGCGCCGGCGTCCGGGTCACTGCTCTTGAGGTACGCCAGGGTGTCGCGCACGGCCGCGTCGAGCACCCCGGCCAGATCACCGCCGGGCCGGGTCACGGGCGCACCTGCTGAGCGAGCAGGTGAAAACCGCGATGGGCGACCTGCGCGACCCGCGACTGGGCCGGCCCGGCCCCGGCCACCGCGTAGACCCGCCACCGGTTGGCGGCGGCCACCGCCGCCGCGGCCAGCTCGTCCGGGCCGGCCTCGGGCAGCCGCAGGATCCAGCGCGGATCCTCCGAGGTGGCCAGCCGGGTCAGCTCCTGCTCCCACTCCACCGGCAGCGGCACCGCGCCGGTGGCCACCCGCTGGGCGGCGTCGAGCAGCCGCAGCCGGTGATAGGCCGGATCACGCAGCAGACCCTCGACGGCGTCGCGCATCACCTCACGGTCGCGCGGGTCGCGGCAGTGCCCGGCCAGCCGCTCGAGCCGGGCCAGGGCCCAGCCCGCCTTGATCGCGTCGGAACGCCACCGGAACGTCTGCTCCAGGGTGTGCCGCAGCCGCGGGAACCCGGACGCGGCGACCAGCCGCCGCACCAGCTCACCGGACGACAGCCGCGGCTCGGCGGCCAGCTGGGCCAGGGCGAAGCCGATGCCGTACAGGTCGAGCAGGCCCAGCAGCCGCTCCCGCTGATCGGCCGGAACCGGCGCCGGCCTCGTCCGGAAAAGATCGGCCGAAGCCAGCAGCAACCGCAGGTCGCCCTCACCCAGCGCGGCCAGACGCTGCAGCGCGTCACGGTCGGCGCCGGTCAGCCGGCCCGCCTCGGCCGTCTCGGCCAGCAGACCCACCACCGGGACGACATCGGAGACCGTCCGGGCCAGCAACTGCGCCTGCCGCACCGCGAGGGGCCCGGCCACCGGCCACGGGTCACCGGACCCGCCGACCAGCGTGTCGGCCTTGCCGAACACCCCGAGCGCGTTGATCGGGCTCGACGCCAGCCGGGCCGAGGCGTCCCGGAAAGCTTCCAGGGCCTGTACGTCGTCAGCCCGCACCGCCTGCGTGAACACGTAGACGACAGCCTCGGCCGCGGCCACCTCGGACGCGGAATCGGCGTCGATGTCGGCGTCGAACGGGGCCGTGCCGACCGCCTCGGCCGCCCGGTCGCTGACCACGGTGTCGGTCGAGGCCAGCCCGGGCGTGTCGACCACGGTCAGATCCCGCAGCTTCTCACTGGTCAAAGTGACATCGACGTAGGCCACCCGGGCCAGCGGCACCCCGAGCCGCTGCGGGATCATGCCGTCGTCGTCGAGCGGCAGACTGCGCCGCAGCCCGTCGCGGCACACCACATCGACCCGGTCGGCCGTGCCGTACCGGAACCGGGTGACCACCCGGGTGCACTCACCGACCGCGGTCGGGGCCACCCGGCGCCCGATCAACGCGTTGACGAGTGTCGACTTTCCGGCTTTCAGCCGCCCGGCGATCGCGACCCGCAACGGCTCACCGAGACGATCGTGGATCTGTCTGACCTGGTTACCGGCCTCCGGGCCGACACGACCGACCAGTTGATCACACAGCGTCGCTAGGCTGGCGCTCAGCGGGCCGCTCACCGCGACTCGTCAGCCGGGCACACTGTCGGTGAGAATGTGCAGACCACGGCCGTCCTCTCCATCTCGTGCGGGGGCGGGCTCCCGCCGCGGGCACCAGCCTACGGAAGGCGGGAGGACACGGGATCCCGTGTTCGTGCCAGGCACACGCCGACGGAGGGGGAGGAGACCACGTGGCGGAAGCGCTGCACCCGGCCGCCGCCATGCTGCAACGCCCCGGTCTCGTCGTGCTGACCGGCCCGCCCGGCTGCGGGCGCACCACCGCGCTGCGCCGGCTCACCGCCGCCGTGCCCGGCCCCGCCCACGAGGGCGGCGGCCTGGCCATGCTGCAGACGGTGCCCGCCCTGGCCCTGTCGAGGGCGGTCCGGGCCAAACTCCCCGCCCACGACGTGCACCTGCTGGCCGAGGCGGTGCGCTCCCGCGTCCGGGGCGGCCTGCTGGTCATCGACGACCTGCACTACACCGACCCGGCCACCCTGGCCGCGGTGCCCCTGCTGGCGGCCCACTGCCGGGTCCTGGCCGCGGTGCGCACCCCCCACCGGCTGCCCGCCGCCACCGAGTCGGCGCTGAGGGCCGCGGCCACGGCGTGGATCCCGGTCCCACCACTGACCAGGGCCGAAGCTTTGGACCTGGCCCGGCGCAGCGCCCCCCACCTCGACGCGGCCACCCTGGCCGAGGTCACACACCGGGCCGGCGGCAACCCCCTGGCGGTGACCACCCTGGCCCGCCACGCCGCCACCAGCACCCGCCCGGCCTCCACTCCTCGCTCCGGCGCCGCAGCATTCCCGCCCGCCGCCGGCCCCTCTGCGGGTTTCCCCTCCGGTGCTGCGTCTTCAGCCTTCCGCTCCGGTGCCGGCCCTGATTCCGGTGCCGGCTCCCGGCCCAGCGCCGGCGGTTCCCGTTCCGCCGGCGGGGACATCGACCAGGTGGCGTACGCGATCGCGACCGCCCTGGCCGACCTGCCCCGCCCCGCCCGCACGGCCCTGGCCGCGCTGGGCCTGCTCGGCCGCCCCGCCCCGGCCGCCCTGCTCGGCCCCGGCGCCACCGACCTGCACGCGGCCGGCCTGATCACCGCCGCCCCCGACGGCGCCCTGCTGCCGGTCTCGACCTACGTGGCGGAAACCGCGGCCGGCCTGCTCGACGCGGCCGCCCGCGTCGACCTGCACACCCGCCTGGCCGAACTGACCCCACCGGCCGAGGCCGCCCGCCACCTGGCCGCCGCCGGCGACCTGCCCGGCGCCCACCGCCAGGCCTTGACCGCCGCCGACCAGACCACCGGCGGTGACCGGGCCGCCCTGCTGCTGTTCGCCTGCGAGCTCGACACTCCCGTCGACCCCAGGGTCCGCCTGGCCGCCGCCGACGCCCTGCTGTCCGTAGGCCGCCCCGCCGCCGCGGCCCGAGTCCTGACCATCACCGCCGACCGCCCCTACACCGCCCCAGCCACCCGCGTCGCTTTGCGTGCCCCAGCCGCAAGCGAGCCCAGCGCCGACCCCTTCAGTGCCGAACTCGACTTCCCAGCCGGCCACTCCGGAACCGACTCCGGGGTCGACCTCGACTTCCCCCACCCGCAAGCGGAGCGCCCACCGGCGGAGCACGCTGCGGCGGAGCTCGACGCTCCGCGGGCGCTCGAGCTGGAGTCCGACGTGCTGCGCGGCGAGGCCCTTCTGCAATCCGGGAACCCGCGAGAGGCCCACGCCGCCGTCCGGGCCGTGCCGGATGCCGCCGCCCCGTCGGTGGTGGCCGCCCGCGACCGCGTGCTGCTGCTGGCCGAGCTGGCGACCGACCCGGCCGCCGCCCGCGACCTGGCCGACAAGATCGCCGCACGGCATCCGCAGCCGACGGCCGGGGTGGCCGCCGCCCTGGCCGCGGTGCGGGCCCACTTCCGCCAGCCCGGCTGGGACACCGCCCTGACCGCGGCCGCCGCGCCCGGGGGAGACCCGCTGATCGCCCGCTGGTCGGCGTGGCTGCTCGTCGAACAGCTGGCCGCCGACGGCCGCCTGACCGAGTCGGCCGCGGTGGCCCTGCGAGCGGCCCGCGACAGCGCCACCGACCTGGCCTACGGCTGGCAGACCCGCTTCGCCGCGGCCGCCGACTGGGCCCTGGCCCTGCACGGCTCCCTCGCCGACCCCGACGACGGCGCAGCCGACGCGGCCGCGCACCCTGATTTCACCTCGGGACCCGCGCAGGGCTTGGGTCACCTGCGGCCCGGGGGCATCTACGGTTCCGCCTCCAAGCCGACCGCTGCGCCCGACTCCGATGAGGTGATCGCCGAGCTGTGGGACGGCACGGACGGGGTGCTGCGCCGCGCGGGCAACCTCACCGACCGGGCCCTGCCCGATGAGGCGCGCGGCTACGCCACGGCGGCGACCGCTCTGATCGAGGCCGACACCGGGCTGCTGGCCGCCGCCCGGGCGCACCTCGACGGCGGTCCCGCCCATCCGGCCACCTCGTGGGTGGCCCAGGAGACCGCCTGGCTCGACGGGCAACCCGACCGGGCCGTGACGCCGGGCGGTGACGACGAGCGGGGGCTGCTGGCCGGGCTGCACGCGATCACGGCTCAGTGGGCCGCTCACGATCTCGGCACGGACAGCGCCCCGGTTGTCGCGGGCGGGCTTCCGGCGGCGGCCCGGCGTACGCTGACCGCCTGGGCGACCGGGACCGGGTTCACCGCCGCGGCCGAGGGGTGGCGGCCCATCGCGCTGCGGGAGCGGATCCGGTGCCTGTTGGCGGCCGGGCTGACCGACACTGATCAGGCGCGGGCCGTGCAAGCCCTGCTCAGCGCGGAACAGCTGGCCGACGCGGCCGGTCTGACCGTGCTGGCCGGGCGGGCCCGCCGGGGGCTGCGCCGGCACCATGTGCACCGTGACACCCGCAGCAAACGCTCCGGTGATCAGCTGACCCGCCGGGAGACCGACGTGCTGCGGCTGGTCGCGGCGGGGGAGCCGACCCGCCGTATCGCCGGGCAGTTGGGTATTTCCGCCGAGACCGTCGACACGCACATCCGCGCCGGTATGCGCAAGCTCGGCGCCCGGACCCGTACCGAAGCCGCCGCCCTGGCTTTCGCCAACCCCGTACGTCCCGACACGTCTGACAAGGATGGCCGGTGACCAGACAGACCGACGCCCCTCGCCACGTCGTCGCCACCCCCGGCGACGCCGACACCGTGCTGCGCCGGCTCACCCGTGACGGCTGGGTGGCCCGCGACGGCTTCGCCCTTCCCGACCCCGGATGGGATGTGACCAGCGCCCGCCTGATCCTGCACGGCCGTATCGGCGACGCCGACACGCTGCAGCTGGCCGTGCTGGCCGCCGCCCGCGGCGCCGGCATCGTGGCCGTCTGCGACGCCGAGTCCCCGCTGGGCCGGGCCCTGGTCGACGACCTGTCCCGGCTCGGCCCCGTCCAGCACGGTGTGGCCGACCCGGTCCCGTCCGGCGGCAACTCGGTGACCGACCTGGTCCCCGAGCAGCGGGCCCTGCTCGACCGCCTCGCCGCCGGCGACACCATCGCCGCCGCCGCCGCGGCCGAGTTCCTGTCCCTGCGCACCGCCAACCGCCGCATCGCCGAGGCCCGGGCCCTGTTCGGCGTCCGCACCACCCGCGAGGCCGTGCTCGCCTACCTGCGCCAGCGCGGCAGCGCCCCACCACCACGCTGATGCGCGCGATCGTCTTCGACTTCTTCGGCACACTGACCGACCCCGCCGCCGAAACCACCCGCCGCGCGTCGTTCGCCGCCACAGCCGCCGCCCTGGGCGTACCCACCGCCGCTTTCTGGACCGCCATGTCGGCGTCGTTCACCGAACGCGCCACCGGCGCCCTGGGCGACACCCGGGCCACCCTGCGCGAAATGGCCCACCGCTGCGGCACCACCCCCACAGAAGATCAACTTCAAGCGGCCGTACGTCTCCAGCACGCCGGCGCCGAACAAGCGCGCCCCGCCCGCCCCGGCGCCCTGCCCCTGCTGGACGACCTGCGAAGGGCCGGTTTCCGCCTGGCCGTGCTGAGCGACTGCAGCAGCGAACTGGTCGAAGCCTGGCCCACCACCCCCTTCGCCGCCCGCGTGGACACCGCCGTCTTCTCCTGGCAGGAACACACCCGCAAACCCGACCCCCGCCTGTACGCCACAGCCGCCACCCGCCTGGGCGTCCCCGCCGGGCAGTGCTGGTACGTGGGCGACGGCGCCAGCCAGGAATACCGCGGCGCTCACCTGGCGGGCATGCGCCCGGTCCTGGTCACCAACGCCGCCCACCCCCAAGCCGCCGCCCTGCGCGACAACCCTGACACCTGGCGCCCGCCAGACGAGATCGACGACCTCACCGCCTTACCCACCCTCGTCCTGCCCGCCCCGTCCCGCCCCGCGTGACACCGCTCCCGCCGAGCACGGAGGCCAGCCGATGATCTTCGTGCGGCACGCCATGCCCGCCCTCGACCCCGCCGTGCCGCCAACCGCCTGGCACCTGGGCGACGAGGGCCGCGCCGCGGCGCGCCTGCTGCGGCTGCCCCCGGACGCCTACCTGGTGGCCAGCGACGAACCCAAGGCCGTCGAGACCCTCCGGCATGCCGTGCCCGGCGCCACCGTGCACCAGGACCCCGGCTTCGCCGAAGTCCACCGCCCCGCCACATGGCAGCCCGACCACCGCGCCCTGGCCCGCGCCTACATCGCCGCACAGGCGCTCGGCACCCCAGCAGATGACGACGAGCCGGAAGGCGCAGCGGCCGGCCCTTCCCACGACGTCGTGCCCGACAGCTCGAAGTCACCAGGCCGTTCCGGCGCCGGCATGCCCGACAGCGGGGAGCCAGGCATGCCCGACAGCTGGGAGCCCCCGACCGCCGTGGTTGCCCGCTTCGGCGCCGCCGTGGAACGCCACCGAGCCCGCGCCGCCGCCCGCCCCCTGGTGGTGGCCACCCACGGCATGGCCCTGACCTGCTGGCTCACCGCCCAGGGCCTGATCACCGCCGAGCCCGCCCGCTTCTGGGCGAACTTGCGCTTCCCCGACGTCATCGAGATCGGGCCCGGGGGCCGCCTTGATCCGGCCGCGCGCCCGTATCGGGGGAGTCTCAGTCCGGCCGGTCTCCCGGAGCCCTGGACGCGATGATCACGCGGTTGCCGTCCGGATCGGTGACGGTGGCCATGCGCTCACCCCACGGCTGTTCCACCGGCTCCTGCAGCACCTCGGCGCCACCGGCGCGCAACCGGTCGACACCGGCGTCGCAGTCGTCGGCGTACACCCACAAGGTGACACGGTCGTTGGCCAACACGCCCGGCTCGTCCTGCTGGCCGATGCCCACCTGGGAACGCCCGATCCGCACCGACACGTAGGCCGGATCGCCCTCGGGCGGGAACTGATAGGTCACCTCGCCGCCGAGCAGGTCGCGGTAGAAGACCAGGCTGCGGCCCAGCTCGGGTGTCGTCAGGATCGGGAACATCTCGTCGAACATGGCACCGGCTCCTCATCTCTGGCGTGCGGGACACCCCCATCCTTGTCCGGGGGTACGACACTTTCCGGGTGTCCCTGTCTCACGTGTTCTGGATCGGCGGTGCCAGCGGCGCCGGCAAAAGCACTGTCGCCCGCGCTCTCGCCCGACGGCACGGGCTTCGGCTGTACGACACCGACGCCACCATGGCCGAGCACGCCGCCCGCAGCACCGCGCCGCAGCTGAGCGCCTTCAAGGCCATGACCATGGATCAGCGCTGGGTCGAGCGCAGCCCGCGGGTCATGCTGGACACCTTCCACTGGTACCGCGGCGAGGCCTTCGAACAGATCATCGACGACCTGCGCCGCCTGCCCGCCGAGCCGGCGATCGTCGCCGAGGGCTTCCGGTTACTGCCTCATCTCGTACGGCCTCATCTGCCCCCGCAAGCGCACGCCGTCTGGCTTCTGCCGACCCCGGACTTCCGCCGCGCCGCCTTCGACAGCCGCGGCTCGACCTGGCAGATCGCCGGGCGCACCAGCGACCCCGGCCGGGCCCTGGCCAACCTGCTCGAACGCGACCGCCTGTTCACCGAACGGCTGCGTGACGAGCTCGACCGGGAAGGGCTGCCGGCGATCACCGTCACCCCGGCCATGACCGAAGAGGAGTTGACCGGCCTGGTCAGCGACTGTTTGAAGATCCACAGAGTCCGGTAGGCGACAAAACCGGCTTGACCGCGGCGCTACGGTCATTGCTCGGGAGAGCGTTTACCGTCATGGGGGCTGGGGTGCGACGTGCCGACCGGGTGACCACTCACGAGTGGCCGCGCACCGCGCGCATCGACGCCCCGCACGTGCTCGACCGCATCGCCGACATCACCGGCGTCCGCCTCGAACTCGAAGGACCCGCCCCCGGCGGTGAGGTCGGCGCCGCCTATGTGCGCTGGCCCGACGGGCGCCGCTCCGTGCTCACCGAGGGCCGCTCCCGCACCGGGCCGCTGGTCGACAAGGCCCGCGCCGCCGGCGTGCCCACCGCCCGTCAGGAACTCGCCGCCCACGTCGACGGCGCCCGCGTCATCGTCCAGCAGCGCCTGCCCGGACGGCCACCCGAACACGTCGACGCCGCCCTCATCCGGCAGATGATCGCCATCAACGATCGCCTCGCCGGGCTGCTGGCCGGCGAACCCGCCCCCCGGCCGGCCGACCTCCACCTGACCGGCGACGGACCCGGATTCTGCCTGCACGAACCACTGCAACGGCACAGCGACCGCACCGCCCGCCTCCTCGACCGCGTCCACGCCATCGGCGAGCACCACCCGGCCATGGTCGGCGACGACCTCGTGCACCTCGACTTCCACCCCGGCAACGTCCTGGTCGTCGGCGGCCGCCTCACCGGCGTCATCGACTGGGACGGCGCCACCCGCGGCGACCGCCACTTCGACCTGGTCACCCTGCGCTTCATGCTGACCGGCCACGACCCCGAGGCCGTACGCCTGCTGGACGAACGCCTGGAGACCATCTCCGAACGCCGCCGCCACGCCTACTGGGCCCACATGAGCCTGCGCCTGGTCGACTGGTCCATCCGCCACCACGACGACGCCACCGTCGACCACTGGCTCGACGTCGCCGAGTCAGGCCTGCCCTGAACCGGCCCGGTCGAACACGTCACCGAAGCCCCGCTGCCGCGCCACCACCTCCAACGGCTCGAACAGCATCGACGGCCGCTCCACCACCCGCGAGATCACAAACTCGGCCGTCCACGGATCGGGCAGCGGATGATGGTCGAGCTCCCACCGCAGATAACGGTGGTACGGCCGCACCCGCCCGAACAACGCGAACAACGCGCCCAGACACCAGGCCGCCGCCTCCATCTCCTCCAGCCGCGCCACCTCGGCCCGCCCCTCGCGCCGGTTCCGCACCGCCCGGCGCACGAAACTGACGTACCCGCCGAGCTGCTCCCGCGCCATCACCTCGGCCTCCTGCGCCGACAGCGACCCCTGCCGGCGCACCAGCTCGGCGATCCGCCCGTCCAACCGGTCCAGCAACACCCGCGCCCCGCGATACGAATACCGCCGCCACCGGTCCGACACGTCGGCCAGCTCCTCGACCGACAACACCGCCAGATCCAGCCGCGGCACGCTCGAGCTGGGCCGCCACCGCGCGGGCCCACCCGTGATCACGTACGCGTCCACGTCCGACCGCGCCGTCGCCATGCCCCGCGCGTGCGAGCCGGTCAGCACCAGCCCCGCCACCCCGGGATCGTCACGCACCTCATCCATCAACCCGGCAAGCACCTGAGTCATGGCCGCAGTATCACCGCCACCACCGCCCCACGGCTGTCCGATAATCCCGCCGGGTGATCACCCCCAGAGCCGTCCCCGCAGGCCAGAGCACCGACCACGTCACCCGAACGCGGGGGCGGAGTGAATCGGAATTGAACGGCCCCACGATGTGATCAACAGCCCATCCCCAGCACCACCGCACCCGTGCGACGATTACCGGCCTGATGGACAGCACACCCGATCCGCGGACCCCCCTCATGTGGCGGTTCATGCTCCTGCTCGCCCGCCTGGTCGTCCTGCCGCTGTGCCGGCTGCGGGTCCACGGCACCGTGCCCGCCGAACTGCGCGGCCACCCGCTGATCCTGGCCGCCAACCACGTCAGCCCGTTCGACCCGATCGTCATGACCGCCGCCTGCCACAAAGCCGGCATCGCCCCGCGCATCATGGCCACCGGCGGACTGTTCGACGCCCCCATCGCCGGCGCCGCCATGCGCAAAGCCGGCCACATCCGCGTCGACCGCGACACCACCCACGTCGCTGACGCCCTGCCCGCCGCCACCCAGGCCCTGCGCGACGGCGCCATGGTGCTGCTCTACCCCGAGGGCCGCATCGGCCTCGACCCCTGGATGTGGCCCGAACGCGGCAAGACCGGCGTCGCCCGCATGGCCTTCGCGGCCGGCGCCCCCGTACTGCCCGTAGCCCAATGGGGCGCCCACGCCGTCCTGCCCTACACGACCCCCGAACACCTGCTGCGCTCACTGCTGCACGCCATGCGCCACCGCCCGGTCGTCCACGTCCGCTTCGGCGACACCCCGGTCGACCTGTCCGCCGTCACCGGCACACCGGGCGCCCAGGCCATGCAGGCGACCCGCCTCATCATGGACGGCATCCACGACACCCTGGCCGCCCTGCGCCCCACCGAGATGCAGACCCCGCACCACATCGACACGACCCGCCGCACCGACCCGTCCCGCATCCGCCCACGCCGCCCCACCGCCATCGAACAACCCGGCACCGCGACAGCCGACGCCGAATAGCGCGGCCCCGCCGAAGGGACCGCCCCGTAGCCCGGCGCCGACACCGCGGCCCCGAAATCAGCCGGCCTCTCCTAACTCGGCCAGCCGCGCCTCCACCTCGGCCAGCTCGGCCCGCAACCGCTGCGCCTGAGCCTCCGCCTCGGCCCGCTCCGCCGACAGGATCTGCTCCACCGCCTCCTGCACACCCGGCACGTCGACCAGCGACACCATCCGCAACGCCTCGGCCGGCCGGATCACATAGGGCTTCGCCAAAGCCTTCGCACCCTGATTGGCCGCCACCGTCCACTCACCCTCGGCATAAGCCAACGTGACGGTCAGCCCCGGCGCCGGTTTGGCCTTCGCCGGCCGCGCCGCCGCCTTCTTCGCCGCCGGCGCCGGAGCGGCCGCGGGCGGCTCCTCCACAGCCTTACGCGGCGCGGGCGGCGCCTTCACCGGCTGGTCCAGCACGAACGCCGGCTTCTCCGGCTCAGGCTCCGGGGGAGCAGGCACCACCTTTTTCGCCACCGCGCCCCGCGGCGCCACCCGCAGATCGGCGGGGGAGAACGGCAACTCGTCCTTACCGAAACGCACCACCACGAACTCGTCGGACTCCGCCGGATCACCCAGGCTCACCACCTGGCCGATCTGCCCCGCGATCTGCCCCGCCGCCTCGGTGAACTGCACCCGCGGCTTACGCCCCGCGGACAGCCCCTCACGGATCGCCTGAAGCTCCTCGGTGTTCAACGCCGTCGCCGCCATCTCGGACCCCACCTCTTCGAACGTTTGTCTGAACAGTTCTATCAGGCCCCTCCGACACTTTCCGGCAGCGGGGCACGGCCCGTCACGCAATACTCCCGGCCCACCGGATCGGCCAGCGTCGTCCACTCACCAGCCACCCGCCGCACCACCGACGCCCCCAACCCCACATGCCGCGCCACCTCGGCCTCCACGTCGTCACAGGCCAGATCCACATGCATCCCCGCGACATCCGAACCGACCCGCTGCACCAGCAACTTCAACGGCATCCCGGCCCCACGCTCCAGATGCTCGAACTCCGGCCGATCCGACGGCCGCCGCTCCCAGCCCGTCAGCACACGCCAGAACTCGATCTCCGCCTCGAACAACCCCACCGGCACATCCACACACAACTGATCCACCAGACTGCGCCGCCCCGCACCCGGCCGCCGCGCCTCCCCATGCCACGGCACCAGACAGAAAACGACACCCGCGGGGGAGCGCAACACCACCAGATCACCCTCGTCCAGCACCACCACCGCCCCACACCCGACCGCCTCGGCCGCCGCCCCCGGCACACCCTCGACATGCAAATCCATGTGCGCACGCGGGGGAACACCCGCCAACACCTGCACCCGCAGATAGGCGTCCCCGTCCGGCGGCACCAACGTCGCGAACTCACCCGCCGGCCCCCGCCGCGCCGACAACCGCGACCCCGTCACCGCCTCCCAGAACGGCTCCGCCACCCGCGACGGCGAATCCAGAAACCCCGTCACCCACCGCACCCGCATCCCCGCCACCCCCACAGCCGCCACCGAACCCGGAACAATACGGCCCATGCGCATCCGCCCGGCCACCACAGCCGACATCCCGGCCATCGCCGAAATCGGAGCCACAACCTGGCCACAGACGTACGCCTTCGCCGGCCCCGACTACATCGAACACGGCCTCGCCACCTGGTGGTCACCCCAAGCCGTCGCCCGCAGCCTCACCACCACCGACGTCCTGATCGCCGAAACCCCCACCGGCACACCCCTGGGCACCGGCAA
The DNA here is from genome assembly GCF_050956135.1 of Actinoplanes sp. CA-131856. Lineage (GTDB taxonomy): Bacteria > Actinomycetota > Actinomycetes > Mycobacteriales > Micromonosporaceae > Actinoplanes. Next base: position 5,307,799 of record NZ_CP191849.1, on the reverse strand, counting down.
CATCGACCTGCGCGGCGACCCCGCCATCATCTGGAAGCTCTACGTCCGGCCCGAAGCCCAGGGCACCGGCGCCGGCCACGCGCTGATCACCGCCCTCATCGACCGCGCCGGCGGCCGCACCGTCCACCTCGAATACACCGACGGCAACCACCGCGCCGCCCGCTTCTACACCGCACACGGCTTCACCGAACTACGCCGCGAACCCGCCCACCACCCCGGATGGCCCGACACCGTCTGGCTCACCAAGGAACAGCCATGACCGACGCCAGCGAATTCGACGCCCTCTACACCGCACCCGGCCACCCACCCTGGGAAATCGGCCGCGTCCAGCCGGCACTCACCGACGTACTCCACCAAGATCTGCCCGGACCCAAGATCCTCGACCTCGGCTGCGGAACCGGCGACCTCGCCATCACCCTCGCCCGCCGCGGCTACGACGTCACCGCCGTCGACGTCTCCGCCGTCGCCATCCACACCGCCCGTACCAAAGCCGGCGACCTGCCCATCCACTTCGAAGTCCAGGACGCCACCACCCTGACCCTGCCCACCACCTACAACACCCTCATCGACTGCGGACTGCTGCACAACCTGCACCGCCGCGGCCACCCCGGCCCCTACCTCACCCGCCTACCCACCCTCGCCGCCCCCGGCGCCACCCTCATCGTCCTGGCCATCAGCCACGAAGGCGACCAGACCTGGGGACTCACCGAGGACTACCTCCGAACCGCCTTCCCCGCACCCACCTGGACCACCACCACCATCGAACACACCCACATCACCGCCGACGACGCCGGCACCACCCTGCACCTGCCCGCCCTGCTCCTGCGTACAACGAAAGCCTCCTGATGCCCCTCATCAGCTACAACACCACCGACGCCCACGCCTTCGCCGAAACCCGCCACCTCACCGACACCGCCCTCGACACCTGGCGCACCGCCATCACCGAACACCTGAACCCCCAACCCGGCCACCACCTGATCGACCTCGGCTCCGGCACCGGCAGCTGGACCACCGCCTTCCACACCTGGTGGCCCGGCACCCACATCACCGCCGTCGAACCCTCACCCGCCATGCGCGACCGCGCCCTCGTACCCACCCAGCCCGGACACGCCGCCGACATCCCCCTGCCCGACACCAGCGCCGACGCCGTCTGGATCTCCACCGTCATCCACCACATCCCCGACCTGCCCGCCGCCGCCCGCGAAATCCACCGAGTCCTCAAACCCGGGGGAGCGGTCCTCATCCGCACGGTCTTCCCCGGACGCCACCACGGCATCACCCTGTTCGAACACTTCCCGGAAGCCGCCGCCACCCTCGAGCACTACCCGAGCATCACCGCCATCCAGAACGCCTTCACCGGCTTCACCACCACCGCCCTGCAACCCGTCCAGCAACAGACCGCCACGTCACTGACCGAGGCCGTGAACAACCTGCGCCGAGAGGCACACACCCCACTTCAACTGATCACCGACCAGGCGTACGCCTCCGGCCTCACCCGCATGCGCGAAGCCGCCACAACCACACCCGGACCGGTCATCGACACCCTCGACCTGCTCGTCCTGCACCGATGACGCCACTGCAAGGCCGGCTCACCACGCTGCGCCCCTGGCGCGACACCGACATCGACTTCATCCTCACCCTGACCAGCGACCCCCTCATCCCACTGATCAGCCACATCCCGGCAACACACGACCCCGACGCCGCCCGCGCCTTCATCACCGCACAGAACACCCGCCACACCCAAGGACACGGCTGGGCCTGGGCCGTCGTACCCCACCACCACGACCACCCCACCGGCTACGTCGGCGCCCTCTGGACCGCACGCACCGCCGGCCGCGCCTCCATCGGATATTGGACCGGGGGACAGGCACGCCGAACAGGCCTCACCACCGACGCCGTCACCACCGCCGCCACCTGGCTGCTCACCCACACCGGCGTCGCCCGCCTGGAGGCGTACATCGAACCCTGGAACACCGCCTCCGCCCGCGTCGCCGAAAAAGCCGGCTTCCAGCGCGAAGGCCTCATGAAATCCTTCGCACCCATCGGGGGAGAACGCAAAGACGCCTACCTGTACGCCCGAACAAGCTGAACGACACGCCCGCTCGACCCGTATCTCCACCACACCGCCCGCCTGGCCCAAATCGGGCAAAAGCCGTAGACGATCTGGTCCAGCCAGGGGAGCGACCCACACGGTGAAGGCAGTCGGCGCACGCGTGCCGCCGACTGGGCAGACGATGCAGCGTGACCCGCAGGATGCCCACCGCGCCGGACGTCGATCAGGCCAAGCGAAACGCCCGTTGCGCGGCCGAGACCGAACAGCGCGATGAGCCGTGGCTTGCCGGACGCGCACGTGGGTCAGCACTCAAAATCGCGCTCAACCGGGCCTCGATCCATCGACGATATCCCAGGTCGATAATCTGCATTATGTTAAGTAGCAGGTTTTGAGGTAGGCGGTGCAGCCCCACCGGCGTCGACGGGTCCTCCCTCGCGCCGGAGTCGTGTCAGTGATCCACCTGTAGCGGGGTCGCCGGAGCTTTCGTGCTGTCCGCGCACGCGGCCTTCCTCTGTGGCGGCGTGGGGATTTCTGTCTCGTGGGACATCGCACGCCGCGCAGCGGCGCCGGCATCATCGCTGACAACGTCAACCCGCCATCGCCATAGCTTCGTCGCCCCACGCACGCTGCTCACCGACGCCCGAACTCCGTGGTCGCCTCGCCGCATCCCCGCTTCCCTCCACGAACTCGCTCGTCGCGGATGTCCCGAGTGCTTCGAATCCGGCAACACCCCTATCGCCAGACACTGCCAAATCGTGGATAATTACTCATATGCAGCAATACCACGACTTTACGGTCAGGGAGCTCATCGCGGACTTTCTGGCCGCTCGGGCCACACGGAAGCCATCGGTCCACACGCTGAAGGCGTACGAGCGGGACCTGAACTTGATCGTGGGTTTGATCGGCGATGAAGAGGTCACTCTGAGTGACCTCTCCCCCCGTGCGCTCCGCGCCTCTTTCGCGAAGTTCGCCGCCGAGCGGGCGCCGGCCTCAGTGGCGCGTGCCTGGTCGTCCTGGAACGCGTTCTTCACGTTCCTGGTCACCGAGCAGGTTGTCGCCGGCAACCCGATGTCGGCGGTCGACAAGCCCCGGCTGGCGGCCCACTCCCCTAAGCCTCTGCGTGGCGAGGACACCCCTGAGCAGCTTCTCGATGCGGTCAGCCGGGCCGATGATCGGCAGCGTGATCCATGGCCGGAGCGCGATCTCGCCGTACTGGCGCTGGCTCTGTGTGCGGGTTTGCGGCTTTCGGAGCTGCTCGCCCTGCGGATCGGTTCGGTCATGGGGCGGGACGGTGAGCGCTGGGTCGAGGTGGCCGGCAAGGGCGGGCGGCCGCGGAGTGTGCCGATCGAACCCGAGCTGGACGCTGTGGTGGACCGTTATGTGGACAGCCGGCGTGTGCGTTTCGGGCGGGCCGACGCCGATGAGCCTTTGCTGGTGGATCGGCGCGGGGTGCCTTTGCAGCGGGGTGGGCTGCAATATCTGGTGCAGTCGTGTTATCGGCGGGCCGGGATCAATGATCGGGTGCCGCGGGGTGCTCAGTTGCATGCTTTGCGGCATACGTTCGCGACGCGGTTGGCCGAGGATGGTGCGAACGCGTCGGAGATCATGCGGTTGCTGGGGCATGCGTCGTTGGCGACGTCGCAGAACTACATCGAGGTGACGGCGGCGCAGCAGCGCGCGGCGGTGCGGGCCAATCGCACCAACCGCGCGCTGCGGGGGCTTTCCTAGGGCCGCTCAGGCGAGGGTGAGGGCTACTTCGATGTTGCCGCGGGTGGCGTTGGAGTAGGGGCAGACCTGGTGGGCGGCTTCGAGCAGGGCGCGGGCCTGGTCCTCGTCGAAGCCGGGGATCTCGGCTTCGATGGCGACGTTGAGGACGAAGCCGGGGCCGTCGGTCTTGGGGGCGACGCCGACGTCGATGGTGATGGCGGTGTCGGTGAGGGTGACCTTCTGGGCGCGGGCGACGGCTTTGAGGGCGCTGTGGAAGCAGGCGGCGTAGCCGGCGGCGAAGAGCTGTTCGGGGTTGGTGAGGGCGCCGCCGGGGCCGCCCATCTCCTTGGGGACGGCGAGGTCGAGGTCGAGGACGCCGTCGCTGGAGCGGACGTGGCCGTTGCGGCCGTCGCCGGTGGCGGTGGCGGAGGCGGTGTAGATGGCGGTCATGTGGTGCCTTTCGTGGAGGTGCGGATCTTGCCGAGCAGGTGGTGCAGTTGGGTGAATTCGTCGACGGTGAGGTCGACGGCGCAGGCGACCTGGGCTGGTAGGTCGGCGGTCTTGGTTTGCAGGGCGGCGCCTTGGTCGGTGAGGTGGATGATCACCGTGCGTTCGTCGGTGGTGCCGCGGGTGCGGCGGACGTGGCCCTGGTTCTCGAGTCTTTTGAGCAGTGGGGAGAGGGTGCCGCTGTCGAGGTCGAGGATGGTTCCGAGGTCGCGGACGGTGGTGGGGCCGCGGTGCCAGAGGACGCGCAGGGCCAGGTATTGGGGGTAGGTGAGGCCGAGGGTGTCGAGTGTGGGCCGGTAGACGGCGGTCATGGCGCGGCTGGCGGCGTAGAGCTGGAAGCACACCATCTGCTCGAGTCCCGTGGGTTCGACCATGACGAGAACGGTAGTGCGCAATTGAATTGTGTGCAACTAGAAACAGCGACCACGCTGTGTGATCATCGGCGCGTGCCGGATATCCGTTTCGTACAGCTCTCCCCCGCCGTGCTGGCCGCTCTGGTCGACGGCGACCTGGACACCGCCAGTGCCGAGGCGGGGCAGCCGCTGAGTCGGTACCTCGTGGACGAGGCCTGGCTGTGGCGGGTCCGTCTGGAGGACATCGAGAAGAATCCCGAGGCCGCGCGGTGGATCGCGCGGGCGGCGGTCAGCGACGGCGTGGTGGTCGGCCATGGTGGTTTCCACGGGCCGCCGGACGAGGACGGGGTGGTCGAGGTGGCGTACTCGGTCGACCCGGAGCATCGGCGCCGGGGCTACGCCAAGGCGATGCTGCGGGCGCTGCTGGAGCGGGCCGCGGCCGAGCCGGGGGTGACCGCGGTGCGGGCGAGCATCCGGCCCGACAATGTGGGGTCGCGGGCGACGATCGCCGGGTTCGGGTTCAAGAAGATCGGCGAGCAGTGGGATCCGGAGGACGGTCTGGAGGACGTCTACCTACGGCCGGTCGAGGTGCACGAGCAGCGGTAGGTGGTCGGAGATGTCGGCGCGCGGGGTGGCGACCTGCACGACGCGGCCGAGCGCGGGGAGGTCGCGGGGGTCGGCCAGGATGTGGTCGAGCTGGGCGCGCGGGGAGAACGACGGGAATGTCGCGGCGCGGGCGAGCGTGCGCCAGCCGGTGACCGCCCTGACCGGCCGTGCGGGCATGTTGAGGTCGCCCAGCAGGACGCGCGGTCCGGGCAGCCCGCGCAGCGCCCGTACGGCGTGTCGTAGTTGCCGGAGGTTCCATCCGGGTACGAACGACAGGTGGGTGGTGGCGACGGTCAGTGGTCCCTGTGGGGTTTCCAGGACCGCGGCCAGCAGCACGCGTGGCTCGTCCTTGAGCAGGCGCAGCCCGTTCTCGGGGTCGTAGAGCGGTGAGCGGATCGGCGCGGCCGGCAGCGCGGTGATCTGCCATCGGGTCACCGGGAAGCGGCTGACCAGGGCGATCCCGTACAGCGGGTGGACGTTGTCGTCGTCGCTGCGCCAGGGCTGCCACTGCTCCCCCGGCGTGCCGACCACGGCGGCCGCGAAGCGGTGCACGGTGGCTCCCATGGCGTCCGCGGCGACGGCGGTGAGGTCGAGCAGGCCGCTGCGGGGCTGGGCCTTGTCGACCTCCTGGAGGCCGAGGACGTCGGCGTCGAGACGCGCGACGGCGTCGGCGACGCGGTCGGCGTGTACCGTCCCGTCGGACAGTGATCGGCCGTGCAGCAGGTTGAAGGTGGCCAGGCGCACGATTACGAACCCTAGCCAAGATGGAGGCCGCGGTGTTCATCAAGATGCTCTGCTGCTCGATGATGATCTTTATCGCACTGGCGTCTTTCGGGATCTGGCTGCAGCGCCGGCGCAACAGATAATGCTGCGCATGAGTGACGATCTGATCGCCCAGCTGGAGCAACAGGAACGCGACCTCGTCTTCGCGCGCTTCGACAACGACGACGCGTGGGAGCTGGGAAGCCTGCTGGTGGGCGTGGCCAGGGAGCGGGGGCTGCCGGTGGTGGTCGACATCCGCCGGGGCACGCAGCAGTTGTTCCACGCGGCGCTGCCGGGCAGTGTCGCCGACAACGACACGTGGATCGACCGGAAGGTGCGGGTGGTCGAGCGGTACGGCGCGTCGTCGTATCTGGTGGGCCGGCGGCTGGCCGCGAAGGGTCAGCAGCTGGACGCGGGCATGGGGGTCGAACCGGCCCTGTACGCGGCGCACGGCGGGGCGTTCCCGGTCCGGATCACCGATGTGGGTGTGGTGGGTGTGGTGACCGTTTCCGGTCTGCCGCAGGCCGATGATCACGCGCTGGTGACCGAGGTCGTGCGGCGGTTCCTTTCGCTCTGAGCGATGAAAGCTTCCCCGGCCGGGGTCCGGGCGGGGAGAGTCGCGGTTCATGAGGGTCCTGGTTCTTGGTGGTACGGGCTTCGCGGGGCGGGCGGTCGCTGAGGAGGCCGCCCGTCGTGGCGACGAGGTCACGTTGTTCAACCGTGGCCGGCGCGGCGGTGCCTCGCTGGTGGGTGATCGTCTGGCGGAGGGCGGCCTGAGCGCCCTGGAGTCCGGTGAGTGGGACGCGGTGGTCGACACGTGGTCGGCCGGGGGCGAGGCGGTGCGGCGTACGGCTGAGCTGCTGCGGGGGCGGGCCGGGCATTACTCGTACGTCTCGAGCCGCTCGGTCTACCGCTGGCTGGCGCCGGGTCCTCTCGATGAGCGGGCGCCCCTGGTCGATCAGACCGAGCAGGGGTACGCCGGTGACAAGCTGCGCGGTGAGCAAGGTGCGGCCGCGTTCGGCGGTCCGGTGCTGCTGGCCCGGGCCGGTCTGATCCTGGGCCCGTACGAGGATGTGGGCCGGTTGCCGTGGTGGCTCAACCGGGTCGCCCGCGGCGGGCCGGTGCTGGCGCCGGGGCCGCGGGAGCTGCCGTTGCAGCTGATCGACGTGCGCGATCTGGCGGTGTTCGTGCTCGACGCGGCCGCCCGGGGGCTCGACGGGCCGTACAACGTGGTCAGCGCACCCGGGCACACCACCATGGGTGAGCTGCTCGAGACGGCGGTCGAGGCCACCGGCGGCGGCGCCGAGCTGCGCTGGACCGACCCCGAGGTGATCGTGAAGCGGGGTGTTCAGCCGTGGACGCAGCTGCCGATCTGGTTCCCGCCGGGGCCGGAGCACGCGTTCATGAACTCGGCCGACGTGTCGAAGGCCTTGCGTGCCGGGTTGCGCTGCCGGCCCGTACGGGAAACCGTCTTTGACACATGGTCCTGGCTGCGGACCCTCGGCCAGCCGGCGCCGCAGCGTGACGACCGGCCGAGGGTGGGCCTCGACCCGGAGGTCGAGCGGGGGCTATTGGGCGAGCAGTGAGGCCAGGCGGGCCGCTCCGACGTTGCCGCCGGAGACGATGACGCCGATGCGGGCCGGCGGCGGGTCGAGGCGCCCGGCGAGCAGGGCGGCCAGGCCGCTGGCCCCGCTGGGTTCCATGACCTGCTTGAGGCGGTCGACCGCGAAGCGCAGGGCGTCGCGCAGCTCGTCGTCGCTGACCAGCACGATCCGGTCGACGAGGTCTTTGTTGATGGAGAAGGTGAGCTCGCCCGGGGTGGGTGCGGCCTGCCCGTCGGCGATGGTGCGCGGCACGGGGATGGTGACCCGCTCCCCCGCCTCCAGGGAGCGTTTGGTGTCGTCGCCGTCGGCCGGTTCGACGCCGATGACCTCGATGCCGGGTTGCAGGCCCTTGGCGGCCACGGCGGTGCCGGCGATCAGCCCGCCGCCGCCGACGGGCACGACGATCGCGTCGAGCGGGCCGACCTCCTCCAGCAGTTCGAGGGCGGCGGTGCCCTGCCCGGCGATGACGTCGGGGTGCTCGTAGGGCGGGATCAGGGCCAGGCCGCGGTCCTCGGCGAGCCGGTTGCCGATGGCGACCCGGTCCTCGCGGTACCGGTCGTAGGTGATGATCTCGGCGCCGTACTCGCGGACGGCGTCGAGCTTGGAGGCCGGGGTGTCGGCCGGCATGATGATCACCGCGGTGGAGCCGAGCTCGCGGGCGGACAGGGCGACGGCCTGCGCGTGGTTGCCCGACGAGTAGGCGGCGATCCCCCGCCTCAGCTGCTCGGGCGACAGCCGGGCGATGGCGTTGTAGGCGCCCCGGAACTTGAACGCGCCGATGCGCTGGAGGTTCTCGGCCTTGAGGTAGACCGTGGCCCCGACCCGCGCGTCCAGCGTCCGCGAGTGGATCACCGGGGTGCGGTGGGCGACCCCGTCGATGCGCTTGGCGGCTTCCCTGATGTCCGGCAATGTCACCATGGCGCCGATACTAGTGACATGAGCCGCGCGGAGTTGATCACCGGTCTGGCCCGGGCGGTGGGATCGGTCACGGTCGCCCATCCGGTGCGGGTCGCCGTGGACGGCGCGCCCGCAGCGGGCAAGACCACCCTGGCCGACGAGCTGGCCGCCGCCCTGCCCGGCGAGGTGATCCGGGCCACGGTCGACGACTTCCTGTTCCCCCGGGCCCGGCGCTACGCGCGCGGCGAGTACTCGGCTGAGGGCTGCTACCACGACACCCACGACTGGGCCGCGCTGCGGCGGGTGCTGCTCGACCCGCTGGGCCCGGGCGGGAACCGGCGCTATCAGCAAGCGGTGTACGACCATGCGACCGACACGGTGCTGTCCCCGCCGCAGCGGACCTCCCCGGCCGGCGCGGTGCTGATCGTCGACGGGGTGTTCCTGCTGCGCCCGGAGCTCCGCGATCACTGGGAGCTGCGGGTGTTCGTGTCGGCCACACAGGAGACGACCCTGCGGCGGGCGGTACTCCGCGAGGGGCGGGCCGACGTCGAGCGGCGCTGGCGCGGCCGCTATCTGCCGGCCCAGCGGTTGTACGCCGCCGAGGCCCGCCCGGCCGAGCACGCCGACATCGTCGTGGACAACGGTTAGAGCGCCGCGGTGAGGTCGACCTCGACCAGTTGCCCCCGGTAGCCCAGCGACGCCACCCCGAGCAGGGTGCTGGCGCTGGTGAACGCCTCAGCCAGCGGCGACGCGTTCAGCTGCTGCCACACGGCAGCCAGCACGGCACTGTCCGGGCTGACCACGTACACGACCGACCGGACCACGTCGGCCGGTTTCGCCCCGGCCGCCTCGAGCACGGCCAGGCAGTTGACGATCACCTGAGCCGTCTGCGCCACGAAGTCCCCCGGCTCACCGACAACGGCCCCACCGAGGTCGAGCGGGCACTGCCCGGCCAGATGCGCCAGCCGCCCGGCTTCGGAGATGGTCACGTGGCTGTAGCCGGCGGGCTCGTGCACATCTGCAGGATTGAGCTTCTCGATCATCGGCCCATCATCGGCGCACCCCCGCGCGCTGTACACCGATTTCAGCCGCGCGGACCGGACTTCCTTGCGCGGTGGCAGTGTGCTCGGTCCGGTCAGGCGGCGGCGAGCAGGCCCTGGGCGGTGGTGGCGCGCAGGCGGGTCGTCATGGTGGAGCGGGCGCCGATCTGGGCCGCGTAGACGGCGCGGCGGCGGGCCACGGCCCCGCCGGCGGCGGCGCCGGTCTGCTTCTGCTCCATGTGGGTGCTCAGGCCGTCCTTGAGCAGGGCCAGGGCCTCGGTGCGCAGCTGCGAGACCCGCGACTCGGTGACGCCCAGCTCGATGGCGACCTCCGCGAGCGGGCGCTCGCGCAGGAACGAGGCCTCGACGACGAAACGCAGCCGCTCGGGCAGCACGGCCACGGCGTCGTGCAGGTAGCCGATGCGCTCGCGGTGCAGCAGCATCTCCTCGGGGTTCAGGGCGGTCTCGGTGACCATGTCCTCGGCCGTGCCGGCGGCGGAGCCCTGCAGCGACAGGACGGCGGCGCGCTGCACGTCGTCGTCGATGGTGGCCAGCTCGCCGACCGCGACGCCGAGCAGCTCGGCCAGCTCGACGTCGCTGGGGGTGCGGCCGAGCTGGGCGGTCAGCTCCTGGCGGGCCTGCTGGGCGCGGCGGGCCCGTGAGCGCACCGACCGGCTGGCCCAGTCCATGCCGCGCAGCTCGTCGAGCAGGGCGCCGCGCACGCGGGCGGCGGCGAAGCGGCCGAACGGCACACCCCGGTTCCCGTCGTACGCCTTCGCGGCCGTGACCAGGGCGGCGTAGCCGGCCGAGGCCAGGTCGTCGCGGTGCACGTGGGCCGGAACCTTGAACAGCATCTCGCGGACCATGTGGCCGACCAGGGCCATGTTCTCGCGGATCAGGGTCTCCTGGGCGCGGGTGACGGTCGTGATGGCCGAGCTGTTCATGGTGGTTCCCCCCTGTCGTTGCTGACGGGGAGAACTTTTTCGGTTGCCGGGTGCAGCCGGAGGTCACTTACGGTTGCTGTCCGGTTGCACCCGGAGAAGAGTTCTCAAGTGAGCAGCCAGCCGTTCTCCATGGCCAGGCGCACCGCCTCGGCCCGGGTGCGGGCGCCGGTCTTGCCGATCGCCGAGGACAGGTGGTTGCGCACCGTCCCGTCGGAAAGGTGCAGCTCACGGGCTATGTCGGCGACGGTGCCGCCGTCGCGGGCGGCGCGCAGCACCTGCGTCTCGCGGTCGGTCAGCGGCGAGTCGCCCTGGGCCAGCGACTGCGCGGCCAGGGCCGGGTCGACCACCCGCAGCCCGTCGTGCACGCGGCGGACCGCGTCGGCCAGCTGCCGGGCCGGGGTGTCCTTGACGATGAACCCGCCGGCCCCGGCCGCCATGGCCTGGCGCAGATAGCCGGCCCGGCCGAACGTGGTCACCATCAGCACCCGGCAGCCGGGGCGGGCCGCGCGCAGGGCCCGGCAGGCGGCGATGCCGTCGAGGCCGGGCATCTCCACGTCCAGCAGGGCCACGTCCGGTTCGGCGGCGATCGCGGCGGCGACGACCTCGTCGCCGCGGCCGACCTCGGCCACGACCTTCAGGTCGTTCTCCATGTCGAGCAGGGCCGCCATGGCCCCGCGCACGAGGGCCTGGTCGTCGGCGAGCAACAGCTTGATCATGTCGGTACCTCCACGCGTACCCGGAAGCCGGGATGATCTTCACGACGGCCGGCGGTGAACGTCGCGCCGGCCGCCTCGGCCCGCCGGCGCAGCCCGGCCAGACCCTGCCCGCCACCGCTGCCCTCAACAGTGACAGGCCCGTCGTCGAGGATCTCGACACTGCCCGGGCCGACCCGCACCTGAGCGTGGGTGGCGTGGCTGTGCCGCACGATGTTGGTGACCGCCTCCCGGATCGTCCAGGCGAACAGCTCCCGGTTGCGGCTGGGCACCTCGTCGGCCACCCCGGGCAGCTCGGCCTCCACGTTCGCGGCGGCCAGGGCCTCGCGGGCGGCGGCGATCTCGCCCGGCAGGGAGATGCCGCGCATGCCCATCGCGGTGGCCCGCACGTCGGCCAGGGCGTCACGGGACAGCGCTTCGAGGTCACGCAGCTCGCCGCGGGCCCGTTCGACGTCGACGTCGAGCAGCCGCTGGGCCAGCTCGGCCTTGACCGCCACCACGGTCAGCGAATGCCCGAGGATGTCGTGCAGGTCGGCCGCGATGCGGGCCCGCTCGTTCTGCACGGCCAGCTCGGCCAGCTCCCGCTGGGCGGCGAGCAGGCTCTTCTGCCGCTCCACGGCCAGCCGGATGCCGTAGGTGGCGGCCGAGCCCAGCAGCACGGCCAGGCCGTATCCGTTGTCGCTCCAGCCCGGCACCAGCAGCGGCAGCAGCTCGGCCAGCGTGAACAGCGCCACCGCGAACGGGACCGCCTGCTTGAGCGGCAGGCACACCATGGCCACCGCGGCCATGTAGACCAGGCACGGCAGGGCGTGGTTGCCGGCGCCGGGGATCTGCAGACCGAACAGGGCCAGCATCACGGCGATGCCCAGCCACATCTTCGGCACGAACCGCGGTGGCGGCGGCTGCTGCCGCGACAGGCGGGCCCGGTTGGCCAGCACCGCGTAGCAGACGGCGAACGCCGCCACCGCCACCAGGCCCGTGTAGCGCCACCACAGGTCGCCGTTGGCCAGCAGCGCCTTGACGTTCTCGCTGAGGTAGAACAGCCAGACAGCGGCGAACAGCGGGCCGAAGCGAGCAGCTGTCATGGCTGTGAACCTACCGCCGCGCTCAGACCCGGGCCGTGTCGCGGCGGAACCGCCACATCGCCCCGGCCGCGAAAACCGCCGTCCACACGATCACGTTGAGCGCGGCCAGCCACAGGTTCCCGTCGTGGGTCAGCGGATAGCGGGCCAGCTCACCGACCCCGTACACCGGTGTGAACTTCGCGATCGTCGCGAACGTGCTGCCGAGCTGGTCGACCGGCACGAACAGCCCACCGGCGAACGACAGCACGGCCAGCACCGGCCCGAGGATCTGCATGACGTTCTCACTCGGCAGCAGATAGCCCATGAACAGGCCGAACGCGGCGAACACGAGAGCGCACACCCAGGCCAGCAGGCCGCACAGGATCCACGCCGAAGCCGGCAGCCGCGCCCCCGAGACGGCGCCGACCGCGAAGGCCACGGCCACCGACACCGCCCCGATGATCATCGCTAGGACGATCTTGGTGGCGATGTAGGCGTACGGGCGCAACGGGGTCAGCCGCAGCTGCCGGCTCCAGCCGGCGGCCCGCTCGATCGAGACCATGGCGCCGCCGCTGGTGGTGGCCAGCATCGCCCCGTACACGGCCATGCTGACCAGCACGTAGCCGGTGAGGTTGCCGCCACCGACCCGTTCGGTCTTGTAGTCGGCGCTGGTGCCGAAGAGCAGGAAGAACGCCGCCGGGAAGATCAGCGTGAAGATCACGGTGCGCTTGTTGCGGACCATCCGCCGCAACTCCAGCTTGATCATGCCGAGGGAGAAACCCCCGAAACGGGGCAGCGTGCGTGTCACCACGGTCATTTCGGCACCTCATCCGCGGTCAGGGCCAGGAAAGCGTCTTCGAGGTTGCGGCTGGTGATCTCCAGGTCCCGGGCGGCCGTACGGGTCAGCAGGTACCGGGCGATCTCATCGCTGTCCGCGCCGTGCAGGAAGATCGTGTCGCCGCGCACCTCGGCCTTGTCCACCCCGGCGATCGCCGCCAGGTCGCCCTCGGCGGCGCCCGGGAGCGTCGCGCGGACCGTACGGCCGGAAGCAAGGGCTTTGACCTCCGAGGCCGTGCCGTCGGCGACGACGCGGCCCCGGCGCACGAAGACCACCCGGTCCGCGTACGCGTCGGCCTCCTCCAGATAGTGCGTGGCGAAGATGACCGTGCGGCCCCGGTCGGTGTCCTCGCGGATGGCCGACCAGAACTCGTGCCGGCCGGCCACGTCCATGCCGGTGGTCGGCTCGTCCAGGATCAGCAGCTCCGGATCGGGCAGCAGCGCCATCGCGAACCGCAGCCGCTGCTGCTGCCCGCCCGAGCACTTGCCCACGAGGCGCTTGCCGACCTCGGTGAGCCCGGCCCGCTCCAGCGCCGCCTCCGCATCGGCGCGGGAACGGCCGAACAGCACCGCCGTCAAACGCACCGTCTCCTCGACGGTGTAGTCCTTGAGCAGCGCCCCGGTCTGCATGACGGCCGAGACCAGGCCCAGCTCGACCGCCTCGTGCGGCGCCCGCCCGTACACCCGCACCGCCCCTTCGGTGGGACGCTGCAGACCGAGCAGCATGTCAACTGTCGTGGTCTTGCCGGCCCCGTTCGGGCCCAGCAGCGCGACCACCTCGCCCGGCCGGATGGTCAGGCTGATGCCGTCGACGGCGGTGACCGCACCGAAGCGCTTGATGACACCGTCGAGCTCGACCGCGGACGCCGCGGTCGTCAATCCAGGTGAAGCCGTGAGGGTCATGCCACCATCGTCGGCCCGCCCGGCCGCCGCCACGTGGGCCGCCCGTCACCGCACGGCCATGACATCCGTCATCCACAATGGCCCCCATGGAACCCACGCACAGCGCTCTGATCCTGGCCGTCGGCGAGGCCGAACCGGCCGTGTCGGCGCACCGCGAGCGCCTCGACGCCGCCGCCGGATGGGGCGTGCCCGCGCACATCACCGTCTTCTACCCGTTTCTGGCCCCGCACGCCCTCGACGAGCACGTCCTGGCCGCGCTGACCGGTGTCGCCGCCTCGGTCCCGGCCTTCTTCTGCACCTTCGAGCACGTCGACTGGTTCGGCGACGACGTCGTCTGGCTCGCACCCACCCCGGCCACCCCGATCGTCGCCCTCACCGCGGCCGTCACCGCCCGCTTCCCCGGCCTGCAGCCCTACGGCGGCGAGTTCACCGACATCGTGCCCCACCTGACGATCGGGCACGGCCACCCGCGCCCCGAACTCGAGGCGGCCGCCGCCGACATCACCCGGCACCTGCCGATCCACACCCGCGTCGACGCGCTGCGGCTGATCACCGGGCGGCCCGAACCCGGGCGCTCGTGGCAGACCCTCGCCGAGTTCCCGCTCGGCTGATATTTGCGTTGCCGCCCCGCACCGGCCGCAGCAGGATCGGCGGCATGCGACCTGAGATCCTCGACTACTACGAGCTCGGCGGCGAAACCCATCGGCTCGACGCCGGCACCGGCCGGCTCGAGTTCCTGCGCACCTTCGACGTGCTGCGCCGCGAACTGCCACCCGCGCCGGCCCGCGTGCTCGACGTCGGCGGCGCCACCGGCGTCTACGCCGAACCGCTGGCCGCCCTCGGCTACGACGTGCACGTCATCGACCCCGTCCCGTCGCACGTGCGCGCCGCCGCCGCCCGCCCCGGCGTCACCGCCGAGCTCGGCGACGCCCGCGGCCTGCCCGCACCCGACGGCCAGGCCGACGCCGTCCTGCTGTTCGGGCCGCTGTACCACCTGCTCGACTTCGGCGAACGCCTCACCGCCTGGCGCGAAGCGGCCCGCGCGGTACGACCCGGCGGCGTCGTCATCGCCGCCACCATCAGCCGCTACGCGTCACTGTTCGACGGCTTCGTCAAGAACTACGCCCTCGACCCGCGATACCGGCCCCGCGTCGACCGGGTCCTCGACGACGGCCGGCAGGAAGCCGTCGGCGAGCTCGGCAACGGCTGGTTCACCAGCTCCTACCTGCACCACCCGTCGGAACCACCGGCCGAGGCCATCGCCGCTGGCCTGACCGTGCGCCGCCGCGTCGGCCTCGAAGGCCCGATCGCCATGCTCGGCGGCCGGCTCACCGAGATCCTCGCCGACGAGGCCGAAACCGAGCTGATGCTCGACATGCTGCGCACCGTCGAGGAGGAACCCACCCTGCTCGGCGTCAGCAACCACCTGCTCACGATCGCGGTGCGCCCCTGACTTCAGGGACCTTCCGGGCGTTGTGGCACACTCCCGCCGTGGGTGACACCGGCGGGCTGGACGCCCGCGCGCTGATCGCCGCCGAGGGCGGCGAATGGTCCGGGCTGCTGTTCGACAACCCGGTCGTGGGCCTGGACGAGGCCCTGACCTGGACGCTGCGGATACCGTTCGCGCCGGTCGGCGGCGACCCGGTGCTGCTCGAGATCGAATGGCTGCCCGACACCACCGGCGGCTGGCAGGCCATGACCGCGCTGAACGTGTCCAGCGGCTCGTTCGCCGAACCGGCCGAAGCGGTCGTCCACCACCACGGGCACCACCGCTACAACCGGGTCGACGTGCGTGTCACCGCCCAGGACGGCCCGCTCATCACCGCCGCCGTGACCCTCGACGGCGACCTCGACCAGCTCGGGCCGGGCCAGATCAGCTGCACCGCCGCGCTGCGGTTCACCGGCATCTCCGTACAACTGCAAGGGGTCTCGACAGCACCCGAGGCGCTGAACAGACTGGCCGGGCACACCGACACCACGGGCTTGATCGAAATCGACGACCCGCGAGGCATCGCGTTCCGCTTCGTCCCCGGTTAGCGTGAATCATGGCAGACGCAGTGGTCATCCCCGGAGCACGCTACGGCCCCGCCGCCGGCCTGCTCGCCTACGTCGGCACCGTCCCCGAGAAACGCGGCGCCGCCGCCCACGCCCACTGGTGGGGCACCAACCCACCGTCCTTGGACAATCAAGAGATCGAGGCTTGGGTACGCGGGCAGATCAGCCCCGTGCTCGACGGTCTCGGCGGCCCCGCCCTGCTCATCGGCAAGTCCCTGGGCACCAACGCGGCATGCGTCGCGGCCGAACGGGGCCTGCCCGCCGTCTGGCTCACCCCGCTGCTGCACTGCCCGTGGATCACCGACGCCCTGCAGCGGGCCACCGCCCCCTGCCTGCTCGTCGGCGGCACCGCCGACAAACACTGGGACAGCGCCACGGCCCGCCGGCTCAGCCCGTACGTGGTCGAGGTGCCCACGGCCGACCACGGCATGTTCGTGCCCGGCCCGCTGACCGACTCGATCGCCGTGCTGGCCCGCATCGTCGTGGCCGTCGAGGAGTTCCTCGACGAAATCCAGTGGCCCTGACCGTTCCCACTGGGCATACTTCACCGTCATGAGCCGCACCATCAGGGTCACCGTGCGTGGCAGCTTCGACAACCTGACCGACGCGCAGCTGGCCGAGCTGGTCGCCGCCCAGGCCGCCCACGACTTCCTGCACACGCAGTACACCCCCGAGGGCCATCTGACGTACGACCTGCCGGCCCGGCCGTTCTTCACGTTCCGCTTCGCCGAGCAGGCCGCCGACGACGCCGACGTGCCCAAGGCGGCCGCCCGCGCCGAAGCGAAGGCCGCCGAGTGGATGGCCGCACGCGGCTACGCGATCAAGAAAGTCACGTCCCAGACGGTCGACGTGGCCGAGATCCCCCTGGGTAAACGCGGCCGGCGCGAGGCCGAGCGAAAGGCCTGACCCCGCACTCGGCTGAGCGGCCGGCCGCGGACGAAGACCCCCAGGCCGGCACGTCGATCGTTCAGGCCCGGAGCCAGCGGTCGAACCAGGCGCGGGTCCGGTGCAGAACGTCGAGTTGGTGGGCCCGTTCCCTGATCGAGTGGCCTTCCCTCGGGTAGATGACGAATTCGTGCTCGGCGCCGAAGTGGCGCAGCGCCCGGTGAAGGTACACGGCCTGGCCGAGGGGCACGTTGGTGTCCTGAGCGCCGTGCAGGATGAGCACCGGAGTGCGGATGCGGCCGGCGAAGGAGATCGGGCTGACCGCGTCATGCGGGTGCGGGCCGATACCGGACCAGCCGGTGCTGCCGCCGAGTGCGGCCTCGAACTGGCCGTTCTCGCCGGTCGCGGCGAGCATGCCCCAGTCGGTGACGCCGGCGCCGACCAGAGCGGCGCGGAACCGGTCGGTCTGGCCGACGGCCCAGGCGGACATGAATCCGCCGTGGCTCCACCCGGCGATGCCCAGCCGGTCGGGGTCGGCGACGCCTCGGGCGACGAGCAGGTCGATGCCGGTCAGGATGTCGGTCCACTCCTGCCGGCCGACCCGGCCGGCGACGCTGGCGGCGAACTGGTGACCGTGGCCCTGGCCGCCGCGCGGGTTGGGCAGGAAGACCGCGTAGCCGGCGGTGGCCAGCCACTGCGCGCTGGGGAACCAGAACAACTGGCACCGGTCGGCATGGCGATCGTACGGGCCGCCATGCACGATCGTGACCAGCGGAAACGGGCCATCACTGGCCGTGCGCCCGACCGGAAGCACGAGCAAGCCGTCCAGGTCGAGACCGTCGGCGGCACGATAGGCCAACGGTTCCTGCGTGCCGAGAGTGATGCCGTCCAGCTCCGGGCGGGTGTCGGTCATCTTCCGCAGCGGCCCGGTCGGTGGCCCCAGGTGAACGTTCGCCGGCTGATAGCGGCCGCCGGTCACAACCGCGATGGTCTCGCCGGCAGCGGTGGCGGTGAGGTCGTCGACGCGTCCCCGATGCTGCGACAGAAGCGTCAGGCCGGCGGGATCGAGCCGGGCCAGGGTGGTGTTCAGACCGTCGGCGAACACCACCAGCGCGGCGGAGCTGGTCTGGCACAGTTCGGTGGGGCACATCGACATGTCGGCGGTGCGGTTGCGCAGAACGCGGCTACCCAGGGCAAGGTCGAACACGGCAGTGCCGGCCTGCAGCCCCGGCGGGGTGAGCGCGAGATAGCCGAGGTGCCAGCCGTCCTCCGCCGCCCACCAGGCCAGCGAGCGCGCATCGGCCGCGACCGGCCCCAAGTCCTCCACGGCCCCGGTGGTGTGGTCGAACAGGTGCAGCCGCCCGCTGCGGGGACCATAGTCATAGTCGGCACTCGCCTGGGTGAGCACGGCGAGCGGGCCGCCGTCGGGCCGTTGCCGCAGCTGCACGACGTGCCGGTCGCCGAAGACGTCCGGCGTGGTGACCCGGCCCGTGGCCAGGTCCAGCAGCCGTAAGCTGGCCCGTGGCTCCCGCTCACCGGCGACGACGGCGTCATCGCGGTCCCGGGCGCGACGCTCGTCCTGCTCGGTGGGCTCGTCCTCGGCGAGCAGAGCGACCAGACCGGGGCCGGCCAGGGGCAGGTGGTCGGTGATACCGGCGCGCCAACTGGTCGACACGGTCACCGTGCCATCGGCGAGGGTGAGCCGATAGAGCTGCGCAAGTCCGCGTTCGGCGCGGTCGGACAGGAAGAACAGGGTGCCCGAGTCCGCGGACCAGCGGGGCCGGGACTCCGTCGCGGTGTCCGCGGTCACCCGGCGTGCCGCACCGGCGCCGCCGGTGCCGGCAAGCCACAGCTCGGTGTCGAGAAAGTCACCGACCCGGCTGGCAGGAGCCAGAACGTAGCCGATGGAGCGCCCGTCCGGGGCGAGAGCCGGGGTCTGCGGGGCACGAGCATCCACCACGAGTTCGGCGATCAGACCTGTCATGCGATCAGTTTGCCGATCACCGTGTCAGTCCCGGCACCCGGTTCGATGCCCGGTGGCGGACCGCTCGGCGAGCAGGCGGCTCACCAGCGGGCGCAACGCGAGCGCTCGGGCGCGGCGCCAGGCCGCGATCGGCAGGACCACGTCCGGGACCGTCGCCGAGCGGAAACGCCACAGCCCGGCCAGGCCGACCACGAACCGCGACGCCAACGGCGGCAACGTCTGCAACAGCCGGTAGGCCCGGTCGGCGGCCACCCGCGGGCCGGCCTCGTGCCCGCTGGCGACCACGTCGGCGGCCAGTTGGGCCAGATCGATCCAGGGGGCGCCGGCCGAGGCGTACGCCCAATCAAGCAGAACCGCCTCTCGCGCCCGCGCCGTGTTGTCGACACGGATGTCGCGGTGCACGAGCGCCTCACCGGCCGTCCACTGCTGCCAGCCGGTGAGCATCGCGGCCGCGGGCTCCAGGTGCGCGCGTTCCCAGTCGTCGGCCGGGCCCAGCTCGAGCATCCGCTGCCAGCCGTCGAACCCGAAAAAGCCGCTCGGCCACCGGGACGAAGGCGGCCGGTGCCCGATGCTCACTGGCCGTATGGCACGCCCGTACCACCGCGGCGATCGCCGCGTCGGTCCACAAGCCGCCGCTCGCACCCGGCGCCCACGAGGTGGCCAGCGCCACCCACGGCCCACACTCGACGGTGGCCAGCCGCCGCGGCGCCGGCACCGAAACCGGCAGCCGATCCAGGATCGCCGCCTCCCGCAGCACCATCGCATGGTTGTGCGCCCGCACCGCCGCCGACTCGGCCTTGACGAAGACCCGCCGCCCGTCGGCCAGCCGCAACCCCACCGCCGGCCCCGGCGACATGCCACCCCGCAGATCCCGATGACTGACCACAGCCGACCCGAGAGCCTGCGCCACAGCGGCCCGCAGCTCCTCGGGCGTACCGGACCAGGCTGCCCTCACCCGCGCGGCTCCTCGCTTTCCCCACGAAGATCGATCACGTAGAACAGCAGCTCCCCGCGTTCGTCGCGCTCGACCCGGCCGACCCGGAACCCCAGCCTTTCCACGATCCGCCGCGACGCCGCGTTCCGCGGCCGGATGCTCGACCAGACCCGCCGCAGCCCCACCGCCCGGCACTCACCGAGCACGGCCGCGGCCGCCTCCGAAGCGAACCCGCGCCCCCGATGGGAACGCCCGATCAGATAGCCGATCTCAGGCTCGACCCCACCGGTACGCCCGGTCAGCATCCCGCAGTTACCGACCAGCACGCCGCTGCCGGCCTCCCGAACGGCGTACCAGCACAGCCCATGCTCACGCCGAGCCTCACCGCGCCGGCGGATCCACTGCTCGGTCTGCGCCAGCTCGGTGAACGGCCCACCCCCGATCGTGTGCGTCAGCGGATCAGAGAACAGACCGTGCAACTCCACGGCATCACCCGCCACGAAATGCCGCAACCGCAGCCGCGACGTGCTCAACGAGGTGCGCATCACCGCATCCTGGCAGACCCGCTCGTTGACGTCGCCCCTACCCGCGCGGGCCCGTGGCCCACCGCTGGATTCACTCATCGAAGCTGAACTCGAACTCGCCGCTCTCGATGCGATCGATGAGTTCGCCGACATCGCCAGTCTGCCGGATGCCGGTCTCCCACCCGGCGCTGGCGGTGTCGAGCAGCAGCACCGGTGCGGGATCCTTCCGCAGATCCAGCACCAGCTGCTCTCGGGAACCGTCACCACCGATGATCGCGATGCCAGGGTGTGCGCCGGCGGCCTCGTCCCACGCCTCATGCAGGCCGAGCATCTCCCGGGGCGTGTTGAGCCAAACGTATGTCCCGCTCGCCAGCCAGCCTCGCCGCAACCAGGACCCGCCCTGCAGGTAGCTTTGCCAAGCTCGCGGCAATGGACGGCCAAGAAACTGCTCGGCTTCAGCGAACTCTGCATCATCGACCGGACCCCGGTAGTCGGCGTCCTCCATGATCGCGCCGACGATGTGGGTGTTGAGTTCGGCCACTTCGCTCGCCGGGATTCGATACTCGAACTCATCGCGGCCAGCGCCTCGGGCCGCTCCGGCCCGGTCCAGAAATCGCCGGGGAAGGTCGAACCGGACCACGTATCCCACGCCCTCAGCGGGCACGGCGCGCTCGCGGCAGATCCTCACAGCAAGCTGACGGTCAGAGACGGCCGAAAAGATCGGCTGGTCCGGTAGCTGCGGCGGCCAAGCACGCCACCCTGACGACGCAACCGCGTCGAGCACACCCTGCCCGACAGACCGCCACAAAGTGACCGCGCCTG
The DNA here is from genome assembly GCF_050956135.1 of Actinoplanes sp. CA-131856. Taxonomy (GTDB): domain Bacteria; phylum Actinomycetota; class Actinomycetes; order Mycobacteriales; family Micromonosporaceae; genus Actinoplanes. Next base: position 5,286,605 of record NZ_CP191849.1, on the reverse strand, counting down.
TGCCGTCGACATCCGGCTGCTCCGCATCGAGCGCGGCAGAGCTCTGCTCGTGGTCGGTCATGTCGACATTTTCATGCCAGCGTTCCCGGACGCCACCACGGGGTTGCGGGACCGCCGATCGGAGTGCAGTCGGATTATTGGATTACTGATATTTGCAATCCGATAATCCCCTCACGGCCTTTGCGATCAGAATTTCCACGTTCGGCGTGTGTAAGATAATGACCGTTATCCTTCAGCTAGGATCATGGCGTGACGGACGGACCTCAGGAGACAGTCGACGGCGAACTCGTCGCGACCGAGCCGCTCGCGCTGCCCGCGATCGCGATGTCCGCGCCGAGCCGGCTCGCGGAACTGACCACCATGTGGCTCAGCCGGCAACGCTCCGTCCACACCCGCACGGCCTACCGGCGGGACTTGTGGCAGTGGGGTGCGTGGTGCGCGTCGACCGGCCGCGACCCGATGACCGCCCGGGCCGCCGACCTCGACGCGTGGATCGTCGAGCAGCGCGCCACCGGCGCCCGGGGCAAACCGGCCGCCGAGTCCACGATCGCGCGCCGGCTGTCCGCGGTCGCGTCCTGGTACGACTACCTGGTGGTCAACACGGCCGCCGACCCGCAACCGCTGATCACCCACAACCCGGCCCAGGCCGCCGCCCGCCCGCGCATCGACCCGGACGACAGCAGCACCGTCGGCCTCGAACGCCCCGAAGCCGACCGGCTGCTCGCCGAGGCCCGCGCCGACTCCAGGACCAGCTACGCCGTGATCCTGCTGCTGCTGGTCGCCGGCCTGCGTGTCGGCTCAGCGATCAGCGCCCAGATCGAGGACCTCGGCCACGACCGCGGCCACCGCGTCCTCAACCTGACCGTCAAGGGCGGCCGCCGCCGCCGCATCCCGCTGCCACCGGCGCTGTCCCACGCCATCGACGAAATGCTCGCCGAGCGCGGCACCCCGGCCAGCGGGCCGCTGTTCCTGACCCCGTCCGCCCGGCCCCTCTACGAGCTGCACGTCTACCGGCTGATCCGCAGGCTGGCCCGCCGCGCCGGCCTGGCCGCAGCCGACGCGCTGAGCCCACACTCGCTGCGGCACACCGCGATCACCGAGATCCTCGACGCCACAGGAGGCGACCTGCGCCGCGCCCAGGACTTCGCCGGCCACGCCGACCCGCGCACCACCCGCCGCTACGACCGCCGCCGCGACCAGCTCGACAACCACGGCGCCTACCTCCTGGCCGGCCGCTTCGGCGACACCGAGCCGCGATGACCCGCCTCACCGACCGGTTCTGTCAGAACGATTCTCCTGAGGTTTCGGCCTCACCAGCTTTTCGGATCGGCTCGAGGACCGGGCGGCCTGGTAGAGACCCCACAGGAACTCCGCGGCCCCGAACACCATCATGACGGCGCCCACCTTGGTCAAGGTGATGACCGGGGTTTCGACGTCGCCGGTGAACAGCCAGAGGAGCAGACCCACTACGAAGGTCCCCGCCCCGGACAGCAGGATCTTGACCGTCGAGCTCATCGGGCCTCCTCTCAAACGACGCGAAGGCACCGTATCCCGTGAGGGCCTGCGAGCGCGTCCGCCCTAGGTCTTACGACTTTGGGAGGGGGTGCCGGATCATGAACACGTCGACCGGGTCGGCTGACTCCACTGTGAAGCCGTGACGTTCGTACAACCGGACCGCTTGACTGCCCCGCAGCACATTGAGCCGCACGGCCTCGCCGTCGGCGTCGGATCGGGCGAGCACGGCCCGCAGCACGGCCGAACCCAGGCCCCGGCCGTGCAGGGCGGAGGCGAGATAGAAGTGCTCGAGCCACCCCGGCCGCATGGTGATGCTGCCGGCGAACTCACCGGCGTACAGGATGATCGAGGTGTGTTGCGGTGAGAACGAGTCCCGCAGCCTCTGCCGCACCCGGTGCTCGTCGAAGCGGCCCAGGCGTTCCAGGTCGGGGCGCAGCACGACCGCCCGCAGCTCGGCGATGGCCTCGACGTCCTCACCGGTGGCGGGACGCAGGCTCCACTCGGTGGTCATGGGCGGCGCAGCGCCGCCCGCGCGTCCCACACCGTCCAGGCCAGCACCACCGCGCCCAGCCCGGTCAGCACCCACTGCCCGTCGGCCGCCGCGCCGATCACCGCCGTCAGGATCAGCAGCGGGAGCACCGGCCAGGTGGTGCCGCGGCGGCGGGGTGGTTCCGCCTCGGCCAGCTCGCGCGCGTAGCGGGCCACCGGTGCCGGCCCGTTCGGGGCGCCCGCGGCCCGCGCCTCGGCGACCAGCTCGGCCGCCCGGCGCCGGGGCACGTCGTAGCGGCCCACCAACAGGCCGTCGAGGCGGCTCAGCCACGCCTGCTCGGGGCTCTGCCGCCGCGGCGTGCGGTTGAGCAGCCACGCCAGCAGAACCGCCGCGGCGAGCAGCGCCGGCGCCGGAACCGAGCCCAGGCTGGTGCCGGGCAGCTGGGTGAACGCCAGCGCCGTCACCACCACCAGCGCCCCGGTCACCGCGTACGCCCACACCACCCGAGGCAGCGCGAAGGCCGCCAGCAGGGTCGCCACCAGCAGCGCGGTTCCGGTCAGGTCGTCCAGGGTCAGCGGGATCATGAGGCTGCCGGCGGCCCACGCCGCGTACAGGATCGCCGGTATGGCGAGCAGGGACAGTGAACCCGCGGCGTCCTTCACCCTTGTCATTGTGCAAGGTCACGCAAGGCTAGTCTTCGCCCGTGCGACCAGCCTTGATCGACCAGATCGCTGATCTTGTACCGGAGGGCCCGGCCCGGGTCGGGGTCGACGGCGTCGACGGGGTCGGGAAGTCGACGTTCGCCGCCCATCTGGCCGGCGCTGTGCGCGATCGTGGGCGCCCGGCCGTGCATGTGTCGGCCGACGATTTCCACCATCCGCGCGCCATTCGCTATCGGAAGGGCCGCGATTCCCCGGAGGGATTCTTCCTCGACAGCTACGACTATCCCGCTCTCGTGCGGGAGGTGCTCGAGCCGTTCGGGCCGGGCGGGTCGCGGCGGTTCCGGCGGGCCACACACAATGTCCGTACGGACGAAGCCCTTGACCTCGATCAGGAAACGGCTCCGGACGACGCGGTGCTGATCGTCGACGGTTTGTTCCTGCACCGCGACGAGCTGGCCGGCTTCTGGGAGTTCTCGGTTTTCCTGGACGCGCCGTTCGAGGTGACGGTCCCGCGCATGGCCGAGCGCGACGGCTCGCATCCCGATCCGGAACATCCGAGCCTTGCTCGTTACGTCGGCGGTCAGCGGCTCTATTTCGCCGCGTGTGATCCGCGTTCGCGGGCGGGCGTGGTCATCGACAACTCTGATTGGCGAAATCCGGCTATCCTGCCCCGATGATCACCGACGGGGAACTGGCGATCGCCGCCGCGCAGGCCGGCGCTGAGGTGGTGCGCGCTCATTTCGGCGCGGCTCTCGACCGGGTCGACAAGGGCGGGGGTGATTTCGCCACCGCCGCCGACCTCGAAGCCGAGCGTGTCATCATCGGCCTGCTGGGCGAGCATCGTCCCGGCGACGCCGTCCTCGGCGAGGAGACCGGCCATTCGGGCGCCGCGGCCGACCGGACATGGCTGGTCGATCCGCTGTGCGGGACGCTCAATTACGCCGTACGCAATCTGCTCGTCGGCGTCAATGTCGCCTTGCGCGAGGGCGACGAGGTCACGGCCGCCGCCTGCGCCGACCCGTTCACCGGCGAGGTTTTCTGGACCGATGGCAATGCCGCTTGTGTACGCCGGGACGGCACCGACGAAAAGCTGTCACCGTCCGCTTCGTCGCGTCTGGTCGACGTCAATCTCGATCCCCCGTTCCCGAACGATCCCCGTTTCCGCGCGGCCGATCTGCTCGCCGACCGGGGATTTGCCGCCCTGTTCCGCCCCCGGGTCGTCTCCACCACTTTGGCCGTCACCTGGGTCGCCGCCGGCCGCCGGGCCGCATACGTGACCGACGGCCAATTGGCGGACAGCGTGCATTTCGCCGCCGGAATAGCCCTGTGCCGCGCCGCCGGATGTGTGGTCACCAGCCTCGACGGCGCTCCCGTGCACACCGGCGCCGGCGGCCTGATCGTCGCCGCGGACGCGCGAACGCACGCCGACCTGCTCACCCTGATCGGTCTTTGAAAATGCAACGGCTTGCGGCGTACGCCTTGTGCCTGCGCGACCGCCCCCGGACCGGGCACGTGCCGCCCATCGCGGTCGGCGGCCTGATCCGGTATTGACCTTGACCCTTGGGCAAGGCCCAGCCTGGGTCGTGCCGGCCGCGCTGGCCGGTGCGAGGAGGATGGGGCCGTGGGGCTGTTGACGATCGGTGGGTTCGCGCGGCAGGCGGGGCTCACCGCGAAGGCGCTACGGCTCTACGACGAGACGGGCCTGTTGCGGCCGGCCGCGGTGGACGCCGAGACCGGCTATCGGTTCTACGAGCCGGGGCAGCTCGAGCGGGCGCGGCTGATCGCCGAGCTGCGGCGCATCGGGATGCCGCTGGCCGAGATCGCCGAGGTGTGCGCGCTCGAGCCGGCGGCCGCGGCGGCGGCCGTGGAGGCCTTCTGGCGGCGGGTCGCGGCCGACACGGCGGCGCGGGCTCGTCTGACCTCCCTCCTCGTGGCTGATCTGACGGGAAGGGACACCACCATGTCGGAGATCGACTTCCGTTTCGCCGCCGGCCTGGACGCGGGCGCGGGGCGCGACACCAACGAGGATCTGTCGTACGCCGGGCCGCACGTGCTCGCCGTGGCCGACGGAACCCGCGGCCCGGGCGGCGCGCAGGCGGCGGCCGCCGCGGTCGGCGCCGTGAAGGCCCTGGAGCCGTCGAGTGCCGGCGCCGACCTGCTGACCCTGCTGGCCGGCGCGGTCACCGAGGCCGACCGGGCGATCCGCCGCCTCGCCGAGGACGGAAACGACCGTGAGGGCGAGGGCGGAGACGGCGGCGAAAACGGGGGCGGAAACGGCCGCGAGAGCGGGGGCGGGCAGGCCCGGCCGGTGACGACGCTGACCGCGCTGGTGCGCCGAGGCACGCGGCTCGCGCTGGTGCACGTCGGTGACAGCCGGGCCTATCTGCTGCGCAACGGTGAGCTGACCCAGCTGACCCAGGACCACACGTGGGTGCGCTCGCAGGTCGACCAGGGCAGGCTGACCCCGGCCGAGGCGGCCGCTCATCCTCAGCGTGCCCTGCTGGCGCGGGCCCTGGGCTGGGGTGCCGAAGGTGAGGTGGACCTGGCCCTGCGCACCGCCCTGCCCGGCGACCGCTATCTGCTGTGCTCCGACGGCCTGTCCGCGGTCGCCGCGGCCGGGGACATCGGCGCCACCCTGGCCGCGGCCGGTGATCCCGAGCAGGCGGTCACCGGCCTGATCGCGCTGGCCCACCAAGCGGGCGCCCCGGACAACATCGCCGTCGCGGTCGCTGACTTCTAGCTCACGGTGAACTCGAGCGCGGCCTTGACGGACGCCGGTGAGGCGGGCAGCAGCGGCAGCCGGACGTCCGGGGTGGGGATGCGGCCCCGCGCGTGCAGGACGCCCTTGGTGACGGCCGGGTTCGGTTCGGCGAACAGGGCCGCCGACAGCCGCGACAGGCGCCGGCCGAGTGGGCGGGCACGGGCGACGTCGCCGTCGTGCCAGGCCTCGATCAGGTCCGCGTACGCGCGGGTGTCGAGGTGGGCCGAGGCGAGGATGCCGCCGTGCGCGCCCATCGCCAGCAGCGGGGAGATGAAGAGGTCGTCGCCGCCCAGCACGGCGAAGTCCGGGGGTGGGTCGGCGAGCAGGGCCACCGTGTCGGCGTCGACGCCGCCGGTGGCGAGCTTCATGCCGGTCACGTTGGGGATGGCCGCGATCCGCCGCAGGGCCGCGACGGTCAAGGGCTGTCCGGTCCGGTACGGCACGTGGTAGATCACCAGCGGCACCGGGCTGGCCGCGGCCAGGGCGCTCAGGTGGGCGATCACGCCGTCCTCGCCGGCCCGCACGAACGGCGGCACCAGCGTCAACGCGGCCGTGACAGCACCGCCGCCGAGGGCGGTCAGCGCGGGAACGTCGTTCGCCCCGACGATCAGCGGCGCGCCCACGGCTGTCAGGGTCTGCAGCACCGTGGCCCGTTCGCCCGGTGTGAGGGCGGACGGCTCGCCGGTGGTGCCGAGGGCGACCAGCCCGGCGGCGCCGCCGTCGAGAACGTCGTGGGCGAGCCGCCGCAGCGCTTCGACGGCGACGTCGCCGGACGCGTCGAACGGGGTGATCAGCGGAACGTACAGGCCTGTCAGCATCGGGTCACCATGCCAAGCCGTACGCCTAAGGTCTATTGATTTGTCCTAGCCTGATTGTTTAGCACTGCTGAAAGGTCGAAGCGCCAGTCGTTGGAGACGATCATGGTGCCTTTCGGGTATTCGAACGCGGTTTCACCGAGCAGGGTGAAGCCGGCCTTGCGGCAGACGGCGTTGGAGGCGGCGTTGCTGACCTTGGGGTACGCGTGGACCCAGCGCCGGTCGGCCGTCGGCGCGAGCCGGTCCAGGGTGGCCAGCGTGGCCGCCACCGCGAGACCGCGCCCCTGGAAGGCGGGCAGGATCTTCCAGCCCATCTCGTAGACCGGCTCCCCGGCCCATTCGCGCCGCCAGTAGCCGACGCTGCCGGCCGGGTCGGCCGAGCCGGGCAGCACGATCAGCCACATGTGCCCGTCGCGCCCGCGCATGGTCTCCCTATATCGGCGGTGGCGGTCGAGCAGCTTGGCCTCGGTTTCGACGCCGCCCAGGTGTTCTTTCACGGCCGCCGTGTTGGCCTGCCGTTCCAGCCACAGTCCGCGCTCGTCCCACATCTGAAGGTCCATGGCCGCAGTTTGCCTTCTATCGCAGATCGTGAATACGGCCGCGCCTCGAATGTCGCCGGTGTTTCGGCGGCGTTACGTTCCCCGGCATGGCGATGAAAGCGCTTACAAAGCCGACGATCTATCAGGTCGCGCAGCTGGCCGGCGTCTCGATCGCCACGGTGTCGCGGGCCATGCGCGACTCCGACCTGGTCACCCCGCAGACCCGCGAACGTGTGCGGGCGGCGGCGCGGGAGCTGCGGTTCACCCCCAGTCAGTCGGCCCGGTCGCTGGCGCAGGGGCGGCACGCGGCGAACGGGATCGTCTTCCCCGACCTGGTCGGCCCCTACTACGCGGAGGTGATCCTCGGCTACGAGGCGGCCGCCGCGGCCAACGGCAGCAGCGTGCTGATCCTGGCCACCAACGGCCGCCGGGACGCGGCGGCCGCCGTGCGGGACCTGGCCGGGCGGGTCGACGGGCTGACCGTGCTGGGCCGCACGGTCGGCGACGACGTGATCGCCTCGATCGCGGCGTCGGGGGTGCCGGTGGTGCTGCTGGCCCGCGATCCGGTGCCGGGTGTGGACACGCTGCGCGCCGGCAACACGAACACGGCCAAAGCCCTGGCCCGGCATCTGGCCGGGCACGGCCACCGGTCGGTGACGTTTCTGGGCGACCCCGGCGGGTCACCCGACGTGGCCGGCCGCTGGGCGGGGGTCAGGGCCGTGTGCGGGGGCGTCGCTCAGCCCGTACCTCTCAAAGGTCTTGACCTGGAAGCGGGCGAGAAAGCAGCCCGCGAGCTCCTTCGCGGACGGCCGCCCGGCGCGGTCGTCTGCGCCAACGACGAAGTCGCGCTCGGTGTGCTGCTGGCGGCCGGTGCGGCGGGGTTGCGAGTTCCCGAGGACCTGGCCGTGACCGGCTGGGACGACCTGCTCGCGGCCCGTTTCGCCGGGCTGACCACCGTGCGGCAGCCGATGCGCGAGCTCGGGGCGACGGCCGCGCGCTGGCTCGACCGGCGGATCGGCGAGACGAACGACAACGAGCCCACCCAGCCCGCACGGCGCCGGATCCTCCCCACGGAGTTGATCATCAGGCGGACGTGCGGCTCGCATGAGGAGGTGCACGAATGAGGAAACTGATGGCCGCCGGCGTGGCGGCGGTCCTGGCCCTGTCGGCGTGCGGCCGTGACTCGGCCGGCGACGACGACACCGCCAAGGCGGTCAGTGAGGGCAAGGCCAGCGGTGAGGTCACGGTCTGGGCCATGGGTACCGAGGGTGAGAAGCTCGCCGACTTCGCGAAGCAGTTCACCGCCGAGAACCCGGACGCGAAAGTGTCGGTGACCGCGGTGCCGTGGGACTCGGCCCAGCAGAAGCTGACCAGCGCGATCGCGGCCAAGCAGACCCCGGACGTGTCGATGATCGGCACGACCATGCAAGGGGAACTGGCCAAGACCGGCGCCCTCGATCCGACCCCGGCCGACCTGTTCAGCAAGGACGCGTACTTCCCGGGCGCCTGGGACACCACTGTCGTCGACGGCACTTCCTACGGCGTTCCCTGGTACGTCGAGACGCGCGGCATCTACTACCGCAAGGACCTGGCCGCGAAGGCCGGCTTCCCGGACGGCCCGAAGACGTGGGACGACCTGAGCGCCATGGCCGAGGCGATGAAGAGCAAGGCCGGCGCCAAGTGGGGCATCAGCCTGCAGCCGGGCAAGACCGGCAGCTGGCAGTCGATCCTGCCGTTCGGCTGGTCCAACGGCGCGTCGATCGCCACCGACTCGGCGTACACGTTCGACACCCCGCAGATGACCGAGGCCCTGGCCTACTACCAGTCGTTCTTCACGCGGAAGCTGTCACCGGCCGACCTGCCGCAGGGCGCGCTCGAGCCGGCGTTCGTGCGCGGCGAGATCGCCTCGTTCATGTCCGGTCCCTGGCATGTGGGCATCCTCAACGAGCAGGGCGGCAAGGACTTCGCGGCCAAGTACGCCGTGGCGCCGATGCCGTCCAAGCAGAGCTCGACCTCGTTCATCGGGGGCAGCAACATCGCCGTGTTCAAGGACGCGAAGAACCGGGACGCGGCGTGGAAGTTCCTGGCCTGGCTGAGCAAACCCGACGTGCAGGTCAAGTGGTATCAGGCGGTCAGCGACCTGCCGGCCGTGCAGTCGGCCTGGTCCGACCCGGCCCTGGGCGGCGACGCGAACCTGAAGGTCTTCGGTGAGCAGCTCAAGTCGGCCAAGGCGCCGCCGGTGTTCCCGACCTGGACGCAGGTGGCGGCCACCTTCGACGTCGAGGCCGAGAAGGTCTGCGTGGCCGGGGCCGACCCCGGCGCCGCGCTCAAGGCGGTGCAGAACCAGGCGTCGTCCATCGGCACCGGCTCGTGACCGCCGTAGCGACCCGGCCCCTCGCCGCCACCGGCCAGTCGGAGTCGCCTCGCCGGCGGCGGCGGTCTCTGGTCGGCTGGTCGTTCGCCGCGCCGTTCACGGTGCTGTTCCTCGTGTTCGCGGTGCTGCCGGTGGTGGCGTCGCTGGTGATGAGCCTGACCGACATGCGGGCCACCGACCTGCGCACCCCCTTGGCGGTCAACTTCGTCGGGCTGGACAACTTCACCCGGCTGTTCTCCGACGAGCTGTTCCTGCGCTCGGCGCTGAACACGATCGTCTTCGTGCTCGCCGGGGTGCCGTTGACGATCGTGGCCGCGCTGGCCGCCGCGAACGCGCTGAACTCGGGGCTGATCCGGTTCCGGGCGGTGTTCCGGGTCGGTTTCTACCTGCCGGTGGTCACCAGCATCGTGGCGATCGCGGTGGTGTGGCGGTTCCTGCTCGATCCGGAGGCGGGCCTGGTCAACAACCTGCTCGGCCTGGCCGGTATCGACGGGCCGGCCTGGTTGCAGGATCCGTCGACGTCGCTGGGCTCGATCGTCGTGATGGCCGCGTGGCGCAACTTCGGATCCCTGATGGTGATCTTCCTGGCCGCTCTGCAGGGCATTCCCACACACCTGTACGAGGCGGCGACCCTGGACGGGGCGGGACGCTGGCAGCAGTTCCGGCGGATCACATTGCCGCTGATGCGCCCGGCGCTGCTGTTCGGGGCGGTCATCACCGGCATCGGCTATCTGCAATTGTTCGAGGAGCCCCTGGTCATGACCCAGGGCGGCCCGCTGTCGTCGACCCTGTCGGTGTCGTACCACATCTACAACCAGTTCGGTTTCGGCAACTACGGTTACGCGGCCGCCGCCTCGTACGTGCTGTTCGTGGCGATCGTGGCCCTGTCGGTGCTGCAGTTCCGCCTGCTGGGGAGCCGCGATGATTAAGGCCAGGATCTTCCTGTACGCCGTGCTGGCCGCGGGGCTGCTCGTGGTGGTCGGCCCGTTCGTGTGGATGCTGTTGTCGTCGTTCAAACCGGAGTCGGAGATCCGGTCGGTGCCACCGACGTGGTGGCCGCACACGTGGACGCTGGGCAACTACCAGGATCTGTTCTCCCGGCTGGATTTCCCGCAGTACTTCGCCAACTCGGCCATCGTGGCCGTGCTGGTGACGGCCGGCAATCTGCTGTTCTGCTCGCTGCTGGGCTACGCCCTGGCCAAGCTCGACTTCCCAGGCCGCAAAGCGCTGTTCTTGGCCGTGCTGGGCATGCTGATGGTGCCGGGCATGGTGACCTTCGTGCCGCAGTTCGTGCTGATCAGCAACATGGGGCTGGCCAATTCGTACGCCGGGCTGGTCCTGCCGTTCCTCGCCGGCCCGTTCGGGGTGTTCCTGATGCGGCAGTTCCTGCTGTCGATCCCCGACGACCTGATCGAGGCGGCCCGCGTCGACGGGGCCGGCGAATGGCGCATCTTCTGGCGGGTGGTGCTGCCGCTGTGCAAACCCGCCCTGGCCACGCTGGGCATCCTGACGTTCCTGGCCTCGTGGAACAACTTCCTGTGGCCCCTCGTCGTGGCCACGACCGACGACAAGTACACGCTGCCGGTGGCGCTCGCGCTCTACAGCATCGGGCAGAACCGCGCCTATTTCGGCCTGCTGCTGGCCGGGGCGGTCGTCGTGGTCATTCCCGTACTGATCGTCTTCCTGGCGCTGCAGCGGCACTTCATGCGCGGCATCGCGACGACCGGACTCAAGTGAGGAGCACCATGCGACGTCTGCTCGTACCATTTCTCGTCCTGGCTCTGATCCTCTCGGGCGCCACCGTGGCCCAGGCGGGCGCCGACCCGCTGCGCGGCTACGCCCGCGACACGTGGCGTTCGCTGGTGGCCATGACCGACCCGGCCACCGGCCTGGTGGCCGACAACATCCCCGGTGACCTGTCCACCCCGTCGGCGTACACGTCACCGACCAACATCGGCGGCTACATGTGGTCGGCCGTGGTCGCCCGCGAACTGAAAATCATCACCCCGGCCGAGGCGACGGCCCGGGTGGCGAAAACCCTGTCCACGCTGGCGTCGCTGAAGCACCACACCGCGTCCGGAATGTTCTACAACTGGTACGACCCGCACACCGGCGCCGTCCTGACCGTTCTGCCCGACGGCACGTCGGTGACGCCGTTCCTGTCCTCGGTCGACAACGGATGGCTGGCCGCGTCCCTGCGGGTCGTACAGGGCGCTTTCCCGTCCCTGCGCGGCCAGGCCGGCGCGATTCTCGGCGACATGAACTTCGGGTTCTACTTCAACCCGGCCGCGGTGTCACCGATCGGCACGCGCGGGCTGATCCGCGGCGGATTCTGGGACACCGCCCCGCCCGGCTGTTCGGTGCCGCAGAACGGCGTCTGGTTCACCTGCAACCACTACGACATCACGGTGACCGAACCGCGGATCGCCACCTATCTGGGCATCGGCGCCGGGCAGATCCCCGCCACCGCCTACTACGACACGATGCGCACCCTGCCCGACAGCTGCGACTACGCGTGGCAGGAGATGAAACCGTCCGGGTTCACCACCACCCACCTGGGCCGGACCGTGTACGAGGGCTCCTACCGCTACCGGGGGATCACGTTCGTGCCGAGCTGGGGCGGCGACATGTTCGAGGCGCTCATGCCCGACCTTTTCGTCCCGGAGACGGCGTGGGGGCCGCGCAGCTGGGGCCGCAACCACCCGGCGACGGTGGCCGCGCAGATCGAGCACGGCCTCGGCGACGCCCGCTACGGCTACTGGGGGTTCTCCCCGGCGTCGAACCCGTTCGGCGGATACGGCGTCTACGGCGTCGACGCGATGGGCATGGACACCGACGGCTACCCGTCCGACGTGCAGGGCGGCCGCTACGACGCCGGTTTCGGTGACTGCCGCCCGCCGGGCCCGGCCGCCGTCTACGGCGACGGTGTCATCACCCCGCACGCCGCGTTCCTGGCCCTGCCGTACGCGCCCGGCCCGGTCCGGGCCAACCTGGCCAGGATCAAGACCGATTTCCCGTCGTACGGGCCCGGCGGCTTCTACGACGCGGTAGCCGTCCGCTCCGGCACGGTCGCCACGCGCTACCTGTCCCTGGACCAGTCCATGATCATGGGGGCGCTGGGCAACTATCTCGCCCGGGACGTGCTGAAGAAAGCGTTCGTGACACCCGCCTTCGAACGGGCGGTGCGCCCGCTGCTGGCCGCGGAGACCTTCAACATCCCGGCCGGGCAGAAACTGCCGCAGCTGCGCGGAGGCCGCTGATGACGATCGAGGAGCAGGCACGGGCCGGCTGGGCGGCTCTGATGGGCGGGGGCGGCGCTCAGGACCGTACGCCCGGAGAACCGCAACAAGCCTCCCTGCCCGCACCCACCGGGGTTTCCGCCGTCGCCGGCCGGGCACTGGTGACCGTCGACTGGCAGCCGGTGCCCGGCGCGATCGGCTACGCCGTGCACCGCGCCGCCTCCCCCGGCGGCCCGTTCGAGGTCGTCGACCACGGCGGCGGCGACGTCCTGGCCGTCCCCCACGGCCCGTACGCCGACACCACCGACGGCCGCGGCGGCTGGTACGCGGTGGCCGCTCTGCAAACCGTGACCGCCCTCGGCCCACTGTCCGACCCCGTCCCCGTCGACGCCACGGACGAATCGGACGTGGTGGTGACGGTCGGCTCCGACACCCGCCCGCTGCACCGCGTCTGGCAGGCCATGGTCGGCTCCGAACACCTGAGCCACCTGCTGTCCACCGACGAGACCGGCGGCCGCCCCATCGGCGCCGAACTCCGCGAGGCCCTGCGCCGCGTCCACGACGAGCTCGGCGTCCGCACGGTCCGCGCCCACCACATCCTCGGCGACGACGTCGGCGTCGCCGCCGGCGACTTCACCCGCCTCGACCAGATCTACGACACGGTCCGCGACCTTGGCCTGACCCCGGTCGTCGAGTTCGGCTTCATGCCCCGCGACCTGGCCCGCGACCCCGGACGCACGGTCTTCACCTACCGCGGGATCATCTCCCCGCCCCGCGACTGGGACCGCTGGGCCGACCTGATCCGCGCCTTCACCACCCACGTGGTCGACCGGTACGGCCTCGACGAGGTCCGCGACCACTGGTGGTTCGAGGTATGGAACGAACCGAACCTGTCCGTCTTCTGGTCGGGCACCCCCGCCGAGTACTGGCGCCTCTACGAGGTGACGGCCCGGGCGGTCAAGGACGTCGACCCGTCCCTGCGCGTCGGCGGCCCGGCGACAGCGGCCGTCGGCTGGGTCGAACAGCAGCCCCCCGGCGACTTCGTCTCCACCCACGTGTACGGCACGATCCCCCTGGACGTACGCCCGCTGGCCGGCGACCGCCCCATCCTGTGGACGGAGTGGGGAGTGACGGCCACCCACGGCAGCGACATCAACGACAGCGTGTTCGCCGCCGCGTTCCTGCTCAAGGGAATGTACTCGGCCGCCGGCCGCATGCACGCCCTGGCCCCGTGGGTGGCCTCCGACCACTTCGAGGAACTGGGCCGCCCGCCACGGCTGCTGCACGGCGGCTTCGGCCTGCTGACAGTCGGCAACCTGGCCAAACCCAAATTCTGGGCGCTGTCACTGGCCGAACGCCTGGGCCCCGACGAACTACCAGCCGAAGTGACCGGCGACGGCGCCGGCAGCCTGGTGACGGCCTGGGCGTCCCGCTACCGCGACGGCGGCCTCGGCATCCTGCTGAACAACAGCACCCTGGACCATTCCAAAGTCAACGGCTCCCCCGACCTCGCCCGTACGATCCGTCTCCGCCCCCACCTCGACAAACCCCACCTGCTGCGCGTCTGGCGGGTCGACCGAACCCACGGCAACATCACCACCCACTTCAGCGGCGAATGGCCCACCCCCGAGCAGTGGACCGCCCTGCACGCCGCCGACCACCTCCCCGAAGCCGACCCGCCACGCCGCATAGCCCCCGGCGCCGACGTCGTGCTGGACCTGCCGAATCCCGGCATCGCCTTGGTGACCCTGCGCCCCCTGTAAGACCCTCTGCCGAGTCGCTCAGCGCAGCACTCCGGCCTCCGCTGGCGGCACCGGTCCGGCGCTCGACCGCACACCCGACATACCGGCGGGCTGTGCGGCCGAGCGCCGCCGGCTTGCATCTCGACACGGCCCCGCCCGCGGCTCCACCCCAGGCTACGGCGTTGTCCGCGGTCGGCCGGGTTATCCACAGAGCGCCGGTTGTCCACAGGACGGCCGGCGTTTCCGCATGATCTCCAGTTTTTGCGTCAGACTTGAGCAGGACGGGGGCCCCCGATGGGAGGGCGGGCCCTGCGTTCCTTCAACGGGCGCGGCCAGGCGTCATCGGGCTTCGAGCGCTGGCCGTCTTTGAGCCGTTGGCCGTCTTTGAGCGCTGGCCAGGGCCAGCCTGAGCGCTGGCTGGGGCCAGCAGATGGTGCGGCGGCCGCCGCATCGACCAGGTGTGGCGTCGGACGGGGTTAGTCGCCGACCGGTGGGCTCCAGGTGTGGCGCTGGGCGCGTCAGTCGGCGGCCGGTGGGGTTGCGGGGTGCCAGCCTCGGCGGCGGCCCTGGCGGACGATGACGGCCATCAGGGCCAGCAGCACGACGATGCCGGAGACGACGGCGGCGAACAGCAAGGCGCGGTGCTGGGAGTCGGCGCGGCGGGCGGCCAGGGCCGCGGCGGCCGGGTCGTCCACGGTCATCGACTCCGGCGCCGGCTGGGCCTGCTGCCGGGGGCCGAGCGTGCCGGTGACAGCCCGGTACGGGTTGAGCAGCCCGAAGCCGTACTCGGCGCTCACACTGCCGCCGGGGGCGGGGTCGGTGGTGGCGATCAGGCGCTGCCGGACCTCGCCGGGGCTCAGCTCGGGGAAACGCTGCTTGATGAGCGCGGCCGTGGCCGCCACGAACGGGGCCGCGAAGCTGGTGCCCGACTGCCGGCGGTGACCGGGGCCGCCCGCGTCCGCTCCGGTCACGTCGTTGCCGATGGCGACCAGGTCGACGTATTCACCGCGCTGCGAATACGTCGCGACCGTGCCGTCGGCGCCGACCGCGCCGACCCCGATGACCCCCGGGTACTTCGCGGGGAACGGGTCGGGGTTGCCCTTCTGCGCGTCGTTGCCGGCGGCCGCCACGACCACCACACCGGCCCGGACGGCGCGAGCGACCGCAGCCCGCACGGCGGCGTTGTCCGACGTCATCACCAGCGAGATGTTGATCACGTCGGCGCCCTGGTCGACGGCGAGATCGATCGCCTGCGCGAACTGGACCGGGCTGCCCCGATCACCTACCGCCTTGCCGTCGATCACCTCCTGCTCGGTGATCCGGAACGGCAGGATCGCCGCGTCGGGGGCCAGCCCCTGAAAACCCGTGTTACGGGCCGGCATCGCCCCGATGATGCTCGCCACGGCCGTACCGTGACCCTTGCAGTCCTGCCGGGCGTTGTCGTCACCGTGCAGGAAATCAGCGCCGGGCGCGACATGTCCGCGCAGCTGGGGATGGGTGGCGTCCACCCCGGAATCGATCACCGCGACCCGCACGCCCTTACCGGTCGCGAAACCGGCCAGCCGCTTCGGCGCGTACACCTGATCCTCCACCGGCACACCCGCGGCGACCGGGGCGGGCGCCTCCTGCCGCTGGCAGACCACGGCCGCGCTCGCCGGCGCCGGCACGGCGAGCACCGCCACGGCCGCCGCCGTCGCGGCCAGGACCCCGCGCCACCGCATCGCGCACCTCTTTCAACGATTCGGATGGATGGTATCGGCCGGGTGCGACAAGACCCGCCCGCCGCCGGTTGTGCGTTCAGGTCGCTCACAGCTAGGTTGTGGAAACCATCTGCGGCGTCGTGAGGGAAACCGGTGAGACTCCGGTGCGGTCGCGCCACTGTGAACGGCATCCGGCAACGGAAGCCGTGAGTCAGGACGCTCACGCGTCGCAGTCCGTTCGAACGGGACGCGTCATCCCGGCAGGAGGTTCCCCCACCATGCCCAAGGCCCAGCCGGTCCGCCCACTGAGCACCCCCGCGATCTCCGCGCGGCTGCTCTGGACCGCCCTCGCCGTCGTCGCCCTCATGCTGCTGCTCACCTACCTGGTCGCCTTCGACCAGGGCGCGGTCTCACAGAGCGGCATGTTCCTGCACGAGCTCATGCACGACGGCCGCCACCTGCTCGGCGTCCCGTGCCACTGACCACCGCCAAACCCGCGCCGGGATACGGCGCCCTCCTGCTCCGGGGCCTGCTCGCGGGCCTCATCGCCGGTCTGCTGGCCGGCTGCTTCGCGTACGCGTTCGGCGAACCCAAGGTGGACGCCGCCATCGCCATCGAAGAAGCCAACGCCCACGCCGCACCCGCCGCACAAGGCGAAGCCGACCACCACGACGAGGAACTGGTCAGCCGCAACGGGCAGAAAGGCGGCCTGTTCCTGGCCACCGCCCTGTACGGCGCGGCCATGGGCGGGCTGCTCGCCACGGCGTACACCCTGCTGCGCCGCCGCCTGCGCACCCCGAGCGACACCCGCGCGGCGCTCAGCCTGGCCGGCGCCGCCCTGCTCGGCATCGTCCTCGTGCCGTACGTCAAATATCCGCCCAACCCACCCGCCGTCGGCGACCCCGCCACCATCAACCAGCGCACCATCAGCTACCTGGCCATCCTCGTGATCGGCCTGGTCGCCGTGTGGGCGTCGGTCGTCGCGGCCCGCACCCAGCACGCCGAATGGCGCCAGGCCATCGCCGCCGTGACCGCCTTCCTGATCGTGGTCGTCGTCGGCTATACCCTGCTGCCCACCATCAACGAGGTCCCCGACACGTTCCCGGCCGACCTGCTGTGGAGCTTCCGGATCGCCTCACTGGGCACCCAGGTCCTGCTGTGGACCGCCCTGGGCCTGGCCTTCGCGGCCCTGCTCACCGCCCGCCGCACCCCGGCCACCCAGCCGCAGCGAGAAGCCGTGCCCTCCGCGTAACCCGGCGCAAGCCCCCCTGTGGACAGACGAAAGTCTGTGGACAACTCCGGATCTTGGCATGGGCGCCCGATACCGTGCGCCCATGCCACCATTCGAGTCCGGTCTCACCCTCGCCCGCCACTTCTACTTCGAAGCCGTACGACCCCTGCTCGGCGACCTTCCCCACGCGGCCGCCCGGCTCGGGCCCGGCTCCGACGTGCTCGGCTTCGACACCGAGCGCTCCACCGACCACGACTGGGGACCCCGCCTCGAACTGTTCGTCGACGACCCCGGCGACCTGCACGACATGCTCTCCCGCCGGCTGCCCAAACAGGTCCGCGGCTGGCCCACCCACTTCGAACCACCCGGCGCCCGCGTGCGCACCATGGCCCACACCGACGGCGACGTCGACCACTACATCCGCATCCAGCCGTTCCCCACCTGGTGCCGCGACCTGCTCGGCTTCGACCCGGCCGGCGGCGCCCGGCTCCTCGACTGGCTCGCCACACCCTGGCAACGCCTCGCCGAATTCACCGGCGGCGCCGTCTTCCACGACCCCGGCGACGTGCTCACCGCCGCCCGCGAAAGCCTCTCCTGGTACCCGCCGGACATCTGGCGCTACATCATGGCCTGCCAATGGCAGCGCATCGGCCAGGAAGAACCCTTCCCCGCCCGCGCCGCCGAAATCGGTGACGAACTCGGCGCCCGCATGCTCACCGCCCGCCTGTCCCGCGACGTGGCCCGCCTCATCCTGCTCCAGGACCGCACCTGGCCCCCGTACGCCAAATGGCTCACCCGCGCCCTGCCCGGCGACCTCACCGCCGCATCACTACTCGCCGCCCTGCGCACCGCCGACCCCGCCGACCGCGAAAACGCCCTCTGCGCCGCCCTGGAGATCGCCGCCCTCCGGCAGAACGACCTCGGCCTCAGCGCCGAACAACGACCCAACCGCCGCCAGTTCCACGACCGCGGCTCCATGGTGATCGGCGCCGAACGCTTCGCCGAAGCCCTGCGCGACGCCATCACCGACCCCACCCTGCGCGCCCTGCCCTTCACCGGCTGCGCCGACCAGGTCATCGACAACACCGACGTGCTGGTCAACCCTCGACTCACCCGCGCCGTCATCGCCGCCACCCTCACCTAGCAAACCTGGACAGCTTTTCTTTTCGGTGAAAAGGTCGAACCCATGCACGACATCGCCGTCATCGAGGACCCCGCCGCCGCCGAGATCTCCCTCGACCCCATCCGCAGCCGCCTACTCGCCGAACTCGCCGAACCCGGCTCCGCCACCACCCTCGCCGCCAAAATCGGCTTACCCCGCCAAAAAGTCAACTACCACCTGCGCACCCTCGAACACCACGGCCTCGTGCACCTCGTCGAAGAACGCCGCAAAGGCAACGTCACCGAACGCCTCATGCAAGCCACCGCCCACTCCTACGTCATCTCCCCCAACGCCCTGCCCACCGTCGCCCCCGACCCCACCCGCGCCCCCGACCGCCTCTCCGCCCGCTGGCTGCTCGCCCTCGCCGCCCGCCTCGTCCGCGACGTCGGCACCCTCATCACCGGCGCCACCACCGCCCGGCAACGCCTCGCCACCTACGCCCTCGACGGCGAGATCCGCTTCGCCACCCCCGCCGACCGCGCCGCCTTCGCCGAAGAACTCACCGCCAGCATCACCACCCTGCTCGCCCGCTACCACAGCGACACCGGCCGCAAACACCGCCTCGTCCTCGCCGTCCACCCCGCCCTCGACTCCACCGCCGACCAGGAGAAATAACCATGGGCAAGGACTACGAGATCCACCACGAAACCACCGTCGACACCGACCCCGACCACCTCTGGAACGCCATCGCCACCGGACCCGGCATCTCCTCCTGGTACATCGGCACCACCGAAACAGACCACGACACCGTCCGTACGGCCTTCGGCCGCACCACCTTCCCCCCAGCCACCATCACCAGCAACGACCCACCCCACCACTTCGCCTACCGCACCGACACCACACCCGACGGCCGCTTCCAAGCCTTCGACTTCCTCATCGAAACCAGCGACCACACCGCCACCACCCTGCGCGCCGTCACCAGCGGCTTCCTCCCCGGCGACGACTGGGCCGACGAATACGAAGCCATGAGCCACGGCATCGCCCTGTTCAACGCCACCCTCACCACCTACCTATGCCACTTCCGCGGCCGCACCGCCACACCCGTCACCGCCTTCGGCCCACCCGTCACCGACTGGCCCCGCGCCTGGACCACCCTCCACAAAACCCTCGGCCTCCCCGAACAACCCAAGCCCGGCGACCACACCCACGACGGCGGCGAGGTCTACCACACCAGCCACCACACCCTCGGCATCCGCACACCCGACGCCCTGCACCGCTACATCCGCTACATCCGCGGCTTCCACGGCCCCATGATCGCCGCCCACGAGATCTTCGACCCCGACGCCACCGACCCCACACCATGGATCAAACTTCTCGACGACATCCACTGACGACGACACGAGGCACGGGCTTGCCGAACCACACGACAGCCCCACCCCAGCCGACGCCGACAACCAAAACCGCCGTCACCGCAGCGGCGCTCACACTGGCCACCCTGGCCTTCGCCGCCGGCGCCGCGTGCGGGCTGCTGTCCGGAGAAGGCTGGTACCTGCGCACGATCGGACCGCCATGGACAGCCCCATTGACCGGAGTCGCCGACCTCCTGCATGGGGCGACGATCTCAGACGCCGTACGCCTGGGGCTGCCGCTCGTGGTGCTCGTCTGGCTGGCGACCGCGCGCCGGCTGTGGCGTGACTGGCCCCTCATGCTCGTCGGCCTGATCTCGTGCGCGGCGCTGACAGCGTTGCTGTGGCGACTGCTCCACGTCGCCCACGCTTACCTCTGACCCCCGGCCACAGCGAAGCCACGACTCGCCGCACCGCTAAGCCGCACCGCCGAACCGCGCCGCGGAGCCGAGCCGCCACCCCGCCGCCAAACCCCGCCGCGGAGCCGGGCCGCCAACCGCGTTGTGGAGCTGGCGCTGCTAAGCCGGGCCGCTATGTCGGGCCGCGGAGTTGGTCGCTACTGAGGCGGGCCGCTAAGCCGGCCGCGCCGCCGGATCGCGGGCCAGCACCACCACCGGCACCCCGGGCGTCGCGGTCGAGGCGATCACGACGTCGCCGACGCTGGTCAGCGCCGCGCGCCGCGCGCCTCGCGGAGGCCGCAGTCGTCAAATCCGGGCGGCGCCCGCCTGCATCACCTGCTCGCGGCCGACGCGGTGACGGCCGCCCTGCTCTCACGACGGCTGACGGGCCAAAGCAAATGGCGGGATGCCGTTGATTCCTTTTTGTTCTTTGGGTTTGAGGTGTGCGGCGGAGCGCACACCCTGTAAGGCATCCTAGGATGGTGATGTGGGCGCGGTGTGGTGGCGGGATCTCCGGTGCTGTGGGGCCTAGGGTTGATCTCGCGATGAACGAGAACGACACCGTCTCCGAGACCCGTCCCTGCGCTCACTGTGGACGGCCTGTTCCGCAGCGCTCGTCCGCCGGGCGGCCGTTCCGGTACTGCCGCGACAACGACGGGGAGTGCCAGCGCGCCTCCCGCAACGTTCGCATGCGGCACCGGGCGTCGCCGGGGCTGGCCGGGCAGGTGGCCCGCACCTGGGAGGTCGTCGACCGGCTCGATCAGCTCGTCGGTGGGCTGTCCGAGGCGCTGCACTCCGAGCTCTCCCCCGCCGGCGTCGAACGGCAGGTGGCCGAGATCCGGGCCGAGACGTCGGGGCAGATCGCCGCCGCGCACACCGAACGCGACGAGGCCCGCCGTGACGCCGAGCGGGCCGCCACCGAGGCTTCCACCGCGCAGCAGCTGGCCTCGGCCGCCACCGCCGAACGCGACGAGGCGCAGCACCGGGCCGAGGAGTCCGCGCGCGCCGCCGAACAGGCCGGCAAGGACGCCGAACAGGCCCGTGCCGAACGCGACGAGGCCCGCCGGGAGGCCACCGCCGCCGTGGCGCTGAAGGAACGGGCGGAAGCCGACCGGGACGCGGCCCGCGACGAGCTGTCGGTGGCGCGGGCAGAGCTTCAGGACGTACGACGGGAACGGGAAACCGCCGAGCGGGACCTGACCGCCGCCTTGCGTGACGCCGAAGCCGCCGCCAAGCGCGGTGAGAAGCTGCGCCGCGAACGGGACACCGCCCGCGACGAGGCCCGCCGCCTCGACACCGACCTGGTCACCGCCCGGCGCGAAGCAGCCGAGCAGCGGGAGACGGCGGAGAAGACGCTTGCTGATGTACGCCGCGACGCCGCCCACGACCGCAAGACGGCCGAGGCCGAGCTCGCCGAGACCCGAGCCGAACGCGACGCCCTGCGAGGCCTGCGCGACGAACTGGACCGGGCCGCCCGCGACCGCGCCGACCTCGAACGGCGCCTGGCCACCGCCCAGTCCGAGGCCGAAGCCGCACAGACCCGAGCCGCCCAGCTCTCCACCCAGGTCAGCGACCTGGCCTCGGCCCTGGCCTCACTGGGCACCACCCGCCCCGCCGCATCCCCGACCAGCCCACCTCACCCGGCACCGCTCCAGTCCGGCCCGTCCGACCCAGCCCCGCCCCACCCGGCACCGCTCTAGGCCGGCCCTTCCCTCCCAGCCCCGCCCGGCACGCTTTAGCCCGGCCCCGCTCCGGGTCGGCCCGTCCAGCCCAGCTCTGTCCCTCTCGTCCTGACCATCCAACGGCCCGGCGCGCAGGCGGGGACCTCCCGCCTGCGACGGACGGTCTGCCGCGGCAGGTGAAGACCGCGCCGGGGGTAGGCCGCGCCGCAACGTCCGACCCACCAGTCTGTGGCAGTGAGGACAGGCTGTGAGTCGTTCAGGAAGGCCGGGGGTTCTGTGGAAGGTGGGTCCAGGCGACGAGCCAGTCGGAGAAGACAGCCAGGCGGGCCGTAGCCCAGAGGTCAGCCCGGAAAGCGGCGGCTATCCGTTCCGGGCCGGACCACGACGGAACGAAGGCCGCCGACAAGCTGCAAGGACCCGCTCGCGATCGGGCGGAGGGCGCGTAATGGACTGGATCGTGACGGAATCCACAGCGTGGTTTACGCGGAGACCGACGACCCGGACCGCGATCGAGACCCGCGACCAGGGCCGCTGGCAACATCGCGCGAGCAAGGAGCCGGTATGGGGGCCGTTCGGTGAGGTGGGTGAAGACTGCTCATCTCGAGCGACCACCGGACGAATATTGCCCGGCGAGGAGCGGAACTGGGGTGGCGATTCGGGAAATACTCGACCGAGTGACCGAAGTCGCAACAACTGTAGAACACCCATAGGCCGTAAAGTGGACCAAGGTCCACTTCGGCGGGGGTGCGGTATGCCGGGTAAGGGCCTCGGGCGGCTACGCTCGTAGCGTTAACACTGCCGTCACAACGACAGTGCCGTCACAGATGACACCGGCGACCGCAGGAATCCCGCGGCCGCCCCTTTCGTTACACCAACGAGAGCAGCACCACGAGCGAGGGGAAGCCAATCATGGGCGAACGCATGCTGCGCGGCAGCCGTCTTGGCGCGGTCAGCTACGAGTCCGACCGCAACACGGAGCTGGCGCCCCGGCAGACCCGAGAGTACCTCTGCGTCAAGGGTCACCAGTTCGAGGTGCCGTTCGCCGTCGACGCCGAGGTGCCCACCACCTGGGAGTGCAAGTTCGACGGCAGCGTCGCCCGCCTGGTCGACGGCAGCGAGCCGGAGCAGAAGAAGGCGAAGCCGCCGCGTACCCACTGGGACATGCTCCTGGAGCGGCGTTCGATCTCGGAGCTCGAGGACATCCTCAACGAGCGCCTTCAGGAGGTCCGGACCCGTCGGGGCCGGTAACACATCAAGCGCGAAAGGGCCGTTCCGGAAAAATCCGGAACGGCCCTTTCGCGTTCGCGAAGCGCGGAGCCGGCGTGGCCGACCGGGGCGGAGAAAGCCGGGAGGCGTGTCGGCGCGTGAGGGGTCAGCGCAGGACTTCGCCCTCGACGATCTCGCCCTCGATGGCGGCGGCGGGGGTGCGGGTGGCCGGGGGCTGCTGGTCGTCGATGACCACGATGGGGTCGCCGGGGCGGACGCGGACCTTGCGGGGGCCGAACGCGTCGAAGCCGACGAAACGGGTGGCGTAGCGCTCGACGCCGCGGCGGGCCAGCTGGCGGCCCGGCGGGAGCAGGAGCAGCAGGCCGGCCACGGCCGTGATGAAGCCGGGAATGGCCAGCAGCAGGGCGCCGCCCAGGCCGACCAGGGAGCGGATCACCTCGTCGCCCGGTGGGCGGCCCTCGACCGACGCGGCCTGGAAGCGCCGCCAGCCTTTCATGCCCTCACGGCGCAGCAGCGCCATGCCGGTCAGGCTCGCCGCCGCGGCCAGCAGGATCGCCCAGCCGCCACCGATGGCGTGCGCGACCAGGATGAACACGACGATCTCGGCGATCGCCAGCAATGACAGGCCCGCGGGAAGCAAAGCCAGGCCTCGACGGCGCATAGGGACCTCCGGTGTCAGGCTTCAAGCATGCCACGCCGATGCCCGGTCACGGCCAGGTCGAACCCTCGCGGCGGCTCTTGCCGAACCGGGCCCGCAGGCTCTCACGGCGGGCCTGCACGCCCCACAGGGTGACCCTGAGCAGCTGTTCCTTGAAGATGTTGCCGCTCATCTTGCTGACGCCGTGTTCGCGCTCGGTGAACGTGATCGGCACCTCGGCCATCCGGAAGCCCGCCTTGTACGTGCGCCAGGCCAGCTCGACCTGGAACGAGTAGCCGGTGGAGGCGACCGTCTCGACGTTGATGGCGTCCAGCACCGGCATCCGGTAGGCGCGGTAGCCGCCCGTGGCGTCCTTGAACGGCATGCCCAGCGCCATCTTGATGTAGATGTTGCCGCCGCGGGAGAGCAGCAGCCGGTGCAGCGGCCAGTTGTGCACGCTGCCGCCGGGGATGTAGCGGGTGCCCAGCACGGCGTCGGTCTCGCGCAGCGCGTCGAGCAGCTTCGGCAGCTCCTCGGGGGCGTGCGAGCCGTCGGCGTCCATCTCGACGACCGCGTCGTAGCCCTTGTTCTTGGCCCAGGCGAAACCGGCCTTGTAGGCGGCGCCGAGACCTTCCTTGCCCGCGCGGTGCAGCACGAAGATGTGGTCGTCGGCGGCGGAGATCTCGTCGGCGATCGCGCCGGTGCCGTCGGGCGAGTTGTCGTCGGCCACGAGGATGTCCACCGACGGGACGGCACGGCGCGTCCGCTCGGTGATCAAACGGATGTTGTCCGCCTCGTTGTAGGTCGGGATCACCACGAGGACCCGCCCCACCCCCGGGTAGCCTTCCGCCTCGCTCACCGTGCCTCCGCATCGTCGCTGGTCGTACGCCGGCGGCGCCGCATCGGGAGCGCACCGGCCAGGGCCACGATCGCCAACGCGACCATGACCATCTCGGGCCAATGGCCCAAACGAGTCGCCAGCGTAGTCGTATCGCTCACGTGCATGTCACGCACCATCACCGCGCCGACGTTGAAGCCGCTGGAGTCGTACACCTGACCGGCCGTGCCGACGAAGGCCGACACCCCGACGGTGGACACCATCAGCGCCTCACGGCCGTGCTCGACGGCCCGCAACCGCACCATGGCCAACTGCTGGCGGGCCTCGGCCTCGTTGAAGGTCGCGTTGTTGGTCTGCACGGCCAGCACCTGCGCGCCGCCCACCACAGTGTCGCGGACGATGTCGTCGTACGCCACTTCGAAGCAGATGACGTCGCCGATGCTCAGGGCACCCGATCGGATGACGCCGGGGTGGTCGCCGGCGAGCATGTTCTTGACCAGGTCGACCTTGTCGGAGACGAACCGGGCGACCGAGCGCAGCGGCATGTACTCGGCGAACGGCACCGGGTGCCGTTTGACGTAGACCTGACCCAGGTCGGGGCCGGTGCCCGGGTTCCACAGGATGCCGGCGTTCTTGATGTCGGCCGGCTTGTCGGTGCGCAGCACGGTGCCGACCAGGATGGGCGCGCCGATCGCGTCGGCGGCGTCGGAGATCTGCTGGGCGGCGTCAGCGTTGCGCAGCGGGTCGATGTCGCTGGAGTTCTCCGGCCACACCACCAGGTCGGGCTTGGCGGCCTTGCCGGCGGCCACGTCGAGGGCGAGCTGTTTGGTGGCCTTCACGTGGTTGTCGAGCACGGCGCGGCGCTGAGCGTTGAAGTCGAGGCCGAGGCGGGGCACGTTGCCCTGCACGACCGCGACCGTCTGGGTGGGGCCGTCGGCCTTGGCCACCGGCACGAGCAGCGGGCCGGCGATCAGCGCGATCAGGGCCGCCAGGTAGCCGGCGGCCGGCAGCGCCCACCGGCGCCGCCACAGAAGCGCCACAAGGGCCCCTCCGGCCGCCGCCACGGCGAAGGTGACCAGTGGGGCACCACCCCAGGCGGCCAGCCGCAGCGCGGGCGCCTCGTCCTGGCTGAAGGCGAGCCGCCCCCACGGGAAGCCACCGAACGGGGCCCGGTCACGGGCGACTTCCTGTGCCACCCACAGCAGGCCCAGCACGGGCGGCCACAGGGCCCGCCACCGGTCGAGCAGAGGCGACAGCCAGGCGATGGCGGCACCGGTGAGCCCGACGAAGCAGGCCTCGGCCAGTGCCAGCAGCATCCAGGGCAGCCAGCCGGCCGCGATGCGGGTCCAGTCGAGCAGCGGGACGAACAGCACGGCTCCGGCCAGGAAACCCAAGCCGAAGGCGCCGCCGAGGCGGCGGTGGTGGGTGGCCACGGCCAGCAGGGCCACACCGGCCGGCGCGAGCCACCACAGGCCGTACGGAGGGAGCGCGACGAGAAGCGCGAGACCCGCGAGCACGGTGAGCGCGTACGCGTACCGCCGCCGGACGGGGCGTGGCGGGTCGGTGTGCGCCGTGACCAGCGGCGCAGCGGGGGGCTGCAACGTCATCTCCACCCGCGAGAGGCTACCCGCAGCCGATAACGGCGCGGACGCGAAGAGGCGCGGCCCTGGAAGACCGCGCCTCACAACTGGTTCCGTCTCCTGGACACGGCCGGTGGGAACAGCCGGAGGTCGCGGTCACCTTCGGACCGGCCCGCGCCGGGCTGGCTGCCCGCCGGCGTGCCGTTGTCTACTGGCGCCGCTCACTCCCCTGCCCCACCGCGGTCGCGACCGGTCCGCCGCCGCCCCGCCGACCCCCACCCCCTGGACCTGGCTGAACGCGCGACCCCTGCGAGGACTGCGGGCCAGTGGGTGAAGGAACGGAGCGAACAGAGCCGCTGCCGTGCTCAGGATTGGACGACGGTACGTCGCTCCCCCGCCCCCCTGTCAACCGCCGCCCCCGGGCTCGGGCGTGTCGCGTTCCCCGGCGTGTCATGTCCTGTACCCGATCGAGCTACAGGCTGTTCACCAGGGTCGCCGCGACGTGAGGGTGATCATTCGCGAGCAGCCCGGCGGCGGCCAGAACGTACTGCTCGTCGACGACGGTGCGCGCCCCGGCCGGGGCGGCCCATCCCCCGGCCGTGTCGGACAGGACCGCGTCCAGCACATATGCGCCGCCGCCGTGCCGCAGCACCCCGCCCGAGCCGACCACGAGGCGCACGTCGCGCAGGTCGCGGCCGCCGGTGCGGGGCTGACCGGGACCGGACGAGTGGCCGCGCGCGTGCCGCCGCAGGGCGATCGTGGCGGCCGCCGCGGCTAACCCACGGTCACCGTCTTCTATTCGTGCCAATTTCTCGGCGGCGGCCGCGGCGATCGTGCCCTCGGCGCCGACGGCGACCCCCAGATCGCCCTCCACGGTCCGGGAGCGCCAGAGGGTGCCCGCGACGTCCCGGCGGGGGCCGGACTCGCTCTCCGCGTCCGGCAGCAGGGCCGAATAGACGTCGGTGGTGGCGCCGCCGACGTCCACGACGAGGACGCCGGCGCCGGTGACGTCGGCCAGCAGCTCGACGCCGGCGAGCACGGCGTCGGGGGTGGCGGCCCGCACGAGGGAGGTGAAGCGCTTGCCCCTGGACAGGCGCTTGCCGCCGATCACGTGCTGGAGGAAGACGTCACGGATGGCGGCGCGGGCCGGTCCGGGGTCGAGCACGCCGATCTTCGGCAGCACGTTGGCGGCGAGGGTGACCGGGCCGTACAGCAGGGCGGCCGCCGCCGAGCGCACGTCGGCGTTGCCGGCCACCACCACCGGCACCCTGATCCGGGCGTTTCCCAGCCGCCGCGCGTTGTGCAGCAGCACGTCCCCGTCACCGCCGTCGGTGCCGCCGACGAGCAGGATCACGTCGGGCCGCGCCGCTCGCAGATCGGAGATGCCGGAGCCACGCAAAGGGCCGGCCGCCACGTGGACGACCTGCGCGCCCGCCGAGAGGCCGACCCGGTGCCCGGCCTCGGCGGTCACGAGCGACTCGTAGCCGACGACGGCGAGCCGCAGGCCGCCCCCGGCGGACGAACAGACGTACAGCGGCGAATTGACACCACCGACGGCCGTGACCGCCTCGTCCAGCCCGGCCAGAACGTCGCTCGCGGACGTTGTCGGCACCTCGGCCCGGCGCACCAGGCGCGCGGAGGACAAAGAGATCAGAGCGGCTTTGGTGTACGTCGAGCCGACGTCGACGCACGTGACGGTGTCGCTCAATTCTTCGGCGGCACGACGACCGTCCCGGTGGCGGACACGGCCACGATCGGCGTCTCGAGGACCATCGCGCCCGATCCGCCGGTGCCCCGGCACACCACCCGCGACTCGAACTCGATCCTCCGGGAGCGGGTGCCCATCTTCACCACCGTCGCCGTGATCTCCAGGACGTCGCCGGCCTGCACGGGCGCCTTGAACTGCACGTCGTCGTACGAGGCGAACAGGCCCTCGTCCCCGTCGAGCTGGATGCACACCTCGGTCGCCACGTCGCCGAACAACCCCAGCGAGTACGCGCCGTCGACCAGATTCCCGGCGTAGTGGGCGTGCGAGTACGGCACGTACCGCTGGTGCGTCACAGTGATCAATTCGGGCTCCCGATAAGCGCGTGAACAAGGTACGAAGCGACCTCGCGCGGAGTCGTACCCCGCCCGAAGATCCGGTCGACGCCGAGCTCGGCCGCCATCAGCTCGTCGAAGCGCGGCCCGCCCACGATCAGCAGCGGCCGCTTGCCGGCCGGCAGCGCCTCACGGAACGCCGCCGACATGGCCCGGGTGTTCTGCAGATGCGCGTCGCGCTGGGTCACCACCTGCGACACCAGCACCGCGTCGGCTTTCTGCGCGCGGGCCGTCTCGACCAGATCGGGCACCGACACCTGCGCGCCCATGTTGGTCACCGACAGCTCGCGGTAGTACTCCAGGCCCTTCTCCCCCGCGATCCCCTTGAGGTTGAGGATCGCGTCGATGCCCACCGTGTGCGCGTCGGTGCCGATGCA
The DNA here is from genome assembly GCF_050956135.1 of Actinoplanes sp. CA-131856. Classification (GTDB taxonomy): domain Bacteria; phylum Actinomycetota; class Actinomycetes; order Mycobacteriales; family Micromonosporaceae; genus Actinoplanes. The sequence continues at coordinate 5,258,190 of NZ_CP191849.1, read as the reverse complement.
GGCCCCCACCACGTTGAGCCGCCGGCGCATCCGCCGCTTGATGACCGCGTTGACCTCCTTGGCGCTCAGCAGCGGATAGTCGCGCTCCACCACCTGCACCGCATCGGTGTCGACGAGATGGTTGACCCGCCCGTAGACGACGAAGAACGTGAACCCGTCGCCCATCGGCTTGGCGTGCACCAGCAGCGCCGGATCCATCCCCATCTTGTTGGCCAACTGCACAGCGGCCCCTTCGGCCCGCTTGTCATGCGGCACAGGCAGCGTGAACGACAGCTGCACCATCCCGTCCCCGGTCGTGTCCCCATACGGGCGAACGATGGTCATTCCTTCTCCAAGAGAGCACCGACCAGCCGCCAGACGCCGGTCGAGGGGTTGATCGCGTGATCGGTTCCGGAGGGTTCGAGCACCTTGGCGCGGGCGATCGCGTCCTCCAACCGGTCCGCGAAGTCGTCGAATCGCAACCGGGTCTTGTCGTACGCGGGAAGGCTGCGTTTCAGCTTCTTCTCCACCGCGCCGCAGTTGGCGCAGAAGCCGGTGCACGCTTCATGGTGCAGCAGCAGCCAGAGTTCGAAGCACGGGTTGGACACGGCCACTTCGATCCCCGATTTCGCGGCGATCGCGGCGGCGGCGGTGACCTTGCCGCCTTCTCGTTCGTAATGGTCCACATCTGTGACGCACCAGATCTGGCCGTACCCCTCCGAGCCATAGACGTTCCGGGCATACGAGACCAGTTGATCCGGCGCGCCCGGCTTCTCGACGATGTCCATCGTCACCGCGCCCAGGCGGAACCGGCGAGCAAGGCCCTTCAGATAGGCCGTCTCGGTCTTCTCGGCGCCGACCACCACCAGAACCGAACGCCGTTCGGGCCGGACCGACGAGCGGCGAGCGCCCACGGGACTACGCCGCGGCATCGGGTCGTCCTTCGCGGGCGGCAAGCACCGAGTCGACCGCGGAGCCGGTGAAGGTGACCGGGACCGCGCCGTAGCTGCCGGCCAGGTAGCGCCGCTCCCAGTTCTCTCCCTTGCGCGGATGGAAGTCGGACAGCGGGTAGAGGCGGGAGGCGTTGTCCTCCTTCTCCACGAACCAGATCTCGTCGCGTTTGAGAACCTCGCCGCCCAGGCTTGTGCCGAGCAGAGTGGCGTCGTGCGAGGTGAAGATGAGCTGGGCGCCCCGCGGATTGACCTCCGCGCTGCGGAACAACTCGATCAGCCGAGCGGTGAGCCTCGGATGAAGGCTCGCGTCGATCTCGTCGATGGCCAGGACCGCGCCCACCTCGACTGCGGACAGTGCCGCGATCACCAGGTCGGCCCAGGCCAGCGTTCCGTCGGACTGATCCTCCATGCCGAGGCGGACATCGCCGTCACCGTGCACGAAGCTGACCTCCTGCTGCGGAGTTCCGTCCTGGAGGCGGTCCCTCAGCAGGCGTCCAGGGTCGGTCGCCGGCACCGCCTCGACGCCGGTGATTCCCACGTCGGCGACCTTGATGAGTTCGACGAACTCCGGGTAGCGCCGCATTGCGTCGAGGAAGCGATCGGTCATGACGCCTGCCGTTCGCGCCCACGACCGTCGCGTCTCCAAGACGCGAAGGCCGTCACGGAACCACCGGTAGACCGGCAGGACCTCCTCCTGGTTGGCCTGCACGGCCGTGCTGAGCAGGAGGGCGTTCTCGCGCAGGAGGCTCTTCAAGACCTCCGCCCGGCCGCGGCGCTCGGGCACCGTCGAACCGAGTTTGACGGACTGCCCCTCCCTGGAGAAGATCACCCGCTCGCGGCCGTGCGGGTAAGTGTGCAGCCACTCCTCCGTGACCGCCTCGCCGGTCACGGAGAAGCCGTACACGAACTGAACGCCGTCCACGATCAGATCGACCGCGTAACCGGACGGCTGCTGCCCAGCGGCCGGGTCGAGCTTGAACGGCGTTCGCGGCACGCCTGATTCGGGCTCCCAGAACCGGTAGGAGCGCAGGACCGCGTTCTGCATCCAGCGCAGGGAGTCCAGCAGATTGGACTTGCCGGAGGCGTTCGACCCGAATGCGGCCGCGACCGGCACCACGGGGCCCGCGCCCGCGTACGACGGCATCAGCAGCAGCTCCTGCTCCGCCCGCAGCGAACGGTGGTTCCCGACCTGAAAGCTACGCAGCATGACAGGCTCCCACGACACCCAGCAGCATCATTCTGCAAGTAAATCGCAAGATCGGGCGCCTGTCCGTCCTCACCGCGGCCCTTCGAGCATTTCAGTGACCGGGTTGTAGTAGTCCTCGGCGTGCTTGGCGACGCCGTCCAAACCCTTTCCGCGGTCGGCCGGGCGCTTCATGATGCCGAACGTGCCGTCGGCGATCGCGTCGAGCAGGGTGTCGCCCTCGATGCGCTTGAGCAGGTCGACGGCCTCGGCCAGCACGCCGTGGGCGCGCTGCTGGATGAAACCGCCCGGAGCCGGCACGAAGTCCTCGTGCAGGTTGCCCGCGCCCTGCAGCACGTAGCGGACGTTCTGCAGCGCGATGTCGCGGTCCGACAGCCACGGCGTCACCACGGCCTCGGTCATCATGCCGACCAGCAGGATGCCCTGGCCGGTCAGGGCGCCGACCAGGTTGAAGAAACCGTCGAGCAGGTTGCCGCGGAACACGTCGCCGGTCATGTGCTTGGTCGGCGGCATCCACTTCAGCGGCGCGTCCGGGAACAACTCGCGGGCCAGCAGCGCGTGGGCCAGCTCCATCCGGAACGACTCCGGCAGCTCCGGGTTGATCTCGAACGCGTGCCCCAGGCCCAGCTGCCAGTCCGCCAGGCCCGCCTCGTGCGCGAAGAACTCGTTGAGCAGCTGCGACACCGTCACCGTGTGGGCCGCCTCGACCGCGTCGGCCGTGGTCAGATAGTTGTCCTCGCCGGTGTTGATGATGATGCCGGCGCGGGCGTGCACCTGACGGGAGAACCGCTGGTCGACGAACGTGCGGATCGGGTTGATGTCGCGGAACAGGATCCCGTACATCGAGTCGTTCAGCATCATGTCGAGCCGTTCCATGCCGGCCAGCGCCGCGATCTCCGGCATGCACAGCCCGGACGCGTAGTTCGTCAGCCGCACATAACGGCCCAGCTCCTTCGACGTCTCGTCCAGCGCCGCCCGCATCAGCCGGAAGTTCTCCTGCGTCGCGTACGTGCCGGCGAACCCCTCCCGGGTCGCGCCCTCGGGCACGTAGTCGAGCAGCGACTGCCCCGTCGAGCGGATCACCGCGATCACGTCGGCGCCGGCCCGCGCCGCCGCCTGCGCCTGCGGGATGTCCTCCAGGATGTCCCCGGTGGCCACGATCAGATAGATCCACGGCCGACGCGCCGGATCCCCGTACCGCTTGATCATGCGGTCACGTTCGGCCCGGCGCCGGTCGATGGTCTTCAGGCCGTCGCTGGTCGCCCTCTTCGCCAGGCGGCGGGCCGCCGTGGCTTCCGCTTTCTTCGGTGGTACGTCGAATCGGACGGCACCGGCGGCCGCCTTCTGCGCCAGCACCGTGACATCGTCGACGCCGGTGCCGCGCATCGCGTGGAACACCGGCACGGCCACCCCGTGCTCGAGCCCCACGTCCGCGCGCACCGCGTCGACGAGCCGGTTCACCCAGGGGATGCCGTCCGAGTCGGCCCCGCGCACCCCGGCCAGGCGCAGCACCGCACGCTCCACCGACACCGTCGTGTGCGAGCGCGCGAGGTCGACCACGGGCTGCCCCGCCCGCGCCGCGAGAGCGCGCGCCTCGCGCACCACCCGCGGATCCAGATCAAGCTTCCCCGCCATGCCTCTATCCCTTTTCGTAGATCGTCTCGCCGTGCAGGACAGTGCGCCGGCACACGGGCGAGCTGGTCAGAACCGGCAGTCCTTCGCGTACGCCGTCAGGGGTGTCCCAGACCGCGAACGTGGCCGACGCGCCCGGCGCCAGCACACCCACCCCGTCGACCCCGGCCGCCCGCCAGCCACCCCGCGACGCCGCCGCGAACGCCGCCCGCACACCCATCCGGTACACCGGGTTGTGCGGGGCCACCGCCGCCCGCACCATCGCCCACGGGTCGAGCGCGGTCACCGGCGAGTCGGAGCCGAACGCCAGCAGCACCCCGGTCGCGTGCATCGCGCCGATCGGGTTCGACGCCATCGCCCGCTCGGCACCCAGCCGCTGCGCGTACATCTTGTCCGGGCCGCCCCACAGCGCGTCGAAGACCGGCTGCACCGAGGCGATCACCCCGAACTCCACCATCCGCGCGATCATCGCCTTGTCGATCAGCTCCACGTGCTCGACGCGGTGCCGGCCCTCGCGCAGCTCGTCCACGCCGACCCGCTTGGCGGCCAGGGCGAAACCCTCGAGAACGGTCTCGATGGCGGCGTCACCGATCGCGTGGAAACCGCCCTGCACACCGGCCCGCACACAGTCGAGCAGATGCTCGGCCGCCTGCTCGGCGGTCAGGAACGCCTCACCGTGCCCGTGGTCGCCGTCCACGAACGGCTCACGCACCGACGCCGTCCGCGAGCCGAGCGCACCGTCCGCGTACAGGTCACCGGCCGCGCCGACCGCGCCCAGGTCGCGGGCCTTCTCGGCCGCGCCCAGCTCACCCCAATATCCGAACACCTTCGGCAGCCCGGCCGACGACAGCGCCAGCACCGACCGGAAATCGTCCTCGCTGGACGTGCCGGGGCCGCCGCACTCGTGCACCGCGGCGACGCCCTTCGACGCGGCCAGCTCCAGGGCCGCCCGCTGCGCCCGCGTCCGCTGCTCCGGCGTCAGAGAACCCAGCGCCACCGCCCGTACGGCGTGATGGGCCTGCTCCCGCACCCAGCCCGAAGCGTCGAACCCGGGCTCGCCCCTGGCCGCCGCCAGCAGCGACGCGCTCGCCAGCGCGGAGTGCACCGACGCCTGCGACAGGTACACGCGGCGCCCGCCGGCCGCCCGCTCGAGCTCGTCCGCGGTCGGCGGCGTCTGCTCGGACCCCCAGGTCGACTCGTCCCAGCCGTGACCGTGCACGACCGCGCCGGCCGGGCGGGTCGCCGCGAAGGCGGCCACCGCGTCCAGCAGCTCACCGGCCGACCGGGTCGGCGAGAGGTCCAGGCCCTCGAGGGCCAGGCCCGTGTCCGTGGCGTGCAGATGCGCGTCGACGAAAGCGGGCGTGACCAGGGCATTGTCGAGATCAACGGTCTGGTCGGCGCTGGGGGCGTCGTCTTTGTCGCCCAGCCAGGAGATCTTGCCGTCGCGGACCAGCAGGGCGGTGGCCCTGGGGTCGGCGGGTGAGTAGAGGCGGCCGTTGGTGTAGAGGACCTCAGTCATGGGGTCAGTCTCCCGCGACACGGGCCTCGAAGAGGGACCGGACCGCCGGGACGCGGCGCAGCAGATCGACCGCGAACGCCGCGTGCCCGGGGACATATCCGTTGCCGATCAGCATCGTCACGTCCGCGGCCAGGCCTTCCGCGCCCAGAGCGGCCGCCGAGAAGCTCGTCGCCATCGAGAAGAAGATCACCGTGCCGCCCTCGGCCGTGGCGAGGATCGCACCGTGCTCGCAGCCCGGGACGTCCACGCAGACGACCGTGACTGTCGCCTCATGACCCAGCGCGTCTCTGACCTTCTGCGCGACCTCGACCGGGTTGCGGGCGTCCGCGATGACCGCTACGTCCGCTATGTCCCGCAGGCTCGCGCGTTCGGCTTCATCGCGGACAACTCCGACAGTACGGGCGCCAGCGAGGCGAGCCGCAGTCAACGAGAGGGAGCCGCTCTTCCCGGCACCACCCAGCACCGCCACGGTCGGCTTGTCAGGGTATTTACGGACAACACGGTCGGTGAGCGCGGGAGCACCACACACGTCGTACACCGCCAGAGCCAACTCGGGCGCGAGATCATCGGGTAGGACACCGACGATCGAGCGGCCGAAAAGGATCGCCGTGCCCTCGGCCGGCACCTGCTCGCTGCGGCCGTCCCACTGCGCGAGGCCGTCGGTGATGGTGAGCGGGGTCAGCGTGAGACTCACCAGCGTCGCGACCCGGTCCCCCGGCTTCACACCCAGCGGCGACTCCGGGCCGACCGCGTCGACCACGCCGATCAGCATGCCGCCCGACCCGGTCACCGGGTTGTGCATCTTCCCCCGGCTCCCGACGATCTCCAGCACCTCGGCCCGGACCTTCGCACCGTCACCGCCGTGCTTCTCCGACAACTGCCGGAAGCTCGCCGCGTCCAGATTGAGCCGCTCCACGCGCACCCGCACCTCGTCCGCGCCGACCTCCGGACGGGCGTCCAGGCGCCACGCCGCCTGCGGCAGCACCCCCTCGGGCTCCACCACCCGATCGAGCCCCACAGACCCCATCACACCCACCCATCATAAAAATCAAGGAACCCGGCACGTATCCATACCGTAAATCCTCCGGCCAGACCTTCACTAGACCGAAAATCATCTTGTAGGTTGAACGCGGTCCTAACGATCGATCAGGAGGCACCGTTGGACGTCCAGCCCTATCTCTATGAGCGCCGCCCCCTGATCGAGCCCGACTGGACCCGGTTCCCCGGCTGGCGCGACGTCACCACCGCCCAGTGGGAGTCCGCCCAATGGCAGCGGGTCAACTGCGTCAAGAACGTCAAGCAGCTGCGCGCCGTCATGGGCGACCTGCTCGACGAGCGGTTCTACACCGACCTCGACACCGACCAGCAGCGCCTGGCCACCATGTCCATGCTGATCCCGCCGCAGATGCTCAACACCATGGTGCCCACCGGCGAGGTCACCACCGACGCGTTCTACGCCGACCCGATCCGCCGCTACATGATCCCGGTCGCCACCGACCGCCACCTCGACTGGCCCTCACACCCGCACGCCACCCGCGACAGCCTCCACGAGCACGACATGTGGGTCGCCGAGGGCCTCACCCACCGCTACCCGACCAAGGTCCTGGCCGAGCTGCTCTCCACCTGCCCGCAGTACTGCGGCCACTGCACCCGCATGGACCTCGTCGGCAACAGCACCCCCACCGTCGACAAGCTGAAACTCACCCTCAAGCCGGTCGACCGCTACCAGGCCCACCTCGACTACCTCAAGGCCCACCCGGGGGTCCGCGACGTGGTCGTCAGCGGCGGCGACGTCGCCAACGTGCCCTGGAAGCAACTCGAGACGTACCTCATGGGCCTGCTCTCCGTGCCCACCGTCCGCGACATCCGCCTGGCCACCAAGGCCCTCATGGGCCTGCCCCAGCACTGGCTGCAGGACGACGTCGTCGAGGGCCTGCACCGCGTCGCCATCACCGCCCAGCGCCGCGGCGTCAACCTGGCCGTGCACACCCACGTCAACCACGTGAACTCGCTGACCCCACTGGTCGCCAAGGCCGCGCACACGCTGCTGGAGGTCGGCGTCCGCGACGTCCGCAACCAGGGCGTCCTCATGCGCGGCGTCAACGCCACCACGGCCGACCTGCTCGACCTCTGCTTCGCCCTGCAGGGCGAGGCCGGCATCCTGCCGTACTACTTCTACATGTGCGACATGATCCCCAACGCCGAGCACTGGCGCGTGCCCGTCTGGCACGCCCAGCAGCTCCAGCACGACATGATGGGCTACCTGCCCGGCTACGCGACGCCGCGCATCGTCTGCGACGTCCCGTTCGTCGGCAAGCGCTGGGTGCACATGGTGTCGGAGTACGACCGCGAGCACGGCATCTCGTACTGGACGAAGAACTACCGCACGTCCATCGAGCAGGACGACGCCGAGGCCCTGTCGAAGCTCTACGCGTACTACGACCCGATCGACACCCTGCCCGAGTCCGGCCAGGACTGGTGGCGCAAACAGCAGGCCAACGAGACGGAGTGACGGCAACGGCCCCGGGGAGTCATCCCCGGGGCCGTTTTCCTTCGGAACCCCACAGCGAACTGTGGTCGTCTGTGCCTAGCTGAAGGCGTCGCGTACGTCCTTGCCGGCGTCCTTCACGTGCTCGCCCGCCTTCTTCGCGTGCGCCGCCGTCTCCTGCGCCTCACCCTCGACGATGAGCCGCTCGTTGTCGGTGGCCCGCCCCACGGCCTGCTTGGCCTTGCCGGTCAGCTCCTCGGCCTCGTTCTTGACCTTGTCGGTGAAGCTCATCGTTCCCAACCTCCGTGGTTGTGCGGTTCTGCTCCCAAACGTGCCCAAGTCCCCCGTTCACCAAACGTGCGGGGCCGCACGTCGCCTAGAGCGTCCTAGGATACTGTGATAGATAAGATCAGTTTGTGACTGATCGCGAAGCTCACGCGCAATCGTTTGGTCCCGTCGCCGACATCTACGAGCGGGGCCGCCCGTCATATCCCGCCGCCGCCCTCGACTGGCTGCTGCCGGCCGGGAAGCCACGCGTGGTCGACCTGGGCGCGGGCACCGGCAAACTGACCCGCCAGGTGCGCGAACGCGGGCTGCCGGTCACCGCCGTCGACCCGTCCGAGGGGATGCTCGAGCAGCTGCGCACATCGGTGCCCGGGGTGCCGGCGCTGCTGGGCAGCGGCGAACGGATCCCGCTGCCCGACGGGGCGGCCGACGTCGTGCTGGTCGCCCAGGCCTGGCACTGGGTCGACCCGGCGAAGGCCGTGCCCGAGGTGGCCCGGGTCCTCTCCCCCGGCGGACGGCTCGGCCTGCTGTGGAACCTGCGCGACGAGCGGGCCGACTGGGTCCGGCGCCTCGGCGAGATCATCAACAGCCCCGAGAACGACCGGGACGCCACGATCGGCGCGCCCTTCGGCCCGGCCGAGATCGAACGGTTCGAGTGGACCGAGATCATCGGGCCCGAGCGGCTCATCGACATGGTCGCCTCGCGCAGCTACGTCATCCTGCTCGCGCCGGCCGAGCGGGCGGCGCTGCTCAGCGAGGTCCGCAAGCTGATCGCCACCCACCCCGACCTGGTCGGGCGCACCGAGTTCGCGCTGCCCTACATCACCGAGTGCGCCCGGGCCGTCCTGCCGGTTTGAGGCTGTGACGGCGTACACACCAAAGGTCTTGACTGTCACGAGATGACCGGTTGGCTCGTCCGTCAGGCGTGACTCTTCGAAGCAAGCGCATCATGGCGGGCGTGCTCGCCTTCCTGGCCGCCGTCCTCGGCGTGTGGGCCGGCGCGTTCCCCCTGTCCTTCTACACCGACTTCCCGATCAGCGGCTGGCAGTGGGTGTCGCTGCTCGGGCCGTACAACGAGCATCTGACCCGCGACTTCGGGGCGACCATGCTGGCCCTGCTCGTCTTCACGGTCTGGGCCTGGCGCACCCCGACCGCCGAGAAGCTGCGCGTCACCGGATGGGCGTGGCTGCTGTTCTCCGTCGTGCACATGCTCTGGCACCTGCTGCACCTCGGCGTGTTCACCACCGCGCACAAGATCGGCAATGTGGTGGCGCTGGCGCTCATCCTGCTGCCGGCCGCCCTGCTGGTCCTCCCGGACAAGAACATTAAGGGTCATTCCTGATCCGTACGCCGGTGCGCCCGGCAAGCATCGAGACATGCACACGCTTCTCGCCCTCCTGATGGTGGCCGCCGGGCCGATCCCGGCGGCCACGCCCTCCGCAGTGGACTGGCAGCCCTGCGGCACCGAACCGGAGGCCGTCTGCGCCACACTGACCGTCCCGGTCGACTGGTCACGGCCGCGGGCGGGCACGTTCGGCCTCGCCGTCGGGAAACTGCCCGCCACCGATCAGGCCCACAAAATCGGCACGCTCGTCTTCGGGCCGGGCGGGCCGGGTGACTCCGGCGTCCACCGGGTCACCGAGGACGCCGACCGGTTCAGCGACGAGATCCGGGCCAAGTTCGACATCGTCAGCTTCGACCCGCGCGGCGTCGGCGGCAGCGCGCCGATGACGTGCGACCAGGCGCTGATCGACGCCGCGCCCGACCCAATACTGACCTCACAGGCCGACTTCGACCGGACCGTGCGCTACAACCGTGAGCTGTGGGCCGACTGCGCGCGGCGGACCGGGCCGGTGTGGGACCACGCCGACACCCTCAGCACGGTCCGCGATCTGGAGGCGGTGCGCAAGGCGCTCGGGGAACGGCAGTTGACCTTCCACGGCAGTTCGTACGGCACGCTGCTCGGTCAGCAGTACGCGCAGGCGTACCCCGGGCGGGTGCGGGCGATGGTCCTGGAGAGCGTCACCGACCACAGCAGCCGCAGCACGACGTCGTTCCTCGCCGCACAGGCCTGGGCCTTCGAGGACGCGTTCGACGATTTCACCCGTTCGTGCGAGGCCTGCGCCGGGCAGTGGAAGCGGCTCTACGCCGACCCGGGGCGGGTGGGGATGACCCGCTTCGACCTGGTGGCCGTCACCCACAAGCTGATCAAGGACGCGGAGTACGAACGGCTGGCGGCACTGCTGGCCGCGCTCGACGGCGGCGCGCCGGGACAGCACGCGGGCAACCTCGGGGTGGTCATTCCGGCGTTCTGCGCGGACTGGTCACTGCCGGTGCGCTCGTACGCCGACTATCAGCGCATCCTGAACGCGGCGACGAACGGAAGGTCTTTCCCGGCGCAGACGTTCGCGCTGACCATGTGCCTGGGCTGGCCGCACGTCACGAACCCGCAACAGGCGATCAGCGTACGGACCAGCCGGCCGATCCTGCTGCTCAACTCCCGGCACGACCCGGCCACCGGCGTCAACTGGGCCCGCAGCGTGCAACGGCAGCTGGGCCGGCACGGCGTGCTGGTCACCTACGAGGGGACGGGCCACGGGTCGTACTCGCTCAGCGACTGCGTGAGGGGCATCGCCGACGACTACCTGATCAACCTGAGGGTGCCGGCGCGGGGCGTCAGCTGTCCACGCTGACGTCGGGCATGCGGGGCGGGCGGTTCTCGTACGGCGTGGAGAGCACCACGGTGGTCCGGGTGGTGACGTTGGCGGCGGTGCGGATCTCCTGGAGCAGGCGCTCCAGGTCGGCGGGGCTGCCCACCCGTACGAGAAGCATGTAGAAGTCCTCCCCCGCCACCGAATAGCAGGAGTCGATCTCGGGCAGGTGCGCCAGCCGCTCCGGCGCGTCGTCGGGCTGCGACGGGTCGAACGGCCGGATGGCCACGAACGCGGTCAGGGGCAGTTCCAGGGCCTCGTACGAGACCTTGGCCGTGTACCCCGAGATCACCCCGCGCTGTTCGAGGCGCCGCACGCGCTGATGCACCGCCGACACGCTGAGCCCGACCCGCTCGGCCAGATCGGTGTAGGACAGCCGCCCGTCGACGGTCAGGGCACTCACGATGGCCCGGTCGATCTCTTCCACGGCCGCCACCCTACCGCCGACCCTTCGAAGATCAACCCACTTGTCCGTACGCCCGCCGACCTCGCCCCGATCGGCCGGCCCGACTTCGTGCACGCTGGTCACTGGTCAGGTTCACGACGGCTTGTCAGTGCGGAGAGCGGCCCAGCGGCGGAACTGGTCCTGTGCTTCCGGGCGGCGGATGCCGGCGGTGATCGCGGGCGGGCGGTACCACGGCAGGTCCGGGCTGACCGGCCAGTTCGCGGCGACCGCGGCGCCGCCGTCGGCGGGCGACTCGAGCGCGTAGTAGACGTCGGTGACCTTCAGGGCTATTGCATCCGGTACCCCGGTACGGGCTTACGGTCGGTCGAAAAGGAGGCCGACATGTTCGATTTCTGCACGCTGCCGACGGCGGAGCGGCCGCTGCGCCTGGCCGAGTTCGACCGGCTGTTCACCACCGCGGTCCGCGAGGTGGAGCGGAAGCAGGCCACTCACGCCCGGCTGCGGCTGGCCGGGCCCGCGGGGCTGGCGGCGGCCGTACGGGATCTGACCGCCCGCGAGACCGAGTGCTGCTCCTTCTTCTCCTTCACCGTGACCGCCGAGCCCGGCGACGGCGGCGAGCGGGTCGTCCTCGACGTCGAGGTCCCGCCCGAACACGCGGACGTGCTCGCGGCACTGGTCGAGCGCGCCGGGTGAGCGCGCTGGGCCGATAGGCTGCCGCGGTGAGGTTCGAGGCGGGGCGGGTCATCACTCGGAACTATGTGCGCGGGCCGTGGCACACCTGGGCCCAGGCCGTGCGGGTCGTCGCGGACGACGACGGCGGACTGTGGCTGTGGCAGCCGGTCGGAGCCGACTTCGCGACCATCGTGGACGCCGACGGGAAGACGGGCCACGATCTCAGCCCGGGCCGGATGCGGGATCCACGCCTCGTGGCGCGGCGCTGGCAGCACGTCGACGTGCTGATGCTCATGCGGCCGGGAGCGGCCCACTTCGCCCGCACCGGCCGTGGTGTGCAGACCACCGACTCCGTGCTCGACATCGTGGTCAGCGCCGGGCGGGCATGGGAGTGGAAGGACGAGGACGAGTTCGAGGGGCACGTGGGCGAGCGCGTGGTCAAGCTGATCGAGGCCGGCGACTTTCCGTTCGACGGCAGCCACACCGGCTTCCGGCCCGGTCGTGACTGGGATCTGCCGCGCTTCTCCGGGGAGATCTCATGACCGGCTTCGCCGAGGGCAACCGTACGAGCTGGAACCTCATCGCGGGCCGGCGGGACGGGATCGCCGTGCGGCGGCTCCGGGACGGCGAGGTCACGCTCGCCGATTTCGAGGTCGAGCTGGCCGGGGACGTCACCGGGCGGCGGGTGGTTCAGCTTGCTTGTTCGTACGGCGACGAGGTGCTCTCCTGGAGCAATCTCGGCGCGCACGCCGTCGGGGTGGACATCTCCGACGTGGCGATCGACAAGGCCCGGGCCCGGGCGGCCGAGGCGGGGATCGCCGCCGATTTCCGGCGGGCCGACATGCTCGATCCGCCCGGCGATCTGGCCGAGCTCGATCTGATCTATCTGAGCTGGGGCGCGATCTGCTGGGTGCCCGACCTCACGGCCTTCGCCCGCGTCGTCGCGAGCCGCCTGAAAGAGGGTGGCTCGGTGCTTCTGTGCGACCACCACCCGGCCTGGGAGGTCCTGGCCGTGCGGGAGCCGGGGCGGCTGGCCGTGGCCGGCGACTACTTCGGGCGCGGGCGCCCCAACGACGCGCAGGACGATGCCAAGAAGCCTCAGGGCGCGCGCGGGCAGGCCGGCGCGCCCGGCTTCTCGATGTTCGTGTGGCCGGTCAGCGACGTCGTCATGGCGCTGCTCGGTGCCGGGCTCCGGCTCGACGCGTTCCGCGAGGCCCCCGAGCCGTCGCTCTACGCGGGACTCGGTGACGCCGCCGGGGCGCTGCCCGCCGTCTACGTCATCAAGGCGAGCAAGCGCCCTTGGTCAGGGAACGACTGATCACCATGCGCTGGATCTGGTTGGTCCCCTCGACGATCTGCAGCACCTTCGCCTCGCGGAACCAGCGCTCGGCCGGATGATCGGCCACGTAGCCGGCGCCGCCGAGGACCTGGACCGCGTCGGTCGTCACGCGCATGGCGGTGTCGGTGGCGAACAGCTTGGCCTTGGCCGCCTCGATCGAGAAGGGACGGCCGGCGTCCTTGAGGCGGGCCGCGTGCAGCAGCAGGGCGCGGGCCGCCGAGATCTGGGTGGCCATGTCGGCCAGCATGAAGCCGATGCCCTGGAACTCGCCGATGGGGCGGCCGAACTGGACGCGTTCCCGCGCGTACGCCGTCGCGTAGTCGAGGGCGGCCTGGGCGAGGCCGACCGCGCAGGCCGCGATGCCCAGCCGGCCCGCGTCCAGCGCCTCCATGGCGATGGTGAAGCCGGTGCCCTCGGCGCCGACCAGGCGGTCGGCGCCGGCCCGGCAGTCCTCGAGGACGATCTGGGCCGGGGCCGAGGAGCGCAGGCCCATGGTGCGCTCGGGCTTCTGCGGATGCAGGCCGGGGGTGCCGGCGTCGACGAGCACGCAGGAGATGCCACGGGCGCCGGGGCCGCCGGTGCGGCAGAAAACGTTGTAGAAGTCGGCCTGGCCGGCGTGGGTGATCCAGGCCTTGGTGCCGTCCAGGCGCCAGCTCTCGCCGTCGCGCGCCGCCTTGGTGGTCAGGTTGGCGGCGTCGGAGCCGCCGGCCGGCTCGGAGAGGCAGTACGCGCCCAGGAGCTCGCCGCCGAGCATGTCGGGCAGCATCTTGCGCTGACGTTCGCTGCCGTGGGCGTACACCGGATAGCACGAGAGGGTGTGCACGCTGACCGACTCGGCGATGGCCAGCCACGAGCCGGCCAGGATCTCCAGGACCTGGACATAGACCTCGTACGGCTGAGCGGCGCCACCCACCTCCTCGGAATAGGGCAGGCCGAGCAGGCCGGAGCGGCCGAGCGTGCGCAGCACGTCGCGGGGGAACTCGCCGCGGGCCTCGAAGCCGGCCGCCTTGCCGTCCAGCTCGCGGGTGGCGAGCTCGCGGGTCAGGTCGAGCAGGTCGTGGGCCTCGGGCGTGGGCAGGAGCCGGTCTACCGTCACATCCGCCAGCTTAACTAACGTTAACTAAGGTTCGCGATACCCTATTGTGGCCTCGTGAAGCCACTGCTCGCGGTCGACGCTCCCAGCCTCTACTTTCGCGCCTTCCACGGCATTCCGGAGAAGGCCGCGCAGACCAGCGCCGGCGAGCCGGTGAACGCGATCCGCGGGTTCCTCGACATGCTGGCCCAACTGATCCGCACGAGGCACCCCGATCGGGTGGTCTGCGCGCTCGACGCGAGCTGGCGGCCCGCGTGGCGGGTGGCGCTCGTGCCCTCGTACAAGAAGCACCGGGTCGCCCACGGCGACGTCGAGGAGGTCCCGGCCTCCCTCGAACGGCAGATCCCGATCCTGCTCGAGACGCTGGCCGCCGTGGGCATCCCCGCCTTCGGCGTCGAGGGGTACGAGGCGGACGACGTGCTGGGCACCCTCGCGGCCACCCAGCCGGCCCCGGTCGAGGTCGTCTCCGGCGACCGCGACCTGTTTCAGCTGGTGGATGATTCACGTGGAACGCGGCTTTTGTACTGCGGGCGCGGCGTGGCCAAGCTCGAGGACGCCGACAACGCGCTCGTCGAGAAGAAGTACGGCGTGCCGGCCCGCTGGTACGCCGACTTCGCGGCCATGCGCGGCGACCCGAGCGACGGCCTGCCGGGCGTGCCGGGCGTCGGCGAGAAGACGGCGGCCCGGCTGATCGCCCGCTACGGCGGGGTCACCGAGATCCTGGCCGCCCTCGACGACCCCGAGGCCGGTTTCGCCCCGGGCCTCAAGACGAAACTGGCCGCCGCCCGCGACTACCTCGACAAGGCGCTGCCGGTCTGCAAGGTGGCCCTCGACGTGAAGCTGCCCGAGTTCGACGCGGAGATGCCGCGCGCGCCCAAGGACCCGGACGCCCTGCTGGCCCTGGCCGAGCGCTGGAACCTGGCCGGGTCGGCCCGGCGGCTGGTCGACGCCCTAGCCGGCTGACAGCCGCCCGGTCACCGTGATGCCGACGTCGGTCGTGAGGTCGTTGTCGGAGAGCACGGTGACCGCCGGGAAGCGGCGGTGCAGCGCCTCGCGGACGGCCTCGCGGCACGACTCCCGGGTGAGGACCGACGACCCCGGGCCGGGCCGCTCACGGTCCAGGGCCCGGCGCAGCTCGCCGGCGCCCGCGGGCGTGCCCGCGATCTCCTCCAAGGCCGGGTCGACCAGATGGACGGCGAGGGTGGCGGCGCCGCCCAGCGCGCGGGCCGTGATCTGCCGGGACAGGCCGGCCCGGATGCGCGCCATCCACTGCTCGCGGGGCACGTCCTCGGTGGCGCAGCGCAGCATCAGCTCCAGGATCAGCCGCATGTTCAGGATCGACACCCGGTCGCGCAGCAGGTCCTGGAGCACGGCGACCAGGTCGCCGACGGGGAGGAACTCGTCCGCGGCCCGGACGAGAGCCGCCCAGGCCTTGCTCAGCGCGAGCATGATGTCGCCGGCCGACGCCGTGGTGAGCAGGCGGTGGGCGTTCGCGCGCAGCGCCTCGGCCAGGCACGCCACCAGATAGCCGAGCGGATCCCAGGTGATCAGTCCGGCCGCCTCGAGCATCCCGGCGTGCTCGGCGACCACGATGGAGGCCGGCCGGTGGGTCTCCGGGTGGGTCGTGGCCACGGCCTCGACGTTCAGCGCACTCAGCTCGTCCGGGGTCGCGTTCACCAGCACGGTGCCCTCGGGCAGGCCCAGCCGGGGCGACAGGAGCACACCGGCGACGCTGAACATGAACCCGCCGGGGCGCAGCTCGTCGGCCCGGAGGAGCTGGAACGGCGGAGGGGGCAGGCCGAGGTCGGGGAAGAGTGCCTCCCGGGCCGGCGCGAACCGGCCGTCCGGCGTGGCCCCGGCCGAGAGGATCCGCAGATAGCGGGGCTCGACGAGGACGTACACGTCCCGGAGGGAAGAAGGCTCTTCGCCGAACGCGCTCCGGCGCACGTGCCCGAGCCACTCGGCCAGCGCGTCCTCCGGCACGGCGCGCGAGCCGAGCCACTGGTCGAGCAGGCCGGCCGGATCGGCGCCGGGCGGCACGGCCGGCTCGCCGAGCACGTAGGCCAGCGTCTCCAGCGTCTCGGCGTCCGCCACGGGCACCTCGGCGCCGGAGGCCGTGATCTCGACGAGCGGGCCGGGCCCGGCCGCGGTGGGTGCGAGGCGCACGTCCTCGCCCAGCCAGGCGACGGTGTCCGGGCCGGCCGCGGCGAACAGCCGCGGCGTGAGGCGGATCAGCACGCCGGTCACGTCCGCTCCTCATCGGTCCGGGTCACCACGAAGCCGTGCCGGGCCCGCAGGATGTCGGACAGGGCCTGGCGGGCCGTCTCCCCCGAGGTGACGACGCCCAGCACCGGGCCGTTGCCGGCGATCGTGGCGTCGATCCAGTGCTCCAGGTCGGCCCGCTCCTGATAGTGGTCCTCGACCGGGCCCTGCCAGGCGACCGAGTCCAGGACCTCCTCCAGCTCGGCCGGCAGCCAGTGCCAGCGCCCTTCGAGGTGGCGGCCCGGCAACGACTCGGCCAGCGGCTCCCGCACGGCCCGGCGCAGGACGGGCAGCGGGTCGGTGAGGTCGACCGCGGCCAGGATCGCGGGACCGTCGCTGATCGGGAGACCGTCGTCCAGCATGGCCTGCAGCAGCCAGGTGAGCCTCAGCCGGGCCTCGGTGTCCAGCGTGTCGCCGCCGGCGCCCCAGGACGGGAGCAGGAGCTCGGTGACCTCCTCGGGGCCGACGAAGCCGCTCAGGCGCGTGCGCAGCACCAGCTCCAGCCGGTGGATCAGCATCTGCTGCACGTCCAGGGCGTCGCCGGGCGCGATGGTCCACACGTCGGGCTCGCCGGTCAGCGGATGCACGGGTGAGTGGAACTCGCCCGGATTGGGCGGGCCGAAACCGGCCGGCACGGCGTCGAAGCGCCAGTCGGGGTCGGTGTAGCCGGAGAAGGCCCGCAGCTCGTCGATGAGGACGGCGAGCTCGCCCGGGCCGAACCCGGTGTTGCCGCGCAGCCGGACGCCGGGCACGGTCACGCCGGTGCTCTCCCGGATCCGCTCGCGCATGGCCGGGATGAGGGTGTGCAGGAAGACGCCGCCGTCCTGCTGGGAGTCGACGTACGGCACCAGGTTGTCGGCCACCTCCAGGACGATCGGGGTGACCACCGGGACGAGCTCCGTCTCGCCGTCGGGCACGAAGGTCAGCCCGAGCAGCTGTTCCAGCCGCGCGTCCAGGTCGCGGCGCAGCGCGTCGGCGGCGAGGTGCTCGCCGGCGTCGCCGTCCCCGGCCTCGGCCAGGGCGTCGTCGAGCAGCCAGAAGTCGGTCACCGTCCCGATCCGGCTGGCCAGCCCCTCCAGCAACGGCCGCTGCCCGTCGGCGACCAGGAGGGCCTCGCGCAGCACCTCGGCCGCCCCGGAACTGTCCTCGCCGAGCTTGCGGACCGCGAGCCGGGCCCGGGCGTCCTGCCGTGACCGGATCACCCGGGCCGCGAAGGTCTGCTCCTCGCCGATCTCGGAGGGCGCCTGCCCGATCTCGGCCAGCGCGTGCTGCCGGCGCAGGTCCACGATGGACCGTGCCTCGGCCCGGCGCCGGCGCGGCGGCCCGGACCGCAGGACCACGAAGTCGGCCTCCCGTGACAGCGGCCGGTCGCCGCGCGGCTCCGGCGGCCCGGCGGTGAAGACGTGGTCGAGGCCGGCGCCGCCGGCCGCGCCCGCCACCGACACGCCGACCCCGCTGGTGCCGACCAGGATCTCCAGGCGGTCGAGGACGGCGAGGGCCACGGCGGTGGAACCCTCCGGGTCGCGCGGATAGTCGAGGGCACCGCAGAGCTGGTCGATCGACTCGGTGATCTGCGTGACCCGGGCCCGGCGGCGCATCCGCAGCAGCGCCACGCCGGCCCAGCACGGCGCGCCGCCGGCCGGCACCGGCAGATCGGCCGCGGTCAGCCCGGCCACCCCCGGGGTGCTGCGGGCCCGCAGCTGCTGGGGGCCGATGACCGCCAGCCGCAGCCCGCCGCCGGGATAGCCGGCCAGGACCGCGCAGAGCAGATCGAGGTCGCGGCGCTCGGCCGGGTCGGCCGCCCGCGCGAACAGCTCGGGGATGTCCAGCTGGAGCGGCTCCGGCCCGGGCGCGGACGGCGCCGCCGCCGGCGGCCACGACGCCGGGTCGGGGGCGGCCCCGGTCACCGCGAAGAGCTCGGTCCACCGGCCGAGCAGCTCGTCAGCGCTCACCGGGCGCCTCCCGCAGGGTGGCCAGCTGCTCGCGCACCTCGGCCCCGGTCGCCTCGAGGTCGTCGGCGACGGCCGCGAAGATCTCGCGCAGCACGGGATGGGGCTCGGCGCGTTCGGCCGGGCCCAGCACGCCGGGCAGCAGGGCCAGCAGCGCCTCACCGGCGTTCACGGCGCGGCGGAACGAGGGCGCCGCCGCCTCGTGCCGCAGGCGGGCGCAGCGCTCGGCCAGGACCCGCTCCTCGGCCAGGAAGGTGCGCAGCGCGCCGTCGGCCCGCCGCGCACCGGCCTCGTCGGCGGACGGGGTCAGCCGGGCCCGCCACAGGTCGCGCAGCTGGATGGGGCGCAGCCCGGTGCCGCGGTCGGCGCCGTCGCGCACCGGGAACTCCTCCGGGTCGATCTCGACCGGCGCCTGGCGGCCGGCGTCCACCCACGACGTCAGCTGCTCGCGCAGCCGGCCCAGGGCGGCCAGCCGCAGCCCGACGGTGGTGCCCGGCCCGCCGAGGTCGTCCAGCCCGGCCGGTTCGTCGGTCTCCCGCTCGAGCCGGGTCCGCAGATCGCCCCAGAGCGCGCCGGCCGCACCGGGCCAGGCCGATCCGCCCGGCACGCCGGCCAGCCCGCCCAGCCGGGACCGGACCCGGTCGTGCACCGGCCCGGTGGCCGCCTCGGCCAGCCGGTTCCCGTATTTCGCCGCGTCCGGGCCGAGCCGGCCGGCCGCGGCGTCGGTGAGCACCCGGTCCACCGCCCGGTCGGCGAACGCCTCGGCCTCGGCCGTGCCGAGCCAGGCCCCGCACTGCAGGACCACCGCCGCCTCGGCGTGCGAGAGCCGGCGGTCCTCCTCGAGCGCCCGCTCGTCGCGCAGCAGGGCCCGGGCCTGCCCGAGCTGCCCGTAATGGAACAGCTCCCGCGCGATCTGCAGCCGTTCCGAGGTGTCGCGGGCCTCGGCCGACGCCCGCGTCAGGCACCGCAGGCCCTCCTCGTGGCTCAGCGCGGTCATCGGCGAGCCGCGGCGGACCACCGCGACCGCGACCAGCTCGGACACCCCCTCGGCCTGCTTGGCCAGGCGCTGGAGCAGCTGCTCGGCCTCGTCCAGCTGGTCGTCGCGGCGCAGCAGGCCGTACGCCAGGACGGCGTTGCGGAAACCCAGCTCGCTGAGCTCGAGCACGCGGGCCCGCACGGTCTCGGCCACCCGGGCCAGCTCCGTCTCGGGCCCGTCGGGTCCGTCGGCGCCGGCCGGGGCGCCGAGGTCCTGCAGGGCCTCGGCCAGCTCGAACAGCGGCCCGAACTCGTCGTGCGACTCGCGGGCGGCGATCTCCGCCAGCCGGACGGCGGTGCGCGGCAGGCCCTGCCGGCGCAGGTGCCGCATGAGCTGGAAGACCGCCCTCGGCACGTATTCGCCGCGCAGCGCCTCGAGCCAGGCGTCCAGGGCGGACGGGATCTCCCCCACGGCGGCCAGGGCGTTGCCCCGCGGAAAGGGCTCCCATCCGGACAGGTCGGCCGGGATCAGCGCCAGGTCGCCGGTCTCGCTCGCGATCCACACCCGGATGTCGGTGGTGTCGTCGTCCTCGCCGGCCTGGGACAGGGCGGCCCGGCCGGCGGTCACCGCCTCGGGCGTCATCCGGAGCACGATGTGCGGATCGCCGCCGGTCAGCCAGGTGAACGCGTAGAACCGCAGCCGGTTGACCGGGAAGCGGGCCCGTTCCGGTGCGGTGTCGAGGGCCCGGCGCAGGTGGGCGTCGGCCTCGGCGTACCGGCGGCGGCGGAAGTCGAGCTTGCCCAGTTCCACCTCGACCACCCAGTTGCGCACCGGCTGCCACTGGAAGGCGTCGACGAGCGCGAGGAAGCGGGCCAGCTCGGTCTCGTCCAGTTCGCCGCCCATCTCGCCCGCCCACCGCAGCGCCGCCTCGTCGAGGACGGGGCCGGGCGTCGCGGCCGGGCCGCCACCGATCGCGGCGACCATCTCGGCCCGGTAGGCGTGGGCCGGCCACGGCGAGCGGCGGTAGAGCTCCTCGGCCCGCGGCCATTGGCCGAGCCGTTCGGCGACGGTGCCCAGCAGGTCGATCGAGAGCGGGTGGGCGGCGCCGGGATCGCGGGACAGGACCAGCTCGCGGGCCTCGTCCACCGCGCCCAGGTCGGCCAGGGCCATCGCGTGGAAATGGGTCAGGGGCAGGAACGGCGGCCGGCCCGGGTCGGTGGCCCGCAGCATCGCGGCCGCCCGGACCGGCGAGCGGGGCAGCACCATCAGCGCGTGCTCGGGGCGAAGGGGGCCGTCACGGCCCAGGATCTCCGCGCCCCGGCGGCGATAACCGTCGAACGCGAGGAAGACGCCCCACGCCCGCTCCGGCGCGCCGGAGCGCAGCCCCTTGTAGATCCGCTGGCCCTCCTCCTCGATCTCGGTGGCGCCGCTGACCCGGCCCAGCCACCACGTGTACGCGGCGACGCACACGGCCTCGGCCGTGACCTCGGGCGCCCGCGCCAGCTCGCGGGCGCCGGCCAGCCACCGCCCGGCGTCGGCCGTGGCCAGGAAGTCGCTGTACGGGCCGGTCACCGCCCGCCCCCAGAACGCGGCAGGGCGAGGTTGACCAGACCGCCCGCCACCGGGAACAGCACGCCGAGGTCGAGCTCGGTGTAGCCGAGCACCGGCAGCCGGGTGTCGAACTGCCACAGCAGCCGGGCCAGCGCGTAACGCAGGGCCGGGTCGGTGACCAGCACGACCGGCCGGGCGCTCTCGTTCTCGGCCTTCTCGCGGGCCCGCACCACCTCGTTGTTCAGGGCGGTGGCCTCGCCCCGGCTGACCGCGAGCGCGGTGTCGCGCTCCTGGGCCACCACCCGGTCGGCCAGGGTCTGCTCCAGCTGCTCCTCCAGCAGCAGCGTGGTCACCTGCCCGGCGTCGTCGGCCACCTGGGCGCAGATCTCCGCGCTGAGCAGCTCGCGCACCTTCTGGGTGAGGCGGCGGCCGGGCTGCTTGTCGGCGAGCCAGACCAGATGCTCGATCACCGCCGACAGCCGGACCGCGTCCAGCGGCACCTCCTCCTCGACCAGGTCGACCAGCACCTGGGCCAGCGCCGACGGGTTGACCGGGCGGACCCGGGCCGAGCCGGTCGCGGCGGCCGCGTCGAGGCGTACCCGGTTGAGCATGTCGTCGGTCAGCAGCATCCCGAACGAGCGGCGGCAGCACTCCTCGAGCCAGTCGACCACCGCCTCGTCGAAGGCGCGGACCCGGTGCGGATAGCCGGCCCGGGCCACGTCCTCCGGGGCCAGCCAGAGCACACCGCCCCGGCCGGTGAGGTCGGACGAGTCGAGCGCGGTGTGCCCGCCGCGGGTGGTGAACTGGCGCCAGCGGCGCTGGTCGACGCAGACCTGACCCGGGCGGAACAGGTTGGTCGCCATCCGGAAGCGGGGCGAGCGCAGCTCCATCTCGCCCGGCCGGCACTCCCCGGCGATCAGCCGCAGCCGCGGCACCCGGATGCCGAGCCGCGCCCGCAGACCCCGCGTCCAGTCGGCGAGCCGGTCCTCGCCGGTCTGCGCCCGCAGGTCACCGGCCACGACCAGGGCCAGGGCGGCGCCGGCCGGGAGGGCGGCCCGCTCGACCACCCGGCGCCCGGCCAGCCGGGTCTCGGGCGCCGCGTCGCGCAGCCAGCCCTCGGCCAGCTCCGGACGGCGCAGGTCGGGGGCGCCCCGGCGCACCTGCTGGTCGGAGTCGCCGGACAGCGTCTCGGCGGCCCGGTCGAGGAGCCGGACAAGCACACCCCGCTCGCTGCCGCAGGCCGTGAGCACGAAGTCGACGGCCCGGCCGGGCAGCCGGGCCGTGTCGCCCTGTGCGCGCACCAGCCCCTCGCGCAGAACCGCCTCGACCAGCCCGCCGCGGTACTCGGCCGCGTACAGCGGCTCGGCCACCAGCGCGGCCACCTGCTGGCGGACCGTGGCCGCGCCCGCGTCCTGCCCGTCGAGCACCAGGCCGGTCAGCACGGCCCGCGCCTGCGGGGTGACCGTCTCGACCAGATAGGCCAGGACGGCGGGCCGGGTCTCGGAGCTGGCCCGGTCCATCCACTGCACGCACAGCTCGACCCGGCGGCCGACGTCCTTGAACAGCTCGCGGAACGTCTGCCGGCCCAGATCCTCGTGGACCAGCGCGGAGAGCACGAAGCACTCCATGGCGGCCTGACACAGCCGCTCGCGGGAGTCGTTGTCGGCCTCGCGCAGGAACAGCAGGTGGAAGTAGGGCGCGGTCTTCGGGTCCCACCGGTTGGTGCGCTCGAGGACCTGCTCGCGGTTCTCCATGAGCACGCGGACGTCCTCGGCCGGGAGCAACTGGTGGGTCTGGTCCCACTCGCGGGCGTACGCGGCCAAACGGTCCAGCGCCCGCCAGGCCGGCGGCGTTCCGGTGCGCCGGCGGCGGATCTCCGGGTCGGCCCCGATCCGTGCCATGACGTTGCGCAGCAGGTGGTCGCGCAGGTTGGCGTGGAAGAACTCGACGAACCGGGCCGCGTGGCCGGCGTACGGCCGCACGTGCAGGGTCCGCCCGACGAAGCCGAACAGCCACAGCCGCTCCAGCACGCCGTCCGGGCCGAGCTCGTCGGCGCGGCGGGTGAGCTGCGCGTCGACCATCCGCAGCCGCCACCACACCTCCTCGATCCGGACGATCTCGGTGCGGGCGTGCGCCATCGCCAGCAGCACGTGCCAGTCGAGGTCGTCGCGGGCGGCGGCCCGCAGGTCGAGCGCGAACAGGTTCTCCCAGGGGCGCAGCTCGTCGAGCTCGGCCGGCCCGATCTCGCCGTGCGGCCGGGCCGAGAGCAGCTGGATCAGCGACAACATGGTGTTGAGCGGATGGCCGTCGGCGAGCAGGGCGAGCCGCTCGGCCGCGTCCCGGTCGAGCGTCAGACCGGACGAGACCAGCTGCTCGTCGCGGCACCAGGTGACGACCCGGTCGACGAAGTCGATCCGCTCGTCGCGGTCCTTGATGCTCTGGAGCACGTTGAACTCGAGGCCGCAGGCGCCGGCGGTGCGCGAGGAGCCCAGGAAGTCGGGCAGATATTGCTTGCGGGAGGCCACGAAGACCCGTACGCCCTCGCCGGTGCCGACCGTGCGCAGCAGCTGGATCAGGTCACGGGAGATGGTCGCGAGCCGGGCCGGCTGGGGCCGGTCGCCCGACTCGAAGGTGCGCTCGAGCTGGTCGATGAAGACCGTGATCTCGTCGAAGCCCGGGTCGGCGGCCCGCAGCACGGTCACCGCGCCGGTCAGGAACGCGCCCAGCTTGGCCGCGGCCGGGATCGCGGCCAGCTCGGCCGCGGCGGCCGGCCCGAACCGGGCGGCCACGGCCGACACGGTCTCCTCCCGCACCCGGTCCTCGATGTTGTCCCACGACGAGCTGGGGGCGTCGACGCGGTACCAGACGGCGACGCGGTGCGGCTGCAAGGCGATCTGGTCGTGGACGTACCGCAGGAAACAGCTCTTGCCGGTGCCGCCGGCGCCGGACAGATAGAGGTGGAACCGCTCGGCCGGTGTGGTGCGGGCGGCCAGCTCGTCGCCCGCGTACTCCTCGGGGATGCCCTCGCGCCGGTTGAAGTACCAGCCCTCGGAGGCGATCGAGCGCAGGTCCATGAGGTGCGGATACGCCGCCCGCTCGACCTCGTCGTAGCCGGCCGGGAACAGCGGCAGGCCGACCCACGACCACGAGCTCCACAGCAGAGCCCGCCGGCCGCCGCGGGCGTCGCCCGCCTCGAACGCCCGCCGCACGAGGTCGCCGCGCACGGTGGCGACCACGCAGGGCAGGGCCCGGCGGCTGGCCTGCTCGCGCAGGGCTCCGGTGAGCGCCGTGGTGTCACCGGCGGTCAGGTCGCCGGGCGCCAGGCTGACGAACGGCACCCGGTCGAGCAGGGCGCCGGCCGCGTCCGGGGCCGCGCCGAAGGCGAGAACGGCCCGGGTCACGCCGTCCGCGTCGCCCGGCGTCAGGCCGGGGGTCACCAGGATCTCGGGCCGGGCGGCGGCGTCCTCGCCCACCGACGGCGGCCCTGGGTGGGGCCGGCTGCGCAGGCCGCGGTCACGTCCGGCGCCGGCCGGCATGAAGTAGTGGCCGCCGGCGGCGACGGTGACGAACTGCTCCCCGGTGTGCGCGACGAGGATCGCCGGGTGCAGCTCGGCCAGCAGCGGCCCGTGGGCGCACCAGGCGACCGGCTGGTCGGGCCCGGCCTCGGCGACCCGCTCGAGCACGGTCCGGAGCCGGGGCTCGGCGGTGGTCAGCTCGTCCCACACCTGGGCGCCGGCGCGGACCAGGTCGTCGAGCGACGGATCGGCGCCGGGTCCGCTGACCACCGCCACCGCCCGCCGGATCACGGCCAGGCGGCCGGCGTCGAGGGTGACGGTGAGGTGGCGTTCGGTGCGGAGCAGATCGGCGTCGGCGAGCGGTTCCCCGGCCGACTCGACGGCCACGATCACCGGGAAACGGGGGCGGCCGGCCGCCGCGGGTGGCGGCGGCGCGGGAGCCGGAGCCGGAGCCGGCGGGACCAGAAGCTCGCCGGCCAGTCCGGGGTTCTGCTGCGCCGCCATCCGGACCAGGTGGTCGAGCCGTCCGCTCTGCGCCGCCGCCTCGAGCAGGCTGGAGACCGCCAGCTCGACCGAGCGCAGCACCAGGCCGTGTGTCGGCAGCCCGGCCAGCTTGGCCAGCAGCACCAGCCGGTCCACGCCGTCGGCGCCGCCGTACGCGTCCTGCAGCAGGTTAAAGAGCCGCTGGCTGCGGGGGTCGTTCCAGTCGAAAGACATCACACCCCCGTCCGGGCCATCGCCTCGGCGATCCGCTCGACGCGCCGGCCCTGGTTGCGGTGTTCGGTGACGCCGCCGTCGACGGCGGTGACATGACGGTGGTGCAGCGCGACCAGCCGCCAGCTCTCGTCGAAGACCGGCGAGCCGGACGATCCGGCCTCGGTGTCGGTCCAGTACTGCACGACGTCCTCGTCGACGTGGCGTACCTCGTTGTGGATCATGCCGATCTGCTTGGGGCCGCCGTGGGGGTGCTGGATGACGTACACCCGGTCGCCCTTCTTCAGCGAGGCTCCCGCCCCGCCGAGCGGGATCACCGGGGTGGCCGTGGGCGGCTCCATCTCGATCACGGCCCAGTCGTGGTCGCGGCCCCCGCGCACCGAGCCGGGCGCTCCCGGCACGACCTGATGCTCGAGGTCGGCCCCGCCGAAGGTGCGCTCATAGCCGAACCAGGCCTCCACCGCGGCCGGCGCGGCGTCGCCGTGGGCCCGGTCGAACAGCACATGGTGGTTGGTCAGCACGAGCCGCTCGGCGATCCGGAAGCCGGTGCCGACCGTGCGCCGGCCGGCGGCCGAGGTGACCAGCAGCCGGCACACCGCGGCGGCCAGATCGGCGCCGTGCCGCAGGAAGGCCACGTCGAGCAGCGTCGGCTCGGCCAGGATCCGGCGCTCGTCCCCGGGCGCCCCTTTCCAGTCGAGCGGCCCGGCCGCGGGCACCACCGGCGGGGCCGGGCCGGTCAGCTCGCGGACCCGCTCGGCCACGGCGGCGTCGCCACCGTCGGCGATCACCCGCAGCAGGGGGCGCAGACGATCCTGGTTGCGGCTCTTGACCAGGATGTCGGCCCAGACGACCTCCATGGGCGCGTTCCAGTTGACGGCCGACAGCTTGACCCCGGCCTGCCGCAGAAGCACCTCGGCCTGGGTGTCGCGGTAGTAGGTGTCGGCGAGCAGCGCCCAGAGGTCGCGGGCCTCGGGGCGCGACAGGTCGAAGGGAAGCGTGTCGAGGAAGTGGTCCACGTCGAACACCCCCGGCCGAGTGGTCAGAACTACCTCATACTCGGCTCCGCGTGCCGCCGCTGTCGAGACCCGGACAGCACGTCGGTCAGGGCGGCCACGAGCGCGACGGCCACGAAGGCCACGGTCAGCCACAGCGCGCCACGGAACGCCGATCCCCAGTCGCCGCGCGAGTCGGCGAGCCGGGCGAAGAACAGGGCGCCGACGGCCGCGATGCCCATAGCGGTGCCGATCCGCTGCCCGGTCTGCAACACCGCGCCCGCGCTGCCGGCCCGGGCCACCGGCACCTCGGAGAGCGACAGGTTCTGGTTGGGGCTGATCACCAGGCCGCTGCCGAGGCCGGCGATCAGCAGCGGCAGGGCGGCCGCCGCTCCCCCACCACGACCCTCGACCAGGGTCAGCGCCAGGTCGGTGGCGATCAGCCCGGCCACCACCATGACCAGCCCGAGCACCACCAGGTGGCGCCCGTAGCGGTTGACGAAGCGGCCGCTGACCGCCGCGCCCACCGCCGAGCCGAGCGCGAACGGGGTCACGGCCAGCCCGGCCAGCAGCGCGCTGTAACCCAGCCCGCTCTGCAGGTAGAGCGTGTAGATGAAGAAGATGGTGGTGAAGCCCGCGAAGTAGAGCAGGCCGATCAGGGCGCCCAGCCCGTACGACCGGACCTTGAACAGGCTCAGCTCGACCAGCGCCGTGCTGTGCCGGCCGAACCGGCGCTCCCAGGCGGCGAACAGCGCCAGGACCACCACGCCGGCCACGGCCAGCAGCCACTTGGCGTTGCCGTGCCACTCGCGTTCCTGCACCAGCGGCAACAGGATCAGGACCACGCCCAGGCCGAGCAGGCCGACGCCGACCGGGTCCAGGCTCTCGTGGCGCTTGCCGGACCGGCGGGCGGGGATCCAGAGGCGGCCCAGGACCACGGCGACGACGCCGATCGGCACATTCAGATAGAAGATCCAGCGCCAGCCCTCCGACTCGCCGATCCCGGCGATCAGCAGGCCGCCCAGCAGCGGGCCGACCGCCGTGGAGATGCCGACCGTCGCCCCGAACAGGCCGAACGGGCGGGCCCGCTCCTTCGGCTCGAACATCTCCTGGATCAGGCCGGTGATCTGCGGGTTCATCACGCCCGCGGCGGCGCCCTGCACGAGCCGGGCGACGATCAGCCAGAGCGCGCTCGTAGCCAGGCCGGCGGCCGCGCTGGCCAGGGTGAACAACACCAGGCCGGCGATGAAGACGTTGCGGCGGCCCCGCGCGTCGCCGAACCGGCCGGCCGGCACCAGCAGCAGGCCGAAGGTGAGCGCGTAGCCGGACAGAACCCACTGCAGCTCACCCGGGGTGAGCTGGAGCTCGTCGCGGATCGACGGGAGGGCGACGTTGACGATGCTGACGTCGAGCAGGGTCATGAAGCCGGCCACGAGGGCCACGGTCAGTGCGCGCCAGCGCTGGGGATCCTTCACCGGTTCACCTTTCCCGTCTGGAAAGGGCCATAACCGTGGATCTAGTGTGTCCCCCATGACGTCGTTCGCGGTGATCGGGTCCGGGTGGCGGGCCGAGATGTTCTGGCGGCTGGCGGCCGCGCTGCCCGACGTCGAGTGCGTCGGCGCGGTCGTGCGCACCCCCCGTGACCTGCCGGTTCCCACCTTCGGTTCGCTGGCGGAGATCCAGCCCGACTTCGTGGTGACGGCGGTGCCGTGGGAGGCCAACCCCGACGTGATCCTCCAGGCCGTGCAGCGGGGCCTGCCGGTGCTGGCCGAAACCCCGCCGGCGCCGGACGCGGCCAAGCTGTTCGCCCTGTGGCAGCTCACCGGCGACACCGGCCTGGTGCAGGTGGCCGAGCAATATCTGCTGGTGCCCGCGCACGCGGCCCGGCTCGAGGCGGTCCGCGCCGGCCTGATCGGCGAGCCGACCCAGGTGCAGGTCTCCTCGACACACATGTACCACGCGGTGTCGCTGATCCGGGGCTACCTCGGCCAGGGCCGTGGCCCGGTCACGGTGCGCGCCTCACGCACCACGGCGCCCCTGGTCGATCCGCTGACCCGCGACGGCTGGACCGACTCCCCGTCGCCGAAGGACGCCACGACGACCATCGCCACCCTCGACTTCGGCGACGGTCGGTCCGGGCTGTACGACTTCACCGACAACCAGTGGCACAACCAGCTGCGCTTCCGCCGGATCCTGGTCCGCGGCACGCACGGCGAGCTGCGCGACGACGAGATCGTCCGGCTGGCCGGGCCGCGCACCATCGTGCGCACTCCCCTGGTCCGCCGCCAGACCGGATACGACCTGGACCTCGACGACTTCGACACCGACACGATCACCTTCGGCGACCGGGTCCTGTTCCGCAACCCGTTCCCCGGCCGCCGCTACAACGACGAGGAGATCGCCATCGCCACCCTGCTGCGGGCGATGGCCGCCTGGGTGCGCGGGGAGGGGCCGCCGCCCTATCCGCTGGCCGACGGCGCCCACGACCACCTGATCGCGCTGGCGATCGAGGAGGCGGCGGACAGTGGTGAGACGGTGACCGTTGACCCCCCTCCCTGGATTTAAGCTAAAGCGACGCCTCCGGTACCCGATGGGATCCGGGACGGCGCAAGCCAGCCGTCCCGCGGAGCCGATCGGAGGGCGGATGACGACGCGAGCCGCTCGCGTGGGCTTCTGCGCGTGGATCATCGCGCTGACCGCCCTCTATTACGCCTTCCCCGGCGGTCACCTCTACACCTGGGCCCTCATCGGTTACTCCAGCGCCGCCATGGTGCTGCTCGGTGCCCGGCTCAACCGGCCCGGGCACCGCCTGCCGTGGTATCTGATCTCGGCCGCGCTCGCCTTCTTCACCACCGGCGACACCTGGTACAACCTCATCGTCGCGCTCGGGCACACCCCGGGCTTCCCGGGCCTGGCCGACCTGTTCTACCTGCTGGTCTACCCCCTGCTCACGGCCGGTTTCCTGCTGTTCGTCCGCTATCGCGGCACGGGCAGCAACCGGGCCGCGCTGCTCGACTCGCTGGTGCCCACGGTCGGGCTCGGCCTGCTCTCGTGGGTCTACTGGATCGCGCCGTTCACCCGCTCGCACGACCTGACGCTGCTGGAGAAGCTGGTCTCGATCGGCTATCCGCTCGGCGACGTGCTGGCCCTGGCCATGACGCTGCGCATGCTGACCGGCCCGGGCCGGCGGCCCCGCGCGCTCACCGCGATCGGCGTGGCCATCGTCGGACTGCTGGTCTCCGACATCTTCTACGGCCAGTCCCAGCTCAACGCCGACTGGACGCTGGGCGGGCCGGTCGACTTCGGCTGGGTCGTGTTCTACGCCGTCATGGGATATACGGCGCTGATGCCGTCGATGCGCGAGCTCACCCAGGAGCAGCCGGCGCTGGCCAGCACCGACATGGGCACCCGGCGCATCGTCTGGATGGCCGCGGCCGCGCTGATCGCGCCGGTGGTGCTCTACATCGAGTGGATGAACGGCCACGAGATCGAGGAGGCCCGGCAGGGTGTCGTCGACGCGCCGGTGATCGCGGCCGCCGCGGCCCTGATGTTCCTGCTCGTGCTGGCCCGGGTCAACGGGCTGGCCGGCGCCCAGCGGCAGGCCCGGGCCCGGGAGCGGGCGCTGCGCCAGGCCGGCACGATGCTGTTCTCGGCCGCCACCGAGCAGGACGCGGCCCGGGCCGTGCGCGACGCCGTGGCCACCCTCATGCCGGAGGGCAAGCCCTACCGTCTCAGCCTCACCGCGGACGCCGGCGACGTCGAGCACGTGCCCGGTCTGCGGCTCATCACGGCCGGCTCTCTTCCGGCCGGGGTGCCTTCGCACGGTTTCGACCATTTCCTGTACGCCACCATGCCGCTCCCGGGCACCGGCCGGCTGGGTGCCGGGCTCCTCGGCGGCGACGGCGCCGTGCTGCGCGAGCTGCTGCCCTCGTTCGAGGCGTACCTCGCCCAGATCGAGGTCGTCATGCAGCGCATCGGCCTGACCGGCGAGGTCAACCGCCGCGAGAGCGAGGCGTACTTCCGCACGCTCATCCAGAACGCGGCCGACGTCATCCTCATCGTCGGCGACGACGACCTGATCCGCTACGCGAGCCCGTCCGCGGCCACCGTCCTGGGCCACCCCGACCTCGAGGGCACCCCGCTCTCGGCGCTGATCGCGGTCGGCCACCACGAGTCGATGCGCGAGATCCTGGGCGACCTGCGCGACGGCCAGAGCGAGCTGGACGCCCCCGACCTGGCCGTGCTGCGGGCCGACGGCTCGCTGCTCCAGGTCGAGTGCACCGGCCGCGACCTGCGCGACGACCCGACCGTGCGCGGCGTGGTGCTGACCGTCCGCGACGTCACCGAGCGCCGCCGCCTCGAGAAGGACCTGTCCCACCTGGCCTTCCACGACGGCCTGACCGGCCTGGCCAACCGCGTGCTGTTCCGCAACCGGCTCGACGAGGCGTTCGCCGCCGCGTCCGAGTCCGGGCTGACCCTGGGCGTCCTGTTCGTCGACCTCGACGACTTCAAGGAGGTCAACGACACCCTCGGGCACGCCGTGGGCGACGAGCTGCTGGTCACCGTGGGCCGGCGCATCGACGAGATCATCGGCACCTCGGGCACGGCGGCCCGGATGGGCGGCGACGAGTTCGCCGTCCTCGTCTCCGACGACCCCGAGGCCGTGGCCGCCCGCCTGGTCGAGGCCCTGGCCGTGCCGGTGGAGGTCGGCGACGGCCTCGGCGGCAGCCACATCGTCAGCGGCGCGGCCAGCGTCGGCGTGGCCACCAACGCCGACGCCGATTCGCCGACCGAGCTGCTGCGCCACGCCGACCTGGCCCTCTATCAGGCCAAGGGCGCCGACAAGGGCACGTGGCAGCGCTATCAGCCGGAGCTGCACACCGAGATGGTGCAGCGGCTGGAGACCCGGGCCGCCCTGCACGAGGCGATCGACGACAACCAGCTGCGCGTCATGTACCAGCCCATCGTCGACCTGCACAGCGGCGAGATCGTCGCGGTCGAGTCGCTGGTCCGCTGGCAGCACCCGGCGCGGGGGCTGCTCGGCCCGTACCACTTCATCGAGGTCGCCGAGGAGAGCGGCGCCATCGTGCCGATCGGCGGCTGGGTCCTGCGTGAGGCCCTCCGGCAGCTCGCGGCCTGGAAGGCGGCCGACCCGCAGACGACGCTGCGCTACGTCAGCGTGAACGTGTCGGCCCGCCAGTTCCGCACGCCCGGCTTCGTCGACCAGGTCCGCCAGGCCATCACCGAGGCCGGCGCCCGCCCCGAGTGGCTGCTGCTGGAGATCACCGAGAGCCTGCTGCTGCGCGACGCCGACCAGGTCGCGGCCGACCTGCGCACGCTGCGTGCCCTGGGCGTGCGTATCGCGATCGACGACTTCGGCACGGGATATTCGTCGCTGAGCTACCTGCGGCAGATGCCGGTCGACGTGCTCAAGGTCGACAAGTCGTTCATCGACGACATCCTCGGCAGCGAGCAGCAGCGGGCGCTGGTCGACGCGATCGTCACCCTGGCCCGCAACCTCGACCTGGCCGTGGTGGCCGAGGGCATCGAGGACGCCGGGCAGCGGGCCGCGCTGGTCGGCATGGACTGCCCGTACGGCCAGGGCTACCACTTCGCCAAGCCGGTGTGGCCGGACGAGATCCCGGCCCTGGCCCACGACGCGAAAGCTCTGGTTCCGTCCCCGGCGCGAGGGTAATTCGGGTTATTCGCTGGCGGTCATGGGCGGCCGCGGTGCAGGGTCGAGGCGTGCTGGAGAATCCCGTGTGGGCCGCCCTCTCCGGGCCGCAGGCCTGCTTCGCCGAGGCGTCCGGGGACGCCGCCCGCTATCAGCCCGAGTTCTCGCCGTTCGCCGCGCTGTCCGATCCGGACGATCCGGCGGCCTGGCGCGACCTGGCCACCCTCACCGACCGGGCGCTGCTCACCGGCCCGTCGATCAGCCCGCCCACGGGCTGGGAGACGACCGGCGTGACCACCGGCGCCCAGATGGCCGGCCACGGCATGACCGGCGTGCCCGACCCCGACGCGGTGGTGCTGACCGAGACCGACGTGCCCGAGATCCTCGACCTGATCGAGCGTGCCCAGCCCGGCCCGTTCGGCAAACGCACCGTCGAGCTCGGCCGCTACCTGGGCATCCGTCACGAGGGCCGGCTGATCGCCATGGCCGGCGAACGCTTCCAGCTGCCGGGCTGGACCGAGGTCAGCGCCGTCTGCACCGACCCCGACTTCCGCGGCCGCGGTCTGGGCGCCCGGCTCACCATGGCCGTGGCGGCCGCCATCCTGGAGCGCGGCGACCTGCCGTTCCTGCACGTCAGCGCGGAGAACCTGGGAGCCATCCGCCTCTACGAGCGGCTCGGCTTCCAGGTCGACCACGAGGTGGTGTTCGCCGCCGTCCAGCGCTCACTCGCCTAGCGCGCCGTCCGGGTCGGGCGTGGCGCCGCCGTTGTCGGCGAAGCGGTCCTTCAGATCGCCGATCCGCTGGAGCACGTCGGCCAGCTCGCCGCGCACCCGCTCGAGCCGGTTCTGCTCGTCGTGCGGCAGCCCGCCGCCGTGGTCGTGGCTGACCAGCGCCGACTCGGCCTCCTCGAGCTCCTCCCGGCGGGTGTGCAGGCGGTTCAGCTCACTGGCGTACCCGGTCTGGGTGATCTTCTCTGGTTGCATGGCCGTCGTTTCCCCAGAAACGACGGCCCCGACACGCGACCCACGCCACACCTAAGCCTTGCGGTCGGCCCGCTTGTTGGCCTTCTGGATGGCCTCGACGAGCTCCGGTTTCGTCATCCGTGACCGGCCGGTGATGTCGAGCCGCTTGGCCACCTGCAGGAGATGCTCCTTGCTGGCGTTGGCGTCGACCCCGCCGGCCGTCTTGGCCTTGCTGGCGCGGCCACCGGCGGCCTTGGCGTCGCTCGGGCCCTTCTTCGCCTTCGGCTCCCAGTGGTCGCCGACCTTCTCGAACGAATGCTTGACGGCGGAGAAGGCCGTACGGTGGGCCCGCTCACCCTCGCCGTACTGCTCGACGGCCGAGTCGTGGGTCTTGGCGTACGTGTCCTGTGCTTTCTTCGGCGAGCGCTTCAACGTCGCCGGCATGTCCTCCCGTGCTGGCATGTTCCAGCAGTTCCCGGCACACGAGGTCGCAAACCGTCCTACGCTGAAACGTGTCGGACGGTGAGTTCTGGACGTACACCGGGCTGCTCGGGTTCAGCGGCCTGGTGCTGCTCGTCCTGTGCGTGACCGGGTTCGGTCAGTCCGGCTTCCTGCGCGGGGTGGACGCGCTGCTGGGGCTGGGGTTCCTCGGCTACGCGGGATATATGGCGCTGGCGCGGCCGGACGATCCGTTCACGTTCTACTACATCTTCGCGTTGCCGGTCCTCGCGGTGATCTACGCACTGGTGTGCCTGCGGCGGGTGGTGCGGCTGAGGCGGCTCGCCGCCAGGTTCGTTCCCGATCCGTACGCGGGTGAGACCGGTGACGCCCACACGGAGAGGTCGCCGTTCCCGCAGGCGCCGAGCCCGCTGTCGGCGTCCGCGCCGGACGCTGCCCCCGCGGAGCCGCCGTCCCCGCCGGTCAAGCGCGGGCCGATGCCGTCCGGCCTGCCGTCCCGGACACCGCCGCCGGCCGATCGGCCGGGTCGCCCTTCCGGTCTCCCGGAGCCGTCGGCCGCCCCTGCCCAGCCGCCCTCACTCGCGCAGCCGGCCTCGCCCGCGCAGCCCGCCTCGCTCGCGCCGCCGTCCGAGCCTTCCCGGCGCGCGCAGCTGCCGGAAGCTGAGCCGCCGCGGCGGGGGCTTCCGTCCGGGTTGCCGCCCGGCATTCCTCCCGATTTCCTTTCCCGGCCGCCTTACGAGTCGTCCGCTTACGAGTCGTCCGCGCCGCCTCCCGAACTGCCTTCTGCGCTGCCTTCCGCGCCTTCCGGGCGGAGGGAGATCGCACCGCCCGACTACACCGGGCGGCACTCGGCGCCGGGCGGAACGCCGCCCGCCGAGCCACCCAACTCCGCCGAGCGGTTCCCCCAGTCGCCCCGGTACGCCCCGCGGTCGTACGAGCAAAAGCCCGCCGAGGGCGGGCGGCACCGGGCGGCCGAGCCGGACGACTCGAATTTCGCCTGAGCCGCGGCCGGTGGCAGATTGGTCGCCATGGACTACCGCCGGACCTTCCGCGCCGCCGCCGTCACCTTCGTCGACCTGGTCTCCCGCGTTCCGGCCGAGCGCTGGGACTCACCCGGCCTCGGCGAGTGGACCCTGCGCGAGCTGGTCGCGCACACCGCCGGCTCGGCGCTGCGCCAGGTCCCCGACGTGCTGAGCGCCCGCGCCGAGACCGCCGCCGTCACCTCGCCCGAGGCGTACTGGACGTTCGCCCGGTCGGTGCCGCCGGACGTCTACGCCGCGGCGGTCGCCGCCTCCACCACACTCGCCCGGCAGGCGGCGGCCGAGCTGGGCGACGCCCCCGCCGGACTGGTCGGCGAACTGGCCGGCCGGGCCACCCAGGCGCTGGCCGCGGCCGGTGACGACGACGTGGTCGCGACCCCGGTGGGTGGCATGCGCGTCCGCGACTGGCTTCCCACCCGTACGTTCGAACTGGTCGTCCACGGTCTCGACGTCGCCGCCGCGGCCGGCCTGGAGGCGGCCTTCCCGCCGGACGCGGTCGCCGAGGCCACCGCGCTCGCGGCCCGCGTCGCGGCTGCGCTGGGCGACGGCCCCGCGGTACTCTTCGCCCTCACCGGGCGCGCGCCCCTGCCGAAAGGTTTCTCAGTCCTCTGATGTCCACTTTCGCGCTCGCCGGCCGCCGGGTCGTGCTGTTCGCCGCCGTTTACGCGGCCCTCGTGGTGATCGTCCAGGCCGTCAGCCTCACCGTCGTCACCGCCGGCGCCACCGATCCGACCTCGGTCGCCACGACGGCGTCGGTGCTGCTCGTGGGCAGTCTGGGCGGCCTGATCGGCGTGGTCTGCGTGCTGGTGCTGCTCATCTCGGTCACGGTCTGGGTGATCGCGGCCCACCGGCTCGCCCCCGCGGGGCCGGGTCCCGTCGGCTACGGAGGCCTGGCGCTGACTTTGGTGCTGATCGGGCTGGCCCTCGTGGTGCCCGCGCGCATGCCGACCGTGATGACGATGGCGGTGACCGAGACGGGCCTGCGCCTGGGCGCCGTGGCCGTCCTGATCGCCGCCGTGCTCTCGGTGCGCGCCCGGATGCGCCGCCTGACCGGCGAGGTCACCCTGGGCGCGCGGCAGCCGCTGGTCACCGCCGACGACTGGGACGCCTCCAAGTGGGACCCGACGGTCATGCGCGAGATCGACCGCCGCCGCCAGTCCTAGCTGTTCTCCAGAAAATTCCGGAGCCGGTCGGCGTACGGCCACCGCCGCTCAGCCTCGACGAAATCCGGGTACGGCGCGGAGCCGTACAACTCGTCGCCGAAATAACGCGGGAACACGTGCACGTGATAGTGCCAGGCGTCCTGATTGCCGCCCGGCTCGTTGTGCTACCGCACCGAGGTGCCGTCGCAGTCGTACACCTGCTTGAGCGCGACCGCGCACTCCTTGACGAGGTCGTGGACGGCGTGGCCGTAGTCGGCGGGGAGCTCGTAGAGGTTCTCGTGGTGGGCGTTGGGCACGACGAGCAGATGCCCGTGGTTCCCCGGCCACCACCGCGGTGACACGAAGGCCGTGGCTTTCTCGGTGCGCCGGACGATGTCGCGCTGGGTGTTCACCCGTCGCTCGTCCTCACCGCCGCCCACCAGCCGGCAGAACGGGCACACGTAGCCGTCGGGCTCATGCCGGATGCTCGTCACAGGTCGACCTCTCCCATAGACCGATGCGAGATCCTATCGGCGTGAGCAGCTTCCCCGCCCAGGCCGCCCGTGTCCGTGACGAGTCTCTGCCCCTTCACCGGCGGATGCTCGCGCTGCGTGAGTGCGTCCTGCGCTTCGCCCCGTACGGCTTCCGCGCCACCTGGCATCACCTGCTGGTCAGCGCGGGGGTACCGGTGTGGCTGGAGCACGACCCGGACTCGCTGCGGCGCGCCGTCGACGAACTGGAGGAGGCCCGGGACCTGTGGCTCGCCGAGACCCGCGCCTTCGCCGCCCGCCGCCGTGCCGAGAAGGCCGCCGGCCGCCGCGTCCCGGACACCGCCGACGCCTGGCGCACCACGTGGATGACCGTCTCACCCGCCCCGGAAGCACACTCAACCGAACGCCTGATCGACGTGATCGCCCGCCTGAGAGCGACCCACCACATCGAGGCCGTCCCTGCCCCGGACCCGCGCGTCGCCCTGCCGTGGCCCGTGATCTGGCACCGCGGAATCCGCCGGGGCCCCACCACAGGCGGCGGCGACATCACCCGCTTCCGCGCCGAGTTCAGCCCGTCCGGCGCCGACCGCCGCTTCGGCACCTTCCAGCTCTACGTGCGGGGCGTGCCCCTGGGCGACAGCACGACCACGGCCCTGTACCCGCACATGCGCACCCTGCGCTCGCTGAGCGAGGCCGCCACCCGCCCCGGCTCCCAAGAGCCCACGCCGCTGATCATGAACGACACGTTCGACCACCTGCTGGTGACCCTCGAACTGACCGGCGACGACCTGGCCTTCGCCTTCACGACCCGGCCCCTCGCGGAGTGGGGCGGGCCCCCGCCCTGGTCACCCCCACCGGGCCGGAAGGTCCGCCTGCTGGTGCCACGCTCCGACGTCATCAGCGCCTGGCGCGAGGCCGAGCCGAAGTTCAGGCGGCTCCTGGGGTGAGCCCACATCGGGCGGCGGGGTCTTCGGAGCGCGACCACTCACTCAGGCCGCCCGGGTGGGGTGAGCGTTCTGGGCGCGCCAGCGCCCTGCTCGCCCCGCCCGGGCCCTCGACGGGAGTTGCGGTCTGTACCCACCACCCCGCTACGACATCGAATTTTGCCGTTAATAGCGGCAGCGGAGAACCACCATGGTGTGCCCCGAGACCTCGTATTGGCCGCCGGCCTTCGTGGTTTTGCGGCGGGCTGCCAACAATGGGTCGGCGGTGTTCACGACGACTTCCCACGTGCGGCCGAATTGGCGGTCGGGGAGGGTGAAGGCGACGCGTTCGCCCAAGGGGTTGAACAGGATCAGGAACGAGTCGTCGAGGATGGCCTCGCCCAGGGCGTCCCTTTCCGGAATGCCGTGGCCGTTGAGGAAGACCGTCATCGTCATGCCGCTGCGGGTGTTCCAGTCGGCCTCGGTCATCGGCTGGCCGTCGCGGCGCAGCCAGGCGATGTCGGGAATCTTGTCGTCGGTCACCGGGTCGCCGGTGAAGAAGCGACGGCGGCGGAAGATGGGGTGCTTGGCGCGCAGTTCCAGCAAACGGCTCGTGAAGCCGGTCAGTATGTCCTGGTTGCGCGCGTCGACCCAGTCGACCCAGGCGATTTCGTTGTCCTGGCAGTAGACGTTGTTGTTGCCGCCCTGGGTGCGGCCCAGCTCGTCGCCGTGGGCGATCATCGGGACGCCCTGGCTCAGGAGCAGGGTGGCCAGGAAGTTGCGTTTCTGGCGTTCGCGCAGGGCCACGATGTCGGCGTCGTCGGTGGGGCCTTCGACACCGCAGTTCCAGGAACGGTTGTGGCTCTCGCCGTCGCGGTTGTCCTCGCCGTTCGCGTCGTTGTGCTTGTCGTTGTACGACACCAGGTCGTTCAGGGTGAAACCGTCGTGGGCGGTCACGAAGTTGATGGACGCGATCGGGCGCCGGCCGTCGATCTCGTACAGGTCGGAGCTGCCGGTGAAACGGGACGCGAACTCGCCCAGGCTGGACGGCTCGCCGCGCCAGAAATCGCGGACCGAGTCGCGGTAGCGGCCGTTCCATTCGGTCCACAACGGCGGGAAGCCGCCGACCTGGTAGCCGCCGTCGCCGACGTCCCAGGGCTCGGCGATGAGCTTGACCTGCGACACCACCGGGTCCTGGTTGACCAGGTCGAAGAAGGCGGCCAGCCGGTCGACGGCGTGGAACTCGCGGGCCAGGGCGGCCGCCAGGTCGAACCGGAAACCGTCGACGTGCATCTCGGTCACCCAGTAGCGCAGCGAATCCATGATGAGCCGCAGCGATTCGTGGTGCCGCACGTTCAGGCTGTTACCGGTGCCGGTCGTGTCGTAGTAATACTGCTTCTGCTCGTCGACCAGCCGGTAGTAGGCGGGATTGTCGATGCCCCGGAACGACAGCGTCGGGCCGAGATGATTGCCCTCGGCGGTGTGGTTGTAGACGACGTCCAGGATGACCTCGATGCCGGCCTGGTGCAGCGCCTTGACCATCGACTTGAATTCCTGCACCTGCCCGCCGTGGCCGTCGAACGAGGCATATCCGTTGTGCGGGGCGAAGAAGCCGATCGTGTTGTAGCCCCAGTAGTTGGTGAGGCCGCGGTCGATGAGCGTGCTGTCGTGCACGAACTGGTGCACCGGCATCAGTTCGACCGCCGTGACGCCCAGCTTCTTCAGGTACTTGATCATCACGGGGTGCGCGAGCCCGGAATAGGTGCCGCGGACGTCCTCGGGAATGTCCGGGTGCCGCTGCGTCATGCCCTTGACGTGGGCCTCGTAGATCACGGTCTGGTGGAACGGGATCCGCAGCGGCCGGTCGTTGCCCCAGTCGAAGAACGGGTTGATGACCACTGACTTCTGCGAATAGGGCGCCGAGTCCTGGTCGTTCACCGAGTCCGGGTCGCCGAAGTTGTACGAGAACAGCGCCTGGTTCCAGTCGTTACGCCCGTCGATCGCCTTGGCGTACGGGTCGAGAAGCAGTTTGTTCGGATTGCAGCGCAGCCCGTTCGCCGGATCGTACGGCCCGTGCACGCGATATCCGTACCGCTGCCCCGGAACGACCCGGGGCAGATAGCCGTGCCAGACCAGCGCCTCCCGCTCCGGCAGGTCGATCCGCGTCTCGACGCCGTCGTCGTCGAAGAGACAGAGCTCGACCCGCTCGGCCACCTCCGAGAACAGAGCGAAATTGGTGCCCCCGCCGTCGTACGTCGCGCCCAGCGGGTAAGGGTTCCCGGGCCAGATTTTCATGCCGCTCTGCTTCCCCAATGAGCGCTCGCTGAATCAGGTGCCGCACGTCACACTTGCGCGCCCACGACCACCGGGCGGGCCATGGCCGCCGCAGACCTTGAACTCACCGCTGCGCTTGTGTGGGCACCGACTCGTACACCCCTCCAGCAGTCAGGCGTTCGACGAGCACAGTCAGGCTCGTAAGTGATGCGATTGGCCGGCCGCTCGGACGGCCATGTCTAGGGTTTGGCGCATGCCCGAGCTGATCCTGCCGACGACCCGCTTGCACGCCGCCTTCCTGGACTGCCGCGACGACTGGGGTCCCGGTCTCCACGAGGACGGCTTCGGCCTGCTCCCGGAGGACGACGTCGACTCGCCCGGGGGTTTCGCGGCGTGGGTGGCCGACCGTGTCCGGCTGACACATCCGGCCGGCGCGCCCTGCCCGCCCGAGCGGCACGCCTCGCCGCGCTGGATCGTGGAGGACGGCCGCGTGCTCGGCGGCATCGCCCTGCGCCACGTCTACGACGACGCGGTGGGTCACATCGGCTACGGGATCCGGCCGTCGGCGCGCCGGCGTGGCCTGGCCACCTGGGCCCTGGGCGAGATGCTGACCGAGGCCCGTGCCGTCCTAGGAGTCGACCGGGTCCTGATGCCCTGCCTGGCCGGCAACCTCGCGTCGGCCCGCACCATCGAGCGCAA
The DNA here is from genome assembly GCF_050956135.1 of Actinoplanes sp. CA-131856. Lineage (GTDB taxonomy): Bacteria > Actinomycetota > Actinomycetes > Mycobacteriales > Micromonosporaceae > Actinoplanes. The sequence goes on along the minus strand of NZ_CP191849.1, from coordinate 5,218,286 downwards.
CGGCGGTGTCCTCGAGACCGTCGTCGACACCGATCATGGCCCGGTCCGGCGCTACTGGATCACGCTGTAGCCGCCACCACCGGCGCGACGCCAGCGCGGCCAGCCCGGCGCCCGCGGCGTTGACCAGCACATCGTCCACCGAGGACACCCGGTCCAGCTCGAGGACGTACTGCAGGGTCTCGACCAGCACCGAGCCCGCCGCACCGAGGGCGAGCATCCGCGGCACCGACCGGAGCGCCGCGAACCGCAACGGCCCGAAGAACCCGAGCGCCGCGAACACCAGCAGGTTGCCGACGATCTGCACGGTCGCGCTCACCGGCCCGTCGCCCACCACGTCGATCAGATCGCGCAGCGGCACGAGGTTCACCCGGGCCCGGTTGACGTCGTCCCCGCCGTTGGGCAGCAGGATCATCCAGACCCACGGCACGGTCCCGTAGACGATGCCGACCTCGGCCAGCGACCTCCGCCACCCACCGCGCCGCCGCGCCAGCACCCACGTCACCAGCGCCGCCACCGGCAACGCGACCACGGTCAGCACGACCACTCCCGTGATCGCCCCGAACCAGCCGTGCCAGCCCTCGAACATGCCGCGCATGCTAGCCACCCCTTGCTCGCCGAAGCCGTCAGGGTTAGCCTGACATCGTCAGGGTGGTCCTGACGGCTTCGGTAAGCAAGGGAGGCTCCGATGACCGACCTCGACCTGCGCTGCTCCTTCTGCGGAAAGCCCGAGGCGGAGGTGTCCCAGCTCATCGCCGGCCCCGGCCCGATGATCTGCGACGAGTGCGTCCACCTCTGCAACGACGTCCTCGCCGGCAAACGACCCGAGGGCGTACGCCTGTGGGACGACCAGACCGACGAGGAACTCCTGGCCACCATGGTCCGCGTGGCTTCGCTGCGCCATCACGTCGACCGCGCCGTCGGCCGCATCGCCCGCCTGCTGCGCGCCCGGGGCACCACGTGGACGACGATCGGCACCGCCCTGGGCATCACGAAGCAGTCGGCGTGGGAACGCTTCTCAGGCGAAGATTGAAGTCCATGTCGTAGCGGGGTGGTGGGTACGGACCGCAACTCCCGTCGAGGGCCCGGGCGCGGCGAGCAGGGCGCTGCGCGCCCAGAACGCTCACCACACCCGGGCGACCTGAGTGAGTGGCTGCGCTCGAAAAACCCAGGGACGACCGCGAGCAGATTCCCCGAAACAGCTCGCATCCTCGCTCGGCCACACCTTCCGCCGGAACTCCAGCGTCTCGCGCGAAGCGCGGCGGCCGGGACGGCGTGTCCGGGCCGGGCGCTGACTCTCGCGGCGGCGGTGGCTACACGGCGCGGCGCTTGAGGGCGTCCTGCCAGCCCGGGAGGTCGGTGGCAGCGCGCTCGGGCGGGCCCACGTAGTCGGCCGACGGGCGGATGATTTTGGCCAGGCGCTTCTGTTCGAGGATGTGGGCGCTCCAGCCGGCCGTGCGGGCGCACGTGAAGACGGCTGACAGCAGGGCCGCGGGCACCTCCGCGAAGTCCAGGACGATCGCGGCCCAGAATTCGACATTGGTGGCCAGGACCCGGTCGGGCTTGCGCTCGCGCAGCTCGGCCAGGGCGGCGCGCTCCAGATCGAGCGCCACCTCGTAGCGCGGGGCGCCGAGCTCGCGGGCGGTCTCGCGAAGGATCGTCGCCCGGGGGTCCTCGGCGCGGTAGATGGCGTGACCGAAACCCATCAAGCGGTTGCCTGAGTCAAGCACCCGTTTGACATAGCCACGCGCGTCCTCGCCTCGTTCGACGGCCTCGACCATGCCCAGCGCTCGCGCCGGGGCACCGCCGTGCAGCGGGCCGGACAACGCGGCGACGGCCGCGGAGAGGCAGGCGCCCGCGTCGGCGCCCGTGCTGGCCACGACCCGGGCGGTGAACGTGGAGGCGTTCATGCCGTGCTCGGCGGCGCAGACCCAGTAGCGGTCGATGGCCGCGACGTGCCGCGGGTCCGGCTCACCCCGCCACCGGATCATGAACTGCTCGGTGACGTCCCGCCCCGCGTCGACCAGCCGCTGAGGCACCGCCGGCCGCTCACCGCGCGCCGAGATCGCCACCTGGTCGAGCATCGCGGCGGTCGCGTACGCGAGGTCGGCGCGCGCCTGCGCGTGATCGACGTCGATGAGCGGCCGCAGCCCGAGAGCGGCCACCGCCGCCTGCACATCCACGCGCGCGTCACCCGTCCGCACCGGCGCGGTCGCGCTCGCCCCCGTCGAGGCCGCGCTGGACGCCACCGAGGTCGCGCTGGACGCCGCAGGGGAGGCGCTCGCCGCCGGGGAGCCGCTCGCCGCCGGGGAGCCGCTCGCCGTACGGAAGGCGCCCGCCGCCGGGGAGACGCTCGCCGTAGGGAAGGCGCCCGCCGCCGGGGAGACGCTCGCCGCCGCCGACGGGGTCACGGTCGATGCGTGGTCGATCGCGGCGGCGGCCGGCGTCAAAGGGTGGGCGAAGTCGCCGTCGGTGAGCAGGCCCCAGACGTCGGCGAAGCCGACGGCGCCGGCCAGCGAGCGCACGTCGACGCCGCGGTAGCACAGCACCCCGCCGTCCCGGTCGGGCTCGGCGATCTCGGTGTCGAAGGCGACGACACCGGCCAGTCCTGGATTGACAGTCAGCATGTCCTCACCATGCGACGACTTCATGTTGACGTCAATGTTGATCCAGTCAACATGAGAGGATGTGCACATGGACACGCTGACCACCGACCAGGTCGCCGAGCGGCTGGGCGTCAAACCGGCCACGATCTACGCCTACGTCAGCCGCGGCCTTCTGCACAGCGTCCGCAACGGCGACGGCAAGGTGAGCCTCTTCGCTAGGTCCGAGGTCGAGGCGTTCGAGGCCAAGCGCAAGGGCCGCGGCACCCCGAACATCCAGACCGGCCTGACCCTGATCAGCGACGGCGCCCTCTTCTATCGGGGCCACGACGCCATCAAGCTCGCCACCACAGCCAGTTTCGAGTCCGTCGCGAACCTGCTCTGGACCGGCACTCTCGAACACACCGACCTCACACCGCCACCCGGCCTGCTCGACCTGGCCGTGGCCGTGACCGCTCCCCTGCCCCGGGCCGCCCGCCACACCGACCGCCTCCGGGTCATCGTCGCCGCGGCGGCCGCCGCCGACCCTCTGCGCTTCGACATCACTCCCGCCGCGGTCGTCACCACCGGCCGGTCCCTGCTCGCGACCATGGTCACCGCGCTGCCCACCGGCGAGCGGACCCACTCCCGGCTGGCCGCCGACCTCTGGGTGCGGCTCGCCGGCACGCGCGGGACGACGGCCGACCACGACATCCTCAACGCCGCGCTGGTCCTGCTGGCCGACCATGACATCGCCGCGTCGACGCTGGCGGCACGGGTGGCGGCGTCGACACGCGCCCACCCGTACGCGGTGGTCGGCGCCGGTCTGGCCGCCCTGGACGGCCCGTTGCACGGCGCGGCCAGCGGCCTGGCCCACGAGTTGCTCACCGACGCCCTGGCCCGCCGCGCCCCGGTCGAGGCCGTCGCGACCCGCCTGCGCGCCGGCGAGCCCGTCCCCGGCTTCGGCCATCGTCTCTACCCCAACGGCGACCCCCGGGCCAAGCTGCTGCTGGCCTTGCTGGGCGACGGCCCAGCCGCGGCCATCGCACAGGAGATCGCCACGGCGATGCACGACCGCTCCGGCATCCACCCCAACATCGACCTGGCGCTGGCCGCCCTGACCCTGGACCGCGGCATGCCCGCCGACGCCGGCGAGACCATCTTCGCCGTCGCCCGAACGGCCGGGTGGTTGGCTCACGCCCTCGAGGAGTACGGCGACAGTCCATCCCGCTTCCGCCCGTCCGGCCGTTACGCGGGCCGCACCCCGGCCTGGAGCCCACCGGCCCGGCCGGCCTGAGGGACCATCTGGCCGATCATGCGGATCGAGCTGTCGATGGTGTCGAAGCCACGCGGGAGCATGACTGACTCATACGCCGCCACAGCTTCGGCGAGGGGGTTTCCGGAGAGCAGCTCCTTCGCCAGGAGGGCGGCGTCCTGCAGGGCGGTGTTGGCCCCTACGCCGCCGGCCGGGGGCATCGTGTGGATGGCGTCACCGAGCAGTGTCACCGGGCCGGAGGACCACGGGGTGACGCGCGTGCCGGCCCGGATGGCGATCGGGAAGAACGACGTGGGGTCGGCGGTGGCGAACAGGTTCCGGACGGCCGGATGCCAGGTGGCGCTCGCGTCGAGGCAGATCTGGTGCAGCGCTTCGGACGGGACCTCCAGGTCACCGAGCACGGATGTGGGTGCGACCAAGGTGGTCATCAGGTAGTCCGGCACGCCGGCCGGGGTGCGGAACCGCACGGGGGCGAACCCGGCGCCGTAGCCGTTCGCGCCGGCCACCCAGGTGAAGCCACGGTCGAAGTCCGGCGGCAGGGTGGCACCCGTCAGCGGCATCCGGCCGTAGAGACACCGCACGCCCAGATCGCGCAGCACCGCCGCCGGGACCAATTGCCGGCGCACCGCCGAGCCGACGCCATCCGCACCGACCAGCAGGTCACCCTCGTCAAAGATCGGGCCGGTGCTCGTGGACAGTGCTACGCGGACCCGGCCCGACGATGTCAGCTCGTAGCCGGTCACGGTGTGGCCGAACGAGACCTCCACGCCGCTCAGCAGCGCCTGGCGGAACGTGTCCCGGTCGACGTTGGTGATCTCGCTGTCGGGGATCTCCGGGAAGACCTGGGAGGACACCTCGACCAGGTCCTGCGTGTAGAACCCGATCCGGTCCCCCGCCTCGCCGCTCGTGCGGTGGGCCAGCTCCAGGACCGGCGCGGGCAGGCACGCCCGCAAAGCCTCGTTGCCGTTGCGGTCGATGTGGATGCGGTAACCCTGCCGGCGGGTTCGCGCGGAGGGATCACGCTCGTACACGGCGACCTCGTGGCCGCCGCGGCGCAGTGCCTGGGCCAGCGCCAAGCCGCCGATGCCCGCGCCCGAGATGAGTATTCGCATAGCGGCACCGTACCAACCGTACGCATGAGATTGTCAAGCGTTTGGTTGATTAGCTCATGCGTAGAATCATCGACCGTGCCAGGTCCCCGCAGGTCACCCAAGCCGCAGGAGCGTCAGCGCGATCCCGAGCGCACGCGCCGGAAGATCCTCGACGCCGCCGCCCAGGAGTTCGCGGCGCACGGCTATGCCGGCGCGCGCATCCGGGCCATCGCCGAGCGCGCCGGCGTCAACCAGCAGCTGCTGTCGTACTACTTCGACGGCAAGCAGGGGCTCTTCCGGGCCATGACCGAGCAGTGGGGGCGGCGCCAGGCCGAGATCTCCGAGCCGGGCACGCCCCTGCCCGAGCAACTGCGGCAGTACGCCCTGGAGAACCTGAACAACCCGGACGGCGTCCGCATGCTCGCCTGGAGCGGCCTTCAGTACGACGGCGACGACCCCGGCCGCGAGGAACGGACCGCCATGCTGCGGCGGGGCGTGGAGCAGATCGCCGCCCAGCTCGGCGACGACGATCCGGACGTCGACCCGTCCTGCCTGCTCGTCATGCTGATGGCGGCCGCCATCGCGCCGGCCACGATGCCCCATGTGATCGAAGGACTGTGTCAGGCCGACGCCAAGGATCCCGAGTTCCTCCAGCACTACGCCGAGCAGATGGCCCTGCTCGTGCGGAACCTCGGTCTGGAAAAGTAGGCGCCATGCCTGACGATCTCCAGCTCCTCGAAGCCCTGCATACCACCCCGGCCCGCCGCTACCTGTCGGCCGAGCCGATCGGCGACGACATCGTGCGGGCGATCCTCGACGCCGCCATCCGCGGCCCCAGCGGCGGCAACCGGCAGGGCTGGGCCTGGATCGTCGTGCGCGACGCCGAGACCAAGAAGCGGATCGCCGGCTGGTACCGCGAGGGCTGGGAGGCCAACTACGGCAGCCGGCGCGAGCAGATCCTGGCCAATGACGACCCGAACGGGATGAGCGCCGCCAGCTTCCGGGCCGCCGACCACCTCGCCAACCACCTGGAGGAGGCCCCGGTCTGGATCTTCCCGGTGCTGCTGGGCGCCGCCGCCAGCAAGAACCCGCGGCTGGGCTCGTCCATCTACGGCGCCGTGCAGCAGCTCATGCTGGCCGCCCGCGCCTACGGCATCGGCTCCACGCTCACCACCCTCTACATGGGACACGAGAAGGACGTACGGGAATTGCTGGGTCTTCCCGAGGACGCGCTCACCATGGCGCTCATCCCGCTCGGCTACCCGGCCCGGGGCAAATGGTCGCAGCCGAAGCGGCGGCCGCTGGATGAGGTCGTGTTCCAGGAGCGCTACCGTACGGAGTCATGACGTACGTCAAGAGCATCACCTTCGATTGTCAGGACGCTCTCGTGGTGGCCCGTTTCTGGGCCGGGGCCCTCGGCGGCGAGCTCGACGAGGATTCGACGAGCGACAAGGCGTACGTCGAGGCTCCCGGCTGGGGCGGGCCCAACCTGTGGTTCCAGCGCGTCCCCGAGCCCAAGACGGGCAAGCTGCGCATGCACTTCGACCTGCGCGCGGCCGACATCCCGGCCGAGCGCAAGCGCCTGGAGGAGCTCGGCGCCACCTTCGCCTGGGAGGTGAACGGGCTGATCGTCATGCGGGACCCGGAAGGCAACGAATTCTGCGTGGAGAACTGACTAAGGTCCGCGCCGCCGTACCCGATATCCGTGGTCACAAGACCGCTGATCGAGGAGGACCCACGGATGGGTCAGACGACGCTGCGCGCGATGCCGGTGCGCGAGGACCACTGGAAACCGCAGGACCGCATCTACGAGGGCATCCTGGAACGCTGCGTCGCGAACGCCGAGGACGACGAGGCCCGCGACGGCACGCCCGAGATGATGGCGGGCGGGCTGATCATCGTCGTCCTGTTCCTGATCATCATGGCCGGGGCCAGCAACGTGACGGCGGCCCTCATCGTCTGCGGCATCCTGGCCGGGGCCGGCTTCCTCTACATCGTGAGCGCCTCCAAGCCCGGCAAGGGCAACCGGGCCCTCGTGCTGCGGAACATCGGCGGGCCGGGCCGGCTTCCCGCCGGATATCTGGTGCACCCGACCGCGTGGGAGGCCGGGATGGCCGAGCACGTGGCCGCCGTGCCGGAGTCGCAGCTGATCGCCGCCTCCCAGCTGTGCCACATCTTCCCGGGCACCGTCGACGACCTGATCTCGTTCGTGGGTCACGTCGCCATCCACGTGCCGGTGACCAAGCCGCAGACCGCCGAGGACGTGCAGCGGCGGGCCAAGGAACTGGTCCGGATCGGCATGCCGATCGTCGTGGACTACGCCAAGAGCGCGCCGCCGCTGCCGGTGCCGGGCGAGCCCGGCGGCAAGAAGGGCAAGGCTAAGAAGAAGTGAGTACGGCGTAACGGCCACCCTCGCCGAGCAAGGTGTCGTGGGTGCCGGACTCCAGGATCCGCCCGTGGTCGACCACGGCGATCTGATCCGCGTCGCGGATCGTGGACAGGCGGTGCGCGATGGTCACCGTGGTCCGGCCCCGCGACAGCTCGTCGAAGGCCTTCTGCACGGCGCGCTCGGTCTCGTTGTCGAGCGCGCTCGTGGCCTCGTCGAGGACCAGGATGCGCGGGTCGCGCAGCAGGGTGCGGGCGATGGCGATGCGCTGTTTCTCGCCGCCGGAGAACCGGTGGCCGCGGGAGCCGACCATCGTGTCGTAGCCGTCGGGCAGCGCCGCGATCACGTCGTGGATCTGCGCGGCCCTCGCGGCCGCCTCGATCTGGTCGTCGGTGGCGTCCGGCTTGGCGTAGCGCAGGTTCTCGCGGACGGTGGTGTGCAGCAGGTACGTCTCCTGGCTGACCACGCCGACGACCGAGGCCAGATCGGCGAAGGACAGGTCGCGCAGGTCGACGCCGTCGATGGTGACCCGGCCCGAGGTCGGGTCGTAGAGCCGGGCGATGAGCGCGGCGAGGGTGCTCTTGCCACTGCCGGTCTCCCCCACCAGCGCGAGTGAGCTGCCCGCCGGCACGTCGAGGTTGACTCCGGCGATGGCGGCGGCGCCGCTGTTGGCGTACGAGAAAGTGACGTCCTCGAAGCGCAAGTGGCCCCGCGCCGCCGTCAGCCGCACGGGCCGGGCCGGCTCCTCGACCTCGACCGGAAGGTCGAGATAGTCGAAGATGCGCGCGAACAACGCGAGCGAGCTGGTCACGGTGACCTGCACGTTGAGCAGGCCCATGAGCGGGCGGAAGATGCTCGACTGCAGGGCGGTGAAGGCGACCAGGGTGCCGATGCTCATCGAGCCGGCGCTGAACGGCAGGCCCGCGGCGAGGTAGATGACGGCCGGGATGGCGGCGAAGACGATGCTCATCGAGGCCATCCGCCAGCGGCCGGCCAGCTCGGAGCGCAGTTCGAGGTCGATGAGCCGGTTCGACGAGGCGGTGAAGCGCTCGACCTGGGCCGGGCCGGTGCCCATCGTCTTGGACAGCTGGACGCCGCCGATGGACAGGCCCTCCTCGATGATGACGTTCAGGTCGGCCAGCTCGCGCTGACGTTGCGCGGTGATGGCCCGGCGCATGGTCGCGACGCGGCGCGTCAGCCAGATGGCCGGCGGCAGCACGACGAGCGTGACCAGCGAGAGTTGCCACGAGAGGGCGGCCATGGCGACCGCGGTGGCGACGACGGTGGTGAGGTTGGAGGCGATCGAGGTGGCGGTGGAGGTGACCACCGACTCCATGCCGCCGATGTCGTTGGTGATGCGCGACTGCACCTCGCCGGTGCGGGTGCGGGTGAAGAACCCGATCGACTGGCGCTGGAGGTGCGCGAAGACGTCGACGCGCAGCCGGTGCATGACCTTCTGGCCGATCGCGGTGGAGATCCACGTCTGCACGACGCCGAGGGCGGCGGTGACGGCGGCGACCACGACCATGCCGATGACGAGCCCGACCAGCAGGCGGACGTCGTTGTGCGGGAGCGCGACGTCGATGACCTCGCGCAGCAGGAACGGGGAGGCCAGGCCCACGAGGGACGAGGCGATGATGGTGAACACGACGACGGCCAGGGGCCAGCGGTGTCCGGTGAACAGGGCGCCGATGCGGCGCAGGGAGACGTTCTTCGCCTGCGCGATCTCGGCCTGGGTGGGTTTCTTGCGGCTGGCCAAGTGCGACCTTCTCTCATGCCGTACGGATTACTGAGGTTACCTCAACGTGAGGCTACAACGGTAATCGCTGGTACGGTATTCCCCGTGCACGAGGAGGAGAGTCTGTCCGAGGCCTTCTGGGCCGTGGCCCGCCGGCTGCGACACCGGACGAAGGTCGCGCTCGAGCCGTGGGACCTGTCGCCGTCGCAGGGCCGGGCCATGAACGTGCTGGCCCGCCACGGCGACCTGCGCCTGAGCAGCCTGGCCGACCATCTGCGGATCGCGCCGCGCTCGGCCACCGAGGTGGTCGACGACCTTCAGCAGCGCGGCCTGGTCGAGCGGCGGCCCGACCCGGCCGACCGGCGCGCCGTGCTGGTCACGCTGACCGCGCACGGCACGGCGGTGAACACCGAGATCCAGGCCGCCCGGCAGGCCGCGAGCGCCCGGCTGTTCGCCGCCCTCGACCCGGCCGACCGTCAGGACCTGTCACGCGTCCTGGAGAAGCTCCGCGAGGACGGCTGAGCAGTCACGCCCTTTCCGCGCGTCCTGGAGAGCTGAGCAGTTACGCCTTTCCGCGCGTTTTGGAGAAGCCGCGCGACGGCTGACGGCGGCGGGTCACGGCGGTCAGGCAGGCCGCGGAGCCGGCGATCGCGAAGACGGCGATGAGCAGCGGCATCGGCACCTCGGCCCCGGCCAGGCGGATGAGGACCGCGAGGACGACCATGGTGGCCAGGCTGACGCCGAAGGTCACGGCCGCTACGTGCGACAGCACGTCACGGGCCGGTCCCGGCTGAGGACGGCCACCGGCGGGAACGCGCAGCGCCTCGGCGAACTCGTCGCACACCCGCACCAGCGATCCGGCGTCGGTGATCCGCTGCTCGGCCGTCGTGAGCCGGCGCAGCTCGGCCAGGGCCACCGCGTTCCCAGGATCGAGATTCAAGGCTTTCCCGTACGCCTCGCGAGCGCTCAACGGTCGCCCGGCGGCGAACAGGGCCATCCCGTACGCGACCTGGAGCTCCGCGTCGTAGTGGGCGAACTCGGCGTACGCGGCCAGCACCAGCTCGGCCTCGGCCACCCGCCCGGCCGCGAGCAGGGCCCGCCCGTGGCGCTCGGCCAGCCGCGGGTTGCCCGGGTCCTCGTCGCAGGCGGCGACGGCCGCGGTGACAGCCAGCTCGTGGCGGCCCAGGGCGGTGTAGGAGGCGCTCACCCAGTACAGGGCGTCGATCCCACCCGGGCGCAGCGCGAGGGCGGCCCGGGCCGCCTCGAGAGCGTCGGCCGGACGGTCCAGGGCCAGGTGGGCCCGGGCCAGCAGCAGCCAGGCGCCGGCGTTCTCCGGCTCGGCGCCCACTACGGGCGCCAGCAGGGACGCGGCCTGACCGGCACGCCCGCTGCCGAGCAGGTCACCGGCACGATCGAGAACGAGTTCGCTACGCACACCCTCCGAGATCGGTGGCGCACGGTTCCCGGTGGAGTAGCCGTGGGGTGCGGTCAGGGAGTCACCGTTGTGGTCGTGGTCATGAGAATCGCTGCGAGGGAACGGACGCTGGGTGCCCGGCGAGGACGAAGTCCAGCCAACGCTCGTACCAGGCGATGAAATCGGAGTCGGAGTAGAAACGCGGCGGGAAGAATCCCTCAGCGTTGACCTCGACGAGTCGGCCGCGACCGGCGCCCGTGACCACGAGCAGGGTGAAGTCGCTGCACCCCCGGTGGACGATCGTGAGCGCGCCGGGGAAGACGCCCGCGCCGGCGGACGGTGCCGGCACCTCGACGTCGGGAACGAAGGGAAAGGGGCTTGCCAGCCCTTCGCTGCCGCTGGCGGGCATGCCGAGCCATTTCGAGCGTGACTTGCTCTGTCGAAGGCAAAGCAGCGAGCTTGGCTTTGATCTGGGCGAGCCTGCGGTCCAACAGATGCTTCTTTTCACGCGAGATTCCTGTCGGGCATGAAGATACGCCCCCTCGGGTCGTCCGGGAAACGATCGTTTCCGCGGCGGCGGGGGCGCCAGCCGGTGACCAGGGCCGCGGCCAGCATAAGTTCGGCGATGTCGCCGCCGTAGTACATGAGGTCGGCTCCGCCGCGGCGCTCGGCGGCGGGGACGGGCAGGTCGACGAGGGCGCCCGCGTACATCAGCTGGGACAGCACCGCGTGGAAGGCGACGGCCACGCCCAGGATCACGAGGCGGGCCGGGACGGACGGGCGCTTCGGTGCGGGGTCGGGGCCCGCGATCACCCAGGCGAACAGGTAACCGGCCAGCAGGAAGTGCACGTGGACCAGCATGTGCAGGGCCGGTGAGCGGGTGGTCGCCGCGTACAGCGGGGTCAGGAACAGCACGGCGAGGCCGCCCAGGTTGAGGGTCAGCGCGACGACCGGGTGGGCCACGGCGTGCACGAGCCGGTGGCGCATCAGGCGGGCCACCGCGCGGGCGGCCGGGCGTGGCAGCGTACGCAGAAGGAGAGTGACCGGCGCGCCCAGAACGAGCCCGAGCGGGGCCAGCATGCCGATGAGCAGGTGTTGCAGCATGTGGGCGCGGAAATCGGGTGGCCACGGCGAGAAACCGGCGGCCAGCGCCGCGCACCCGGCGAGGAAGAAGGCGGTGCGCCACCAGGGCCACGGCCGCGGGCCCCGGGTGGCGAGGGCCTCGTAGCCGACCGCAGCGGCCACCACGGCCAGCAGGATCAGGCCGCCGTCGGCCTGGTGGGTGTGTGTCACACGCGGTCGAGGGCCGGTGCGCGGCGCTGGACCAGCCAGCCGGCGGCGACCAGGGCGGCACCGAAGGCCAGGAAGCCCAGGTCCCAGGCGAGCTGGTGTGGGCCGGTGCGGACGTGGTGGATGCCTTTCGCGGCGAAGCGCCCGGGGCATACCCCGGGCGCGGGCCGATATGCGCGGGTCTATTCGTTGCGGGCGGTTTCGGGGCCGGTGAGGCGGCGCAGCAACGGCATCGTGGAGGCGATCAGGGACAGGGAGACGCCCAGGCCCAGGGTCACCAGGGCGTAGTAGGAGGCCGAGGGGGCCACCAGGTTCTCCTGGAGCTGCGAGCGCAGGAACAGGTGGGCCGAGAGGAAACCGGCGGCGGTCGCCACCAGCGACACGGCCAGCAGCGGGACCGCGCTCTCCAGGGTCACGACGCGGCGGAGCTCGGCCAGGCGTACGCCGGTCAGGCGCAGCAGGGCGAAGGGGCGCTTGCGTTCGTTGAGGCCGGCGGTGACCGCGACGGCCAGGGCGCAGCCGGCGATGACCAGGCTGCTGATCACGACGATGTCGGCCAGGCGCTGGAACTGGACCAGGGTGCGGGCGAAGTCGCTGTTCCACTCCCGGTCGGTCAGGGGCGGGCGCAGCGCCGGGAAGGCCGACTCCATGAGCGTGCGGGAGCGCTCGATGGCCGCCGGTGAGCCGTCGGTGAGGACCACCAGCGACAGCACGGGCCGCTGGGCCAGGGACGCCGCGCTCACCGGGGCTTCTTCCCAATGGGTGGGTACGCCGTCAGGGGCGCTCAGGTCGGAGAAGACCCGGGCCACCTCGGCCCCGGGCGGGCAGGCGCCGTAGTCGCGCAGGGCGGCCAGATCGGCGCAGGAGATCAGGCCGGGCAGGCCCGGGCCGTCCCGGTCGTCGTCGTAGCGCACCACCTGGACGTGCCGGACGCCCGGGATCGAGGGCAGGGACGCCGGGATCGCCGCCGTGGTCAGGCCCTTCTCCCCCGGGGCCAGGTCTTCCGGGAAGGAGGTCATGGCGAGCTTGGCCGCGGAGGACGGCCGATGGCTCTGCGCCGACACCATCGTGCCGATGACACCGGTGGCGACGCTGGTGACGAACAGGGCCAGCATGAGGCCGCTGACCGCCCGGAAGCCGGCGCGCGGGTCGTCGGCCAGGCGCCGGCCGGCGATCAGGCCGGCCGGGCGGCGTGACCAGCGGGCCAGCGCCCGTGAGCCGAGCAGGGTCAGATAAGGCCCGGCCACGACCAGGCCCACCATCACCACGAAGATCCCGGAGAGATAGGCCAGCAGCTGACCGTTCGAGGTGGACGGCCGCCGGCCCACGAAGAACGCCAGCTCGGCCAGCCCGGCCGCCAGCGGCACCAGGCGCCACGCCCGCGGCGGCCGCGGGGTGGCCCGGCGGGTCACGCCGAGCGGCGAGATCCGCACCCGGCGCAGGGCGAGCCGGGCCGCCACGGCCGCCGCCAGCGGCACCCCGATCAGCACGGCCACCATCTGCGCCCAGGTAAGCGTCAGATGGGACGCGTAGAAGCGCTCCCCCGTGAACGGTATGTGCGCGAGACCCCACCGTACGGGCAGATAGAGCCCGAACCCGGCGACGGCGCCCAGCCCCGCCGCCACCGCCGACTCCACGGTGGCCAATGTGGACACCTGGCGTGGTGTCGCGCCGAGCAGCCGCATCGCGGCGAACCGCTGCTCGCGCCGGGCCGCCGCCAGCCGTGTGGCCGTGCCGACGAACATCAGCAGCGGGAAGAGCAGGGCCACGCCGACGACGCCGAGGGTCAGGGTGAGCGCCTCCCCGCCGATGCCTATGTAGCAGCCGTCGCACGACGACGGCGACACGGAGACGATCCGGTCGATGCGCACGGCTCCTTCCCGCGCCTGCACCTCGGCCACGGGCAGGCCGACCACGATGATCAGCGCGTCCGGACCGGGGAGGGCGGACGAGCCGATCACACCGGCCTGGCGGCCGGGGAACCGGGCGCCGAGCTCGTCGCGCGGGGCCTCGGCCAGCAAACGGGACAGCGCCGGGGACGCGAAGTAGGACCCGGCCGTCGGCAGTGCCGGCATGCCGGGCGGCACGGGCCCGGACGGCCCGGTCACCCCGACGTCGATCCGGATGATCGAACGGCCGTGGAAGTAGTCCTGGCGCGGCGCCCACCAGGCCGGATCCTTCGCCGCCGGGCCGGTGGCGGCGCTGGTCACGCCGCTGTTGAGCCACGAGTAGCGCAGGTTCTGCGACTGCACGGCGTTGACCCCCGCGAGCACGCCGAGCAGCATGGCGACGCCGACCGCGACGGCGCCACCGATCAGGCCGAGGCGGCCTAGGCCGTCGCGGCCGAGCGCCATCCGCAGGCCGAGGCGGATCACGACGACCCCACCGGGGAGGTCACGCGGCCGTCGCGCACCATCACCTCGCGGTCCGCGTACGCCGCCACCCGCGCGTCGTGGGTGACGATGACGACCGTGGTGCCCTGCTCGCGGGCCGTGCCGACCAGCAGGTCCATCACCTGCTCGCCGGTGAGCGAGTCGAGCGACCCGGTCGGCTCGTCGGCGAAGATCACCCGGGGCTCCGCCACGAGGGCGCGGGCCAGGGCCACCCGCTGGGCCTGACCGCCGGACAACTCGCCCGATCGGCGGCCGCCCAGGCCTTCGAGCCCGACCTTCGTCATCTCGGCGACGGCCTGCTCCAGCGCCGCCGCCCGGCGCGCGCCGGTGAGCAGCAGGGGCAGCGCGACGTTCTCCGCGGCGGTCAGCTCGGGCACGAGCTGACCGAACTGGAACACGAAGCCGAACCGGTCGCGGCGCAGCGCGCTGCGGGCCGCTTCGGTCATGGTGTCGAGGCGCTGGCCCTCCACGTGGATCTCACCCTCGTCCGGCACCAGGATGCCGGCCAGGCAGTGCAGCAGTGTCGACTTGCCGGAGCCGCTCGGGCCCATGATGGCGACGATCTCACCCGCGCCGGCCTCGAACTCGGCCCCGCGCAGGGCCGGGGTGTCGCCGAAGGACAGTGACACGTTCACCGCCCGCAGCACCGCGGTCATGACTTGACCTGCGCGCGGAGCGCGTCGAGGCGGGCCGCGGTGGTGTCGATCCAGCGCAGGTCGGCCTCGAGGTGGAACAGTCCGTGGTCGGCCAGCAGGGCGTCGACCAGGCCGCCGGTGCGCTTGATCTCGGTGAGCTCGCGCATGCGGGCCAGGTGGGCCCGGCGCTGGGTGTCGAGATAGTCCTCGGCCGGGCGGTCGAGCATGAGCGCCAGCACCACCTTGGAGAACAGGACGCTCTGCAGGTGGGGCTCGGCCGCCACCGGCTCGGTGAGCCACGCGTTCACCTCGGTGGCGCCGGCGTCGGTGATGACGTAGCGCTTGCGGTCGGGCCCGCCGCCGGCCGCGATCTCGTCCATCACGACCTTGCCGTCACGGGCCAGGCGGGCCAGCGTCGAGTAGACCTGCCCGAACGGCAGTGACTTGCCGCGGCCGAAATAGGTGTCGTAGTCGCGCTTGAGGTCGTAGCCGTGGCTCGGCTCGCGTTCGAGGAGACCGAGCAGTGTCAAGGGGACGCTCATGACCCAGGACCCTACACCGAGGGTATACACCGGGTATATAGCGGTCCGGAAAGTGGCACAGACCACGACGCCGGGGCGTCAACCGGAGCGGACGGCGTCCGATCTAGGCGGTTGCAAATGTGGAGCGAAAGGAATCGCCATGAGCATGCGCATCGGCCCCTCCCCCTGGGCCACCCACGCGACGCTGGTTCACCTGCGCAAGGACTGCCTGCAACTGACCACGGACGTCGTCGCCCGCGCCGACAAGAAAGTCATCGCCGCCGACCGCGCGGCCGTCCTGGACAGCCGCCGGGTCCTGAAGGGCCACCTCGACGTGACCGTATAGAGGATCGGCCGCCGGCCGGGTGCAGGTCAGGCGTCGCCGGTAGGCGTTAGGGAGCGATGATGCTCCGAGACCGCCTCCAGCATCCCGGTCAGGAACCGCCGGACCATCGCCAGGTCGTCCACGCTGAACTGGTCCATCACCGCGTGGCTGCGCGCGCCCAGCGGCTCGAAGAACTGCCGGGCCAGGGCCATGGCGGGCGCCGAGTAGCGCAGATGGACGACCCGGCGGTCGGCGCTCTCCCTCGTACGCCGGAGATGCCCGACCTTCTCCAAGCGGTCGATCACCGCCGTGGTGGCCCCCGACGAGAGCCCCAACTGCTGGCCGAGGCGGCCGGGCGTCAGGGGGTCGTCACGGCGCTCGGCGTGCATCACCGCGGCCAGGGCCTGGAGGTCGGTGTGGTGCAGGCCCTGCATTTGGGCGAACGCGTTCGCCACGTGCTGCGCCTCGATGCTGTAGAGGCGCAGCAGGTCCACCAGGTCGGCCTGCAGCTGTTTCCGATCATCCACCGTGTCAGTGTTGCAGATTTCCCCGCACTGGGTAAGACTCTCGATTGTCGAGATACTTAACCATGGAGGATTCATGCGACGCGCCTGGCTGACGCTCGTGGTCGCGGTCTTGCTGGGGGGTGCCGTCCTCGGGTTCGCCGGCCCGCTCGAGACGGCGAACGACCCCACCGCCACCCTGCCGTCCTCCGCCGAGTCGACGAAGGTCGCCGAACTGGAGAAACAACTCCCGTCCGGTCAGGTCAACCCGGCCCTGATCGTCTTCGCCAAGGACACCGGGCCGTTCACCGAGCAAGAGCTCAAGACCATCGAGAGCTTCGGTACGCCGATTCTCGCCCCCGAGAAGGACGCGGCGCTGGTCTCCAGGCCCCTGCCCGCGTCGTACTCGGCCGAGCAGACGGTTGACGCAGTCACACAGTTGCGTGACAAGCTCAAGGCGGAAACGCCGCCCGGAGTGAGCGCGCAGGTGACGGGTGGCGCCGGATTCACGGCCGACCTGGCCGACAGCTTCTCCGGCGCCAACACCCGGCTGCTGATCGTCACGGTCGTCGTGGTCGCGTTGCTGCTGCTGGTGACGTACCGAAGCCCGATCCTCTGGCTTGTCCCCCTGGCCGTGGTGGGCCTGGCCGACCGGCTGAGCAGCGCGGTCGTGGCTCTGCTGTCGCAGCACACGAGCCTGGCCATCGACGCGTCGACGAACGGCATCATCACCGTGCTGGTGTTCGGCGCCGGCACCGACTACGCGCTGCTGCTCATCTCCCGATATCGGGAGGAGCTGCACCGGCACGAGGACCGGTTCGAGGCGATGCGGCAGGCGCTCAAGGGCGCGGGCCCGGCGGTGCTGGCCAGCTCGGGCACGGTCGTGCTGTCGCTGCTGACACTGCTGCTGGCCAGCCTGGGCAACAACGTGGCGCTGGGTGTGGCCGGAGCGGCGGGCATCGCCATCGCGGCCGTCTTCGCCCTGCTGGTGCTGCCGCCGGCGCTGCTGGTCTGCGGGCGCGGCCTGTTCTGGCCGTTCATCCCCCGCGTCGGCCAGCAGGGCGTCGAGGCGGAGCGCGGCGTCTGGGCCCGCGTGGGCCGTGGCGTCGCCAAGCGGCCGGTCGCGGTGCTGCTGGCCTCGGTGGTCATTCTGGGTGCGCTGGCCTCGGGCCTTTTCGGTACGCGGCTCGGGCTCTCGCAGACGGAGCAGTTCCGGGTGCAGGCCGAGTCGATCGACGGCCTGGAGACGGTGAGCAAGTACTTCCCGGCGGGCGCCACCGACCCGGCCACGATCATCACGACGCCGGCCCGCGCCGAGGAGGTCCTGGCGCTGGTCACCAAGACGCCGGGAGTCGCGTCGGCCCGCATCGGCGAGCAGACTTCATCGCTGGCCAGCATCTCGGCGGTGCTGGAGGCGGCGCCGGACACGGGCGAGGCGTACGACACGATCACCGCCCTGCGCTCACGTGTCGCCGGCGAGGACGCGCTGGTCGGCGGCAGCGTGGCGGCGAACCTGGACGACCGCAACGCGGCCCGCCGCGACTTCAAGGTGATCGTCCCGGTGGTGCTGGCCGTGGTGCTGCTGGTGCTGATCGGCCTGCTGCGGGCGCTGGTGGCCCCGGTGCTGCTGCTGGTGACGGTGATCGCCAGCTTCGGCGCGGCCCTCGGGGCGGGCTCGTGGCTGTTCCGGAACGTGCTGGACTACGGGGCGCTGGACACGGGCGTACCGCTGCTGTCGTTCCTGTTCCTGGTGGCGCTGGGCGTGGACTACAACATCTTCCTGGTGACCAGGGCGAGAGAGGAGACACCGGCCCGGGGAACGAAGGACGGCATGGTGCACGCCCTGGCCGTGACCGGCGGCGTGATCACAAGCGCGGGCATCCTGCTGGCGGCGGTCTTCGCGGTCCTGGGCGTCCTCCCGGTCATCACCCTGACCCAGATCGGCATCATCGTCGGCATCGGCGTCCTGCTGGACACCCTGCTGGTCCGCACGGTCCTGGTCCCGGCCCTGGCCACCATCTGCGGCGACCGCTTCTGGTGGCCCGGCCGCCCCGCGGTGACCGCCCCGAAGGAGAAGGTCGCTCTCTAAGAAACACCCGCCCCGCCGCGCCGTCCCTCCGACGGCGCGGCGGAGTCTTTTCCCGCACCCGCTTCCGCCCGCGCGCCTCTCCCCCGCGCCGCGCAATCCTTGTCCGCGCGCCGCTGCACCTCCGCCTCGCGCAATCCTTCTCCGCCGCGCCTCCGCCATTGCGTCGCGTCGGACGTCGCCATGACGGGGCGAGGGCCGCTATGAGGGGGCCGGGGTCGGGACGCCGGCGAAGGGGATCGCCGTCGTAGCGCTGGCTTCGCCGCCGGCGGGGTGCTGCCAGACGCCCCGGCGGGCCAGTTCGGGGAGCACGCCCTCGCCGAACCAGTAGGCCTCCTCCAAATGCGGGTAGCCGGACAGGATGAACTCGCTGATGCCGAGCTCGGCGTACTCCTGGAGGCGGTCGGCGACCTCGGTGTGGCTGCCGACCAGCGCGGTGCCGGCGCCGCCGCGGACTAGGCCGACACCCGCCCACAGGTTGGGCGCCACGACCAGGCCGTCGCGGTTGCCGCCGTGCAGTTCAAGCATGCGGCGCTGACCCTCGGACTCGCTCTTGCGCAGGCCCGCCTGCACGGCCGCGATCGCCTCCTGGCCGACATTGGCGAGGAGCCGGTCGGCCTCGCGCCACGCCGCCTCGGCGCTGTCGCGGCTGATCACGTGCAGCCGGATGCCGAAGCGCATGTCCGGCTTGAGCTGCCTGATCCAGTCAAGCTTCTGTTTGACTGAGTCCGGCGGCTCACCCCACGTCAGATAGACGTCGGCGTGGGCGGCGGCGACCGGGCCGGCCGCCCGCGAGGAACCACCGAAGTAGATGTCGGGCGCCGGGTCGGGCAACTTGGTCAGCCGGGCCCCCTCAACCTTCAGGTGCTCGCCGTCGAAGTCGACCGTCTCGCCCCGGAACAGGGCGCGGACGATTCCCAGGAATTCGGCCGTACGGGCGTACCGGGAATCCTTGTCCAGAAAGTCGCCGAACTGACGCTGTTCCGACGACTCGCCGCCGGTGACCACGTTCAGCAGCAGGCGTCCGCCGGAGAGCCGCTGGAAGCTCGACGACATCTGCGCGGCCAGGGTGGGCGAGATCAGGCCCGGGCGGAACGCGACCAGGAACTTGAGCCGCTCGGTCACCTCGGTCAGCATCGCCGTGGTGATCCAGGCGTCCTCGCACCACGCGCCGGTCGGGGTGAGCGCCCCGGCGAAGCCCAGCTGCTCGGCGCTGCGCGCGATCTGCCCGAGGTAGCCGATGGTCAGCGGGCGCACGCCACCGGCCGCGCCGACCGGCACGCCGTGGCCGCCGCCGACGATGTCCCGGCTGTCGCCGTTGGTCGGCAGAAACCAGTGAAAGTCCATGCGCGTCACCCTATCCTCATCTCCTATAGTGCCGATAGGGTTACGACCATGGATGAGCTTGAATACGACTCGGTACGGCTGCGCCAGTGGCGTTCCGGGCAGGCGCGGGGCTTCTCGCGGCGGTCCTTCCTGGCACTGACCGGCGCGGCTTCCGTCGCCGCTTCAGCCGCGCTGGCCGGCGCGGCCTCGGCGGCCCACGCCGCCTCCGCTGGCGGCGCCTCCGGTTCCGCCGCCGGGGCCGCGTCCGGCTCTTCCGCCGACGCGGCAATCGGCTCCTCCACCGGCGCCGGCCTGGCCGACCCGGCCGCCGCCGAAGCCGGCGCGGCGGGACCGGCCGGGGTCTCGGCGGGCGCCGGGCCGATCGTCAAGCCGCTGCCGGCCGAGCTGTTCAAGGTCTTCGGCACCAACGCGGAGACGCGCTGGTCGGCCCTCAAGGACGTCGGCTACCACGTGCCGGTGGACCGTTTCTTCGTCCGCAACCACACAAGTACACCGTTGATTGACAGTGCCACCTGGGCGCTTGAGATCTTCGGCGCGGGCCTGCGCGGCGGGCCGCGAACGTTCTCGCTGGCCGACCTGCTGCGACTGCCGTCGGTCACCCGGTCGGTCGCCGTCGAGTGCGCCGGAAACGGCCGCGGCTACTTCGCCTCCCAGCAGGGCCAGACCGTCGCGGGCACGGCGTGGGGGGTGGGCGCGGTGGGCGTCGGCCGCTGGCGGGGCGTACGCCTGTCGACAGTGCTCCGCCAGGCCGGCATCGGCCGGCACGCGGTGGACGTGCAGGCCTCCGGCCTCGACCCGAACTTCGTCAGCGGTGGCGTCGACCTCGGCCCGGTCCGCCGCCCGATGCCGGTCAGCAAGGCGCTTGACGATGTCATCCTGGCGTACGAACTGAACGGCGCGCCGCTGCCGCCGGATCACGGCTTCCCCGTACGCCTGGTCGTCCCGTCCTGGATCGGCAGTTCCTCGATCAAGTGGGTGGGGCGGATCGAGGTCTCGGACGAGCCGCTGTTCTCGCCGTGGAATTCACAGTTCTACCGGCTGTTCGGCCCCGAGTTCCCGGTCGAGGGCCTGCCGTTCGACCGGCAGTCCATCAAGAGCGCGTTCGAGCTCGACCCGGGCGCCGTCCTCCCGGCCGGCGCCACCACCCGGCTGACCGGCCGCTCCTGGTCGGCCGGGGGCCGGATCAAGCGGGTCGACGTCTCCACCGACGGCGGCACCACGTGGCGGCGGGCCCGTTTCACCGGCCGTTCGATCGACGCCGCCTGGCAGCGCTGGCAGCTCGACTGGCGCCCCACGGCCGGCGAACACGTGCTGCTGGCCCGGGCCACCGACGTCCGCGGCACCACCCAGCCGGACGTGGCCCGCTTCAACACGCTGGGCTACCTCTTCGACGCCGTCGTCAAGGTGCCGGTCACCGCCGCCTGACCGACAGGGGCACCGGCGAGCCCTGCTGGACGTCGAGGATCGCGCGTTCGCCGAGAGGAGCGGCCAGGTCGACGGTGGCGGTGCGGGGGAAGCCGGCCATGGAGCAGGCCACGTTGTCGGCGTAGTCGCCGTCGTACTGGCGTTCCTCGACGATGACGACCACGGCGTGGGCCGACTCGACCGCCCGGGCCGAGTAGTCGGCGCCGCAGGGCTCGCTCGCCGGTGCCCGGGAGCCGGTGACCGTGAGGGTCAAGGTCCGGCCCGCCACGGTGGCCGACTCGGCCGGCGGCCCGCCCGCGGTTCCCGGCGGCGGGGTGTAGGGCAGGGCGCTCGACGGCGCCACCGCGACACGGGTGATCCGGAAGGCGCTGCCCTTCAGCGTGAACTCCCACGCGGGCACCGTGGCCTCGCCGCGCGTGGTCGGGATCCGGGTCGTGGTCATCCTCGCGCCGGTCACCGGAACCGCCGTACAGCCTGGGCAGTCTCCGCCGTTCTCGGAGATCACCTGCTGGAGCGCTTCGCCGGCATCGGTGAGCGGCACCGCGAGTTTCCCGCCGCCGGCCCAGACCACCGTGCCCTTCGGCCGGGGCGCGACGGGCAGCGGGGCCACGGCCTCGATCCGCCCGGCCCCGATGGCCGCCTTGTAGTGCTCGTTCGAAGGCTCGAGCGCGCCCACATGCCCGGTCAGCCCGCCGGTGGGCAGAAAAAGCACCTCGTCCCGCGCCACCCTGTCGTAGCTCGCGAGCACCTCCCACGCCCGTTGATCCGCCGGAGTCGGCGCGGGCTCCGGCGCCGCCGGCGTCGTCGTCGCTCCGCAGCCGCCGATCGCCGTCATCGCGGTCACCGCGATCAACCAGCGCTTCATCGGGGACCCAATTCCAGGGGTTAACACCTGCTGGCGTGTCGGTCATCACTAGTGATCACTAACTATCTATAGTTGCCGTCGTGAATTTGAAGGAATGGGCGGCGATTACGGGAATCTCGTATGCGACGGCACGCCGGCGTTACGAGTCTGGGACGCTGCCCGTTCCCGCTTACCGCCTTGGCCGCCTGATCATGGTCGGAGAGCCGGTCAGCGGGGCACCGGCCGGGACTGGGCAGACGGTGGTGTATGCCCGGGTGTCTTCGGCTGAGCAGGAGCCGGACCTGGACCGGCAGGTCGCCCGGGTGACCGTGTGGGCCACCGGCCAGAAGCTTTCCGTGGACCGGGTGGTGACCGAGGTTGGCTCCGCGCTGAACGGGCACCGCAAGAAGTTCCTCATGCTGCTGCGTGACCCCGGCCGTGTCGACGATCGTGGTCGAGCATCGGGACCGGTTCGCCCGTTTCGGCGCCGACTACATCGAAGCGGCGCTGACCGCGCAGGGTCGCCGCCTGCTGGTGGTCGATCCGGCCGAGGTCGATGACGACCTGCTCCGCGACGTGACCGAGATCCTCACCTCGTTGTGCGCCCGGCTGCACGGCCGTCGCGCTGCCGCGAACCGTGCCCGCCGCGCGGTCGAGGCCGCCATAGAGGACCCGGCGTGAACACGATCCAGGCGTACCGGTTCGCCCTCGACCTCTCCCCCCGCCACGAACGCGACGTACTCGCGCACGCGGGGGCCGCCCGGGTCGCCCACAACTGGGCACTCGCCCGCGTCAAAGCGGTCATGCACCAGCGGGCCGCCGAACGTTCTTACGGCATGCCGGACGAGTTGCTGACGCCGTCGCTGTCATGGTCTCTGGCCGGGCTGCGCAGAGCATGGAACGCCGCCAAGCCCGACGTTGCGCCATGGTGGCGTGAGGTGTCCAAAGAGGCGTTCAACACCGGCCTCGACGCCCTCGCGCGTGGATTGAAGAACTGGGCCGCCTCCCGTAACGGCACACGCGGCGGGCGCCCGGTCGGCTTCCCCCGGTTCAAGTCCCGCCGCCGCACCACACCATCAGTACGGTTCACGACCGGAGCCATCCGGGTCGAGCCCGACCGGATGCACATCGTGCTTCCCCGGCTGGGCCGGTTGAAGTTGCACGAATCGGCCCGCAAACTGGCCCGCCGCCTGGACAACGGCACGGCGCGGATCATGTCCGCGACCGTGCGCCGTGCCGGCGGCCGCTGGCAGGTGTCGTTCACCGTCGAGGTGCAACGGGCCGAGCGGAGGCCGGCGCGGCTGGACTCAACGATCGGTGTCGACGTCGGGATCAAACACCTCGCGGTCCTGTCCACCGGCGAACTGATCGAAAACCCGCGCCACCTGGCCGCGGCTCAGCAGCGGATGCGCGCTCTGGGGCGGGCACTGTCCCGCAAGAGCGGCCCCGACCGGCGCACCGGGCGGCGCCCGTCGAAACGGTGGGAACGCGCCGCGGCCCGGCTCGCCCGCGCGCACACCCGGGTGGCGAACCTGCGCCGCGACGGGCTGCACAAGCTGACCACCCGGCTCGCGGGCGAGCACGGCACGGTCGTCATCGAAGATCTCAACGTCACCGGGATGCTCGCCAACCGCAAGCTGGCCCGGCACATCGCCGACGCCGGGTTCGCCGAGATCCGGCGGCAACTGGCCTACAAGACCACCTGGAACGGCGGCCGGCTGCTCGTGGCCGACCGCTGGTATCCGTCCTCGAAAACCTGCTCGGCATGCGGCACAGCGAAATCCAAGCTGGCCCTGCACGAGCGCACCTACACCTGTCAGGCGTGCGGCCTGCTCATCGACCGTGACCGCAACGCCGCGCTCAACCTGGCCGCCCTCGCGGCCGAGTTCGACACCGCCGGGAGTGGCCCGGTGGCAGGACGTGGAGCCGACCAGAAGACCCGCGTACGCGGGCAGGTGGCTGTGAAGCGTCAACCCGGCACGACACCAGTCGGTCAGACCGGGACCGTCCCACCGCAAGGCAGGACTACCAACCGTGTGCTCACCAAAGCGCACTGAAAGGTAACGGTACGAGGTTGCCGGTCCGGACGTCCAGCACGGCGCGCCCGCCGAGCGGCTCGGCGAGTTCCACAGTGGCGGTTCGTGTGTAGCCGACGTCGTCGCAGCTGTCGAGGCCCCAACGATGCTTCTTCGCGGAGATGACGACGACGACCGCGTGCGGAGATTCGACCGTACGGGCTGAGTAGTCGGCGCCGCAGGTCTCGCTAGCTGGGCCCTCGGCGCCGATGAAGGTGATCGTCAAGGCGCCGCCGGTCAGGACCGCCGACTCGGCGACCGGGGCGCCGGAGCTGCCGGACGGAGGCGTGTACTGGACGGTCGCCGACGGCGCGACCGCCACCCGCGTGACGCGGAAGGCGCTGTCCTCGAGGGTGAACTCCCACACGGGCACGACGGCCGGGCCGCGGCTCGTCGGGATCTCGCCCGCGGTCAGGCGCGCCCCGGTCACCGGCACCGCGGCGCAGTCCGGGCAGTCGGCCGGGGTGCCCTCGGCGTTCACCTGCGCGAGGGCGTCGGCTGCGGCGAGGAGGGGCACGGTGAGTTTCTCGCCGGTCTTCCAGGTCACGGATCCGGTTGACGCGGCCTGAGGAAGGTCGCCGTCGGCCGCCTCGAGTCGTCCCGCGCCGATGCCGTCCTGGTAGTCGGCGTTGCGCTCTTCGAGCCCGCCGACGTAGCCGGTCAGCGGTCCGGCCGGCACGAGCCGCGGGCTGTCACCGCCCGCACGGACAGCCTCGTCGTAGCGCGCCAGGATGTCCCGCGCGCGCTCGTCCGCGGCCGCCGAGCCCGCCCCGGCGCAGCCACCGAGCGCCGCCACGGTCATGACCCCGGCCATCCAGCGCCTCATGCCGCCGTTCCTCCCCCGATCACGGACCCGCGAGGCTCAGACGCTAGATCAATACGATCGGTTCCCGCAGGCCGGGTCGAAAGCCGACCGGTGGGAGCGGAAATGCGACCGCCGCCGATCCGGGAGACCGGGTCGGCGGCGGGTGGGCCGCATCAGCCACGCGGTGAGGATATCGGAGATCAGGCTTCAGGTCCTACCGGGACGTCACCCCGCAGCGTGATCCGGTGCATGACGCGACGGGCGTCGCCGTAGTCGCGGTTGGCGTAGTGGGCCGTGCTGCGGTTGTCCCACATGGCCACGTCGCCGGGACGCCACCGGTGCCGGATGATGTGCTCCGGTTTGGTCAGGCGGGCGTACAGAAGGTCGAGAATGGCCCTGCTCTCGAACTCGGAGACGCCGGAGATGTGCGACGTGAAGCCGGGATTGACGAAGATGCCCTTGCGGCCGGTCTCGGGATGGACCCTGATCACCGGATGTTCGACCGGGTCGAGGCGGGTCACCACCTCGCCGTCCCACTCGTTGCCCTTCCCGCCCCGGCGCTGGGCCAGGTAGTAGCCGAACTCGCGGGTGCCGTCATGCACCGCCGTGAGCTTGTCGACCAACTGCTTGACCGGATCAGCCAGGGAGTCGTACGCCAGTTGGCTGTCCGCCCAGTTCGTGTCGCCGCCGGTCGGCGGCAGGGTCACCGCGCGCAGGATCGAGCCGAGCGGTGGGCGCCGCATGAACGTGACGTCCGTGTGCCAGACGTCGGCGAAGCCGTTGTCGGTGCTGTCCAAGGCGTACACCTCGGGGTGGGCCCGGTCGACGCCACCGACCACCGGGTGTGAGGCGGTCAGCTCGCCGATCCGGCGGCCCAGCGTGACCTGACCGTCGTCGTCGAGGGTCTGGTCGCGGAAGAAAAGCACCTTGCGCTCGACCAGCGCGGCCCGGATCCCGGCGATCTCGTCGTCGGACGCCGAGGCCAGGTCGACGCCATGCACCACGGCGCCGAAGTGGGGACCGAGCGGCTCGTACTCCTTGATCATGCGTGTGCCTCCTCTGATCTCGATCGGACGGCCGCGCCCACCTCGACCCGGAGCGCGGCGAAGCGGGGCAGGCCGCGCAGTTCGTCGGGGGTGAGCCCGGCGCGGGGCAGGTCGATGGGCAGGTCCAGGGCGATGCGGCCGGGGCGCGGGGTCAGCACGACCACCCGGCTGCCGAGGAAGACCGCCTCGTCGACGCTGTGGGTGACGAACACGCACGTGCGGCCGGTCTCGTGGCTCACCCGGCGCAGGTCCTCCTGCAGCCGTTCCCGGGTGAGCGCGTCGAGCGCGGCGAACGGCTCGTCGAGCAGCAGCAGCGGGTTGTCGACGGCGAGGGCCCGGGCGATGGCGACCCGTTGCTGCTGGCCGCCGCTGATCTGCCAGGTCCGGCGCTTGGCCACGTCGTGCAGGCCCACCCGCTCCAGCAGTTGGCTGACTCTGTCCGGCGTCGCGGGCAATCCGGCGTACCGCAAGGCAAGCGCGACGTTGCCGCCCACGCTGCGCCACGGAAAGAGCCGCGGCTGTTGAAAGACCAGCCCGGCCCCGCGCCCCGGCACCGGCGCCGAAAGAACCGCCTCGGCCTCGTCCGAGCGCGGGTCGGGCGACGGGGCGCCGGCCGTGCGGACCGCGCCCGACGTCGGCTGTTCGAAGCCGGCGATCAGGCGCAGCAGCGTGCTCTTGCCGCAGCCGGAGGCGCCGACCAGCACGAGGAACTCGCCGCGAGGGACGGTGAGGTCGACCGGGCCGAGCGCGGTCACGTCGCCGTAGCGGTGCTCGACCCCGTCCAGGACGACCGCGTCAGCCGAGGACATCAGGAAGGCCCTTCACATAGATGGCCTTCTGCACGTCGGCCAGGGCCGGCACCGCGTCGATCTTCTGCTGGGACTTCAGGAACTCGGCCGCGCTCACCAGGTTGTCCGCCAGCTTGCCGGCCGCCGCCTCGGTGCCCAGCCACTCCGGCGAGGACAGGTCGGACGGCTTGAGGAACACGCCCTGCGAGAGCTGGTCCTTGGCGTCGGCCGGGCTCAGGTTCAGCTCGGCCCCGACCGCCTTGGCCGCCGCGTCCGGGTCGCTCGCGATGATGTCGAGGGCCTGCGCCTCCACCTTGCGCCAGGCGTCGACCGCCTCCGGGTGGGCGTCGGCGAACGCGGTGGACACGACACCCAGGTCGAGGGTGGGCTTGCCGGCCGTGGCCAGTTCGCGGCTGGCTTTCAGGACCTTGCCGGTCTTCTTGATCTCGGCCAGCGACGGCAGCCAGGTGTACGCCGCGTCGAGGTCACCGCGCGTCCACGCCGCCTGGATGTCCTGCGGTTCCAGGTCGACGATGTCGACGTCCTTCTCCGCGACGCCGGCCTGTTCCAGGGCCGCCAGCAGCGAGTAGTGCGCGGTCGACGCGAACGGCGTCGCCACCTTCTTGCCCGTCAGCGACGCCACGTCGGTGACACCGCTGCCGTTGCGGGCCACCAGCGCCTCGTTGTCGCCGGCCACGTCGAGGACGAAGGCCACCTTGTACGGGATGTTCAGCGGCGCCGACAGTCCACGCGCGACCGGGCTCGACCCGATCGCCGCGATGTCGACGCTCTTGGCGACGAACGCGGTGTTGATGCTCGCCCCGGAGTCGAACTTGGTCCACGTGATCTGGTAGTCGGGCAGGGCCTTCTCGAGCAGCCCCTGGTTCTTGACGATGAGGTCGCCGCTGGGAAAAGCCTGATAGGCCAGCCGGATCGTCTTCTTGTCGGCGCTCGCTCCCCCGCCGACGGCGCCGTTGCCGCAGGCGGCCGTACCGATCGCCGCCACCATGAGAACCGCTATCAACTTCTTCATGTCAAACCCCTGTCTAGGCGCGGCCGCGCCACGGGATCAGCCGGTTCTCGGCCGTCCGCAGCAGGGCGTCGATGAGCAGGCCGGAGAGGCCGATGGCGAACAGACCGAGCACGACCACGTCGGTCTGGGAGTAGCGCTGGGCGTCGCGGACCATGCCGCCGATGCCGGGAACCCCGTTGATGGTCTCGGCCGCGACCACCGAGCTGTAGGCGACGCCGACCGCGAGCCGGACGCCGGTGAAGATCTCCGGCAGCGCGTGCGGCAGCGTCACGTCGCGCGTCACCTGCCAGCGGCCCGCGCCCAGGGCCCGGGCCGCCTCGACGAGCCCGGTCGGCGCGCCCTGCACGGCGGCGGCGGTGGCGACGGCGACCGGCGGCAGGGCGGCGATCGAGAGCAGCCACAGCTTGGGCGTCTCGTCGATGCCGAACCAGATGATGAACAGACTGAAGTACGCCAGCGGCGGCAGCGCCCGCACGAAGGTGACCACCGGCTCGGTGACGACACGCAGCCAGGTGACGGTGCCCATCAGCAGCCCGAGGACGAGGCCGCCGGCCACACCGATGGCGGAGCCGATCAGGATGCGGCGCAGGCTCACCGCGAGGTGCTCGGCGAGCAGGTGCCCGCTGTATCCCCGTACACCGTCGTGAACGCTCGATGTGACGACGAGCTGATGCCAGACCGCGCCGGGCGAGGGGATGAAGGTCGGATTCCGAGTCGTACGGGCGGCCAGCTCCCAAAGTCCATAGAGGACGAGAAGCGCGACGATCCGCAGGGCGACGCGCCGCCGCCGATCACCGGACGACGTGACAGCCGGCTGCGGCCGGGCGATGGCAACGGGCGGCGCGTCGAGCGATGTGGTCACGTGCTAATTCCTACTAGACCCATCGGCAATGGGCAAGTCCGGATTCAATCCCAGTTCGGGAGGATCGCGCCCGGGCGGGTGAAGGCCGCGAAGTCGGTCGTGTCGTGGAAGGCGGGGATGCGGTACAGGTTCCGGGCGTAGCGCCACAAGTTCGGGTAGACGTGCAGGCCCGGGTTGATGGTGCGGGCCGCGTTGGGGCCGGCGTCGTACCGCACCAGCGTCACCCACAAGCGGATGTCGGCCTCGGTCAGCGCGCCGCCGATCAGGTGGTCCTCGCCGGACAGGCGGGCGTCCAGGCGCTCGAAAGCGTCGAGCAGGGCGGCCCGGGCCTGGCCGTCGGTCGCCGCCGCGCCGGCGCCCTGGTTCACCGCGGGGCGCAGCCAGCGGTCCAGCTCGTCGATCTCGGCGCGCAGGGCCGGCGGATAGGTCTCCGTCACCGGCGCGGTGGCCAGACGCTGGAAGCGGGTCGCCAGGTCGATGCCGATGGCGGCCGGGTCGTTGCTCACCACCCGGGTGGTGAAACGGTCCCACAGGGCCGGCACGCCGGCATGGCCGTTGAAGCCCTCGACCGTGGCCTCGTACGCCTCGCTCAGCAGTGTGAAGCCGTTCACCGGATCGGGTCCGTTCACGGCCCGGAACGCCCATCCGCGGCCGTCGCGCTGATTGTCGACGTACGACATGGTGACGATGTCGTGCAGACCCGCCAGCTCGCGCGTGATGGCGAGCCGGTGGGTCCACGGACAGAAGCGGCCGCCGTAGACGTGGTAGCGGAACGGGCGGGCGGTGAACTCGCCGTCGGAGGTGATCCGGCCGGTGAAGGAGACGGGCGTGCGGGGCCGGTATTCGCCGTAGGTGGCGATGTCGACGGGGCTGGCCAGGTGGGTTCGGGCGGAAAGGTGCGGCACGGGGCCTCCTCCGGTCGGCTCGGACTACCATAATTCCTATAGGCGGACTAGGCAATCGGACTTTTTCCGGCCGGCATGTCGATTCCGCGGCGGCCCGATCGTCATCCGGGGAGAAACCGAGAGAGGGAGCGCGGAATGCGGTACGTGATGATCATCGTGGGTGACGAGTCGGCGTGGTACGAGCCGAAGCTTCCGGACGGGCTCATGGACGAGGTCGGGGCCTGGTGGGGCAAGTGGTTCGAGGCCGGGAAGATCGCCGACGGCGGTGCGGAGCTCCAGCGGACGGAGACGGCCAAGACGGTCGGCGCCGGCGACGGCGGCCGGCCCACCGTGACCGACGGGCCGTTCGTGGAGCTCAAGGAGCAGATCGGCGGCTTCATCCACCTGGTCGCGGACGACATCGACGACGCGGTGGCGGTGGCGGCGACCTGGCCCGGCATCGCCGCGGTCGGCGACCGGGTCGAGGTGCGGCCCGTGCTGGAGCGTTAAGAAGCGCCGAGGGCGCCGAGTTTCCGGCGGAGCAGCTCACGCTCCGCCGGATTCGTGGCCAGGGCCAGGGCGCGCCGGGTCGCCTCGACGGCCTCCCCGGTGCGCCCGAGCCGGCCCAGCAGGTCGGCGCGGGTGGCGTGCCACAGGCGATAGCCCACCAAGCGGTCCTCGAGGGCGTCCACCTCGTCCAGCGCGGCCGCCGGGCCGAGGACGAAACCGGTCGCCACGGCGCGGCTCAGCGACACCACCGGCGACGGCTGGAGCACCCGCAAACTGTCGTACAAGGCGCGGACGGCGCGCCAGTCGGTCTTCTCGTACGAGGGTGCGAGGGCGTGCTGGGCCGCGATCGCGGCCTGCAACTGGTACGGCCCGGGGCGGTCCCGCCGAGCGGCGACGGCCAACCGGCGTACGGCCGAACGCATCATCTGAAGGTCCCACAGCGACCGGTCCTGATCCTCCAGGAGCACGATGCGGCCCTCGGCGTCGAACCGGCCGGCCGAGCGCGCCTCGTGCAGCTCCACCAGCGCGGCCAGACCGGCCACCTCCGGCTCGGCCGGCATCAGATCGGCCAGCTGCCGGGCCAGGTCGAGGCCCTCGCGGGCGAGCTCGGGACGGCGCGCGGTGTAGCCCTCGTTGTAGATCAGATAGAGCACGGTCAGCACGGCGGGCAGCCGGGAGCCGTAGTCCTCGGCGGCCGGCACCTCCACCCGTACACCCTGGTCTCGAAGGGTTTTGCGGGCCCGGACCAGACGCTGGGCGAGAGTCGCCCTCGGCAGCAGGAACGCCGTGGCGATCGCGTCGGCTGGAAGGCCGGCCACCGCGTGCAGGGTGAGGGCCATGCGGGACGGCTCGGGCAGCGCGGGGTGACAGCAGGCGAAGATCAGCGCAAGGCGGTCGTCCGGCGCCGGCTCGGGCGGGGGCGTACCGGCCAGGACGGCCAGCTTCGCCCGGCCGCCCGCCTCCCGGCGCAGCGCGTCGACGGCCTTGCGCCAGGCGGTGGTGACCAGCCACCCGGCCGGGTTCGCCGGAACACCCTCGGCCGGCCAGTGCCGCAGGGCCGACGCGGTGGCCTCCTGGAGAGCCTCCTCGGCCCGGTCGAGGTCGCCGAGGCGCCGGGCCAGCACCCCCAGCATGCCGGCGGCGTCGGACCGCCAGGCCCGGTCGAGAGCCTCCTGCGCCTCACCCACCCGCGCAAGTCTGCCAGGGTTACCGGATGGAACCCGTGGACGTGGCGCGCGAGCTGGTGCTGGATCGCTTTCCCGAGGCCGACTGGGCGCTGCTGACCGGCAGCGTGCTGACCGCCGACCGGACGGCCGGCTCCGATCTCGACATCGTGGTGATGCGGGCGGACGGGCCGGCGTTCCGTGAGAGCCTGCGGCACCGGGGCTGGCCGGTCGAGCTGTTCGTCCAGAACCCGGAGAAGCTGGCCGAGTTTCTCGGCCGGGAGCTGGCCGCCCGCAAGCCGAGCACCCATCGCATGCTGGCGCGCGGAGCGGTCCTGGTCGGCGACCCGGGTGATCTGCCGGCACGGTGTGCCCGGGTCCTCGCCGAGGGCCCGGGGCCGCTGCCGCAGGACGAGAAGGACCGGCTCCGGTACGGCCTGACCGATTTGCTCGACGACCTCAAGCACGTGGCCGACCCGGGCGAGCGGCTCGTCCTCACCTCGGCCGTGTGGACCGAGGCCGGGCGGGCCGCGCTGGCCTTCGCCGGCTGGTGGGTCAGCGGTGGCAAATGGCTGCTGCGAGAGCTGCGCGAGCTCGACCCGGCGCTGGCCGATCGGTGGCTGGCCGCCCGCGACGAGCCGGCGGCCTTCGCGGCCGAGGTGCTCGCCGCCAACGGCGGTCCGCTCTTCGAGGGCTTCAGTTCCATTCCTTCGCCAGCAGCTCGAACGAGCGGACCCGGTCCGCGTGGTCGTACGTGATCGTGGTGACCAGGAGCTCGTCGGCGCCGGTGACGCGCTGAAGGGTGCGCAGGCGCTCGGCGACCGTGGCCGGGGAGCCCACGAACTGGGTGCGGACCCGGTCGTCGACCAGGGCCCGCTCGTCATCAGTCCACTCGTGGGCCAGTGCCTCCTCGACGCTCGGGTACGGGATGGCGCCCTTGCCGCTCCGGACGCCGGCCACCCACAGCCCGAACGGGGCGGCCAGCCGGCGGGCCGTCTCGTCGTCGCCGGCGACCAGGACGTCGGCCGACACCATGACGCGCGGCTCGCTGAGCCGCGGTGAAGGCTTGAAGGCGGCACGGTACGCCTCGACGGCCTCCAGGACCTTGGCCGGGGCCACGTGATAGTTGGCCGCGAAGGGCAGCCCGCGCTGCCCGGCCACCCGGGCGCTCTCGCCGCCGCTCGAACCGAGCAGCCAGATTTCGAGGTCGGCCCCCTCGCCGGGCACGGCCCGGGCCTCGTTGCCCTCGGCGTCGGTGTACGGGCCGGCGAGCAGCGTCTCGATCTGGTCGAGGATGTCGCCGAGCCCGAGCGACTGGGCGCCGGGCTGGGCCAGCAGCGAGGCCAGCAGGGCCGAGCGCGAGGACACGTGGATCGGCGCCCAGGAGAAGTGCCGCGGGATGAGCAGGCCGTCGACCACCCGCTCGGGCTCGGGCTCCTTGACCACCGCGATCTCCGAGACCGCCTCCGTGCGCTGCTGACCCGACCGGCCGAGCCCGAGGTCGAACCGCCCCGGATAGAGGGCGTCGAGCAGGCCGAACTGCTCGACGATGCTCAGGGCCGTCTGGTGCCCGGTCTGCACCGCGCCCGACCCGAGCCGGATCCGCTCGGTGGCCGCCGCGATCTGCCCCAGCAGCAGGGCCGGCTGTGAGCCGGCCACACCGGGTGTGAAGTGGTGCTCGGCCACCCAGTACCGGTGATAGCCGAACCGCTCGGCGTGGCGGGCGAGGTCGAGGGTCCGGCGCAGGGCGTCGCCGGCGGTGCCGCCGGCGACGAGCGGGCTGAGGTCGAGGATCGACAGGGGAACGGCCATCGCTATTTCCTATCGCCAAACTAGGTTTTAGACAAGACCTCAAGTTCGCCGGCGCCCGGCCGAACAAGCGGGGAGTGAGCCGGGAACGGGTGTGGTGCTGGTGGCTCGCGGCCGGAGTGCTCGCGATCATCGGACAGTACGTGCTGCCCGTGGACGGGCTGGCCGCGTCGCTGCTGTACGACGGGATCGGGCTGGTCTCGGGGCTGGCGGTGCTCGTCGCCGTACGCCTGCACCGCCCGGCACGGCCCGCCATGTGGTACTGGTTCGCGGCCGGCCAGCTCACCTTCGTGCTGGGTGACTTCACCTACGAGTACTACCAGCACGTGCTGCACCTGGAGCCGTATCCGTCTCCCGCCGACGTGTTCTACCTGGCGTCGTACCCCATGCTGGCCGTCGGTCTTCTCCTGCTCGTGCGGGGCAGCCGCGGCAACCTGATCGACGCCGCGATCGTGGCCATCGGCCTGGGCCTGGTCTACTGGGTGTTCGTCGTCTACCCGGTCGTCGCCGCCGACGCCGACTCGGCCGTGGAACGCTTCACCAGCACCGCCTATCCGGCGGCCGACGTGCTCCTGCTGGCCCTGCTGGCGCGGCTGCTGACCGGCGCCCGCATCGCCAGCCCGAGCGTGTGGATGCTGGCCGCCGCGGTCACCCTCATGTTCGCCGCCGACACCGGCTTCGCCCTGCTCAGCGACACCCACCCGGCCGACCCGGCGTTCCTGCTGTCGTACGTGGTGTGGGCCGCCGCCGCGCTGCACCCGTCGATGGTCCGTGGCTACACCGCCGGCGAGACCCCCGGGGTGGGCCGCGGCCGCCTGCTGCTGTTCGGCGCCTGCTCGCTGCTCTCCCCCGCCCTGCTGTTCATGCCCTCGGTCCGCGACGAGCAGCACGACCTGATCTCGGTGGCGGTCGCCAACGCCGTCCTGTTCCTGCTGGTGATCACCCGGATGGCCGGTTTCGTCAGGCAGCTCGACCGCGCCGCCCTGACCGACGACCTGACCGGCCTGGCCAGCCGGCGCCGCGTCGTGCAGGCCCTGCGCGACGCCGGGCGCCCGCAGCTCGCGCTGCTCGGCCTCAACGGCTTCAAGAACGTCAACGACGAACTGGGCCGCCCGGTCGGTGACCGGGTGCTGGCCCTGCTGGCGGCCCGGCTGCGGGCCGGCGCCCCGGCCGGCGCGGTGGTGGCCCGCATCGGCGGCGACGAGTTCGCCGTGCTGCTTCCCCACGCCACGGCCGGCGAGGCCCGCACGCTGGCGGACGAGCTGTCGGAGGCGCTGCGCCACCCGGTCACGGCCGGCGGGCACGAGCTGTACGTGGGGGTGGCCATCGGCCTGGCCGGCGGCACCGGCGTCGACGCCGAGGAGCTGCTGCGCCAGGCCGAGGCGGCGATGTACGCGGCGAAGCAGACCGGCGATCCCGTACGCCGGTGGACGCCCACCCTCGACGAGAGGGCCGGCGAGAACGCGCGCCTCGGCGGGGAGATCCGGGCCGCGCTGGACAGCGGCCAGTTCCGGGTCGTCTACCAGCCGATCGTCGAACTGCCCACGGGCCGGGTGGCGGCGGTCGAGGCGCTCGTCCGCTGGGAGCACCCGCTGCGCGGCATGGTCAGCCCGGCCGACTTCATTCCGGTGGCCGAGCGCAACGGCCTCATCGTCGAGCTGGGCGAATGGATCCTGCGCACGGCCTGCCACCGGATGGCGGACTGGCGCGCCGCACTGGGCCCGCTGGCCCCGGACCGGGTCAGCGTGAACGTCTCGGCCCGTCAGCTGGCCCGGCACGGCTTCGCCGCCACGGTGGCGGCGGTGCTGGCCGAGACCGGCCTGCCGCCGCAATGCCTGGCGGTCGAGATGACCGAAACGGCGGTCTTCGAGGGCGGCCAGGCCGTGGTGACGCTCAACGAGCTGCGCGCGCTGGGGGTGCGGATCGCCCTGGACGACTTCGGCACCGGCCACAGCTCGCTGAACCTGCTCCAGACGGTCCCGGTCGACACCCTGAAGGTCGACAAGTCCTTCGTGGACAACATCACCGAGGCCGGCCGCCACACGGTCATCGCCGAGGCCCTCATCCAGGTGAGCCAGGGCCTGGGCCTGGCCGCGGTGGCCGAGGGCGTGGAGACGGCAGCCCAGGCCGAGACCTTGTACCGCCTCGGCTACCGCCTCCTGCAGGGCTACTACTTCGGCCGCCCGGTCGCCGACCCCGACTTCGCGCTGTCCACGGCCGTCGCGGTCACACCGGTGAAGAGCTGACGGCGCTCAGGACCGCGTGGCCCAGTCGCCCAGGGTCCAGTCGCGGACCTCGGGCATGTCCTCCAGGTGCTCGACCACGTACGCCTCGTGGCGGGCCAGCTGGGACTCGCACCACTTCTTGAGGTCCTCGGCGCCGCGCGGGAGGCGCTTGGCGTTGTTGATGGCGTCCATCACCAGGTGGTAGCGCGACGCCTTGTTGCGGACCGTCATGTCGAACGGGGTCGTGGTCGTGCCCTGCTCGATGAAGCCGCGCACCCGGAACCGGTCGGCGTCGGGGCGGCCGTGCACCAGCTGGTGGATCGCCCCGGGGTAGCCGTGGAAGGCGAACACCACGTCGACCGTGTCGGTGAACAGCTCGGTGAACAGGGTCTCGCTCATGCCGTGCGGGTGGTCCTTGGGGCGGGGCAGCGTCATCAGGTCGACCACGTTCACCACCCGCACGCGCAGGCCGGGCAGCTTGTCGCGCAGGATCTGGGCCGCCGCCACCGTCTCCATCGTCACCACGTCGCCCGCGCAGGCCAGCACGATGTCCGGGTCGCTGTGGCCGTCGTCGGTGCCGGCCCAGTCCCACACGCCGGCGCCGCGGGCGCAGTGCTCGACCGCCTCGTCCATGGTCAGCCACTGCAGCTGGGGCTGCTTGTCGATGACGATCAGGTTGACGTAGTTGCGGCTGCGGAAGCAGTGGTCGGCCACCGACAGCAGGCAGTTCGCGTCCGGCGGCAGGTAGATGCGGCTCACGTCGCCGCGGGCGGTCAGCACCACCTGGATCAGGCCGGGGCCCTGGTGGCTGAAGCCGTTGTGGTCGTTGCGCCAGGCGGTCGAGGTGAGCAGCACGTTCAGGCTGGGCACCTTGGCCCGCCAGGGCAGGTGGTTGGCCTCCTCCAGCCACTTGCTGTGCTGCACCGTCTGCGACGCGCTGACCATGGCGAACGCCTCGTACGTGGCGAACAGCCCGTGCCGGCCGGTCAAGTTGTAGCCCTCGAGCCAGCCGTGGCAGTTGTGCTCCGAGAGCACCTCCATGACCCGGCCGTCCGGCCCGATCGCCACGTCGTCGGCGGTGACGTGCTCCATGAAGGCCCGGTCGGAGACCTCGAAGACCGCGCCGAGCCGGTTGCTGTTCGTCTCGTCGGGGCTGAACAGCCGGAACCGGTCGGGGTTGCGCGTGTAGATGTCGCGCATCATCTCGCCGAGCCGGCGGGTCGACTCGACTCGCTCGGTGGCCGGCTGGTCGACCTTCACGGCGTAGTCGCGGAAGTCGGGCAGGTCGAGGTCGCGGGTGATCAGGCCGCCGTTGGCGTGCGGGGTGGCGCTCATCCGCTTGTCGCCCTCGGGCGCGGCGCCGCGCACGAGCTCGACCGGCGCCCCGGAGGCGTCGAAGAGCTCTTCCGGCTTGTACGACTTGAGCCACTGCTCCAGCAGAGCCAGATGTTCCGGGTTCTCGCGGACGCCGGCCAGCGGCACCTGGTGGGCCCGGAACGTGCCGGCCACGTGGACGCCGTCGACCTCCTCGGGACCGGTCCAGCCCTTGGGGGTCCGCAGCACGATCAGGGGCCACACGGGCCGGGTGCCGTCCCCACGACTCGTACGAGCGGTCTCCTGAATGTCCTTGATCTTGCCGTAGGCCGACGCGAGGGCCTCGGCGAAGCGGGCGTGCATGCCCGGCACGTCGGAGCCCTCGACCTCGATCACCTCGTAGCCGTGACCGCTGAGCAGCGCGCGGACCTCGGCCGGGTCCTTGCGGGCGAGCACGGTCGGCCCGGAGATCTTCGCCCCGTTGAGGTGCAGGATCGGCAGGACGGCGCCGTCGTGGGCCGGGTTGAGGAAGGAGATGCCCTTCCACGAGCCCTCGAGCGGGCCTGTCTCGGCCTCACCGTCGCCGACCACCGCGATGGCCAGCAGGCCGGGGTTGTCCATCACCGCGCCGAACGCGTGGACCAGCACGTAGCCGAGCTCGCCGCCCTCGTGGATGGAGCCGGGCGTGGTCACCGACACGTGGCTGGGGATGCCGCCCGGGCTGGAGAACTGCCGGAACAGCCGCAGCATGCCCTCCTCGTCCGGGGTCACCCTCGGATAGATCTCGCTGTACGTCCCCTCGAGATATCCGGCGGCGACCAGGGCGGGGCCGCCGTGACCGGGCCCGGTCAGATAGAGCGCCTCCTGGCCGGTGTGCCGGATCAGGCGGGAAACGTGGGCGTACACGAAGGAGAGGCCTGGGCTGGTGCCCCAGTGACCGAGCAACCGGGGTTTGATGTGCTCGGCCTTCAGCGGCTCCCGCAGCAGGGGGTTGGCCTGCAGATAGATCTGGCCGATGGTCAGGTAGTTGGCGGCACGCCACCAGGCGTCCAGCTGGGCGATTTCCGCCTCGCTGGGCGCGGCTAGCAGGTCCGAGGTCGCCGTCGGCACGGGCATGTCCTCTCACTTCGCGGTCGTTGGCTTGAACCTAGGCCTACCCACAAGGCGGCCATAGAGTCTTTGGTACTGCCCCGAAGTGACTTTGGAATGTCGGTGAACCGTCCGGCACTGTGAATCCGTTCCCCCTGGCGTGCCGCTACGCGTTCGTGCCCTCCTCCGCCACCCCCGGTTCCAGCTCGCGCTCACCGTCCTGGCCGGATTGCTCCTTTTCTCCTTTCTGATCTTCCCGAACATCCTGTCCCGGCTGACGCCCGGGGCATTTGTCCGCATCCCGATCGAAGCCGCGTTCGTCCTGGTCATCCTGATGTTCCTGCCCCCTCGCCTACGACGGGCCGCATCCATCGGAATCGGCGTCGTCCTGGGCTGGCTCGTCATCGAGAAGTGCCTGGACATGGGCTTCTTCGAGGAGCTGAACCGCCCGTTCGACCCGGTGCTCGACTGGGTCCTGTTCGACGACGCGTTCAGCTTCGTGGTCGACTCCTACGGCCGCCCCGCCGCGATCGGCGCCGTCGCCGCCATCCTGCTGCTGGTCGGCGCGGTCCTCGCGCTCACCTGCTGGTCGGTGCTGCGGATCGGCGCGCTCGCGGCCCGGCACCGCCGCCGCTCGGCCGTCACCGCCGGCGGCGTCGCGGTGGCGTGGGCCCTGACCTTCTCTCTCGGCGTCTCGGTGTACGGCGCGGTGCCGGTCGCCGCGCGCAGCAGCGCCACCTACGCGTGGGACCGCGCCCACCAGGCGCGGGCCGGGCTGCGCGACGAGGCGAACTTCGCCAAGGAGGTGGCGAACGACGCCTTCCGCGACGTCCCGGCCGGCCAGATCCTGTCCGGGCTCAAGGGCAAGGACGTCATCTTCACCTTCATCGAGAGCTACGGCCGCAGCGCCGTGGAGACCCCGGCCCTGGCCGAGCTGGTCGACCCGGTCCTCGACAACGGCACCGCCCAGCTCAAGCAGGCCGGCTACGCCGCGCGCAGCGGCTGGCTCACCTCGCCCACCTTCGGCGGCGGCAGCTGGCTGGCCCACTCCACCTTCGAGTCCGGGCTGTGGATCAACAACGAGCAGCGGTACCGCAACCTGGTCTCGACCGACCGGCTCACCCTGACCCGCGCGTTCAAGAACGCCGGCTCGCGCACGGTCAGCGTCATGCCGGGCGCCACCCGGGCCTGGCCCGAGGGCAACTTCTACGGCTACGACCAGGTGTGGGACTCGCGCAACCTCGGCTACAACGGCCCGAAGTTCAGCTGGGCGCCGATGCCCGACCAGTACACGCTCAAGCAGCTCAACACCATCGAGTACAAGAAGCCGGGCCGGGGGCCGCTGATGGTGGAGATGCCGCTGGTCTCCAGCCACACCCCGTGGGCGCCGATCCCCGACTATCTGCCCGACTGGGACCAGGTCGGCGACGGTTCGGTCTACACGAGGATGGTCGAGGACGGCACCAAGCCCAAGGCGCTGTGGGCCGAGCCGAAGAAGGTCCGCGCCGAGTACGGCAAGTCCATCCAGTACTCGCTGACCTCGCTGATCAACTGGATCACCCGCTACGGCGACGACAACCTGGTCATGGTGTTCCTCGGCGACCACCAGCCGTCACCGATCGCGGCCGGGGCCGGCGCCAGCCACGACGTGCCGATCACCATCGTGGCCAAGGATCCGAAGGTGCTCGACCGGATCACCGCCTGGAACTGGGCCGACGGGCTGCGGCCGCTGCCGGCCACGCCGGTGTGGCCGATGAACGCGTTCCGGGACCGTTTCTTCACCGCGTTCGGGACCAGCGCTCCGGCATCATGACCGCATGATCCTCTATCTCGACTGCGACACCGGCATCGACGACGCCATCGCGATCGCCTTCCTGCTGGCGAGCCCCGGCGTCGATCTGGTGGGCATCGGCACGGT
The DNA here is from genome assembly GCF_050956135.1 of Actinoplanes sp. CA-131856. Lineage (GTDB taxonomy): Bacteria > Actinomycetota > Actinomycetes > Mycobacteriales > Micromonosporaceae > Actinoplanes. The sequence goes on along the minus strand of NZ_CP191849.1, from coordinate 5,178,912 downwards.
CAACGGCAACACCGCGGCCGGTCAGGCCGCGCGTAACACCCTGGGGCTGCTCGCCCTGGCCGGCCGCGACGACATTCCGGTCGCGGTCGGCGAGGGCGAGATCAAGCGCGGGGCGAAGGCGGTGCACGGCGACAACGGTGTCGGCGGGGTGACTCTTCCCGAGGGGCGGCGGCCCGACCCTCGTACGAGCGTCGACATGCTTTTAGATCTTTCCCGCGAGTACGCCGGTGAGCTGCACCTTCTGGCCACGGGACCGTGCACGAATCTCGCGCTGGCGTTGCGCGAGGATCCCACGCTGCCCGCGCGGATCAGCACCGTCACGATCATGGGCGGCGCGGTGCGGGTGCCGGGCAACGTGACGCCCCGGGCCGAGGCCAACATCGGCGACAACCCGGGCGCGGCCGACGAGGTCTTCCGTGCCGACTGGCCAGTCACGCTGGTGCCGCTCGACGTCACCCTGGAGCACCGCTGGTCGGAGGAGGACCGGGCGCGGCTCGGCGGCACCCCGCTGACGCGGGCGCTGGCCGACATGTTGCCGGCTTATCTGGACTTCTACGAGGAACGTACGGGTTCGCGCGCCGTTCCTTTGCACGATCCCTTGGCCGCCGCGATCGCCGTGGGCGAGATCGCACCGTCCGATGCGCCCCACCTGCCCCTGCGCGTGGCCGACGACGGTCACATTTCCGAAACGGGCGACAAAACGGTCAGAGTGGCGCTGGCGGCTCCCGACTCCTCCGCCATGATCATCTTGCGGCGGATCAACGGAATCAGCGGCTGAGCTATCGCGCATACAACAGATCATTAGTAGCATCGCGCCATGTCGACGGAATCCGGAGTTGATCGCGGTCGTCTCGCCCAGCTGGCCGCCCGCGAGCGGGCCACCTTCGCCGAGCGCAACCCCCGCTCGGCCGCCGCCTACCAGCGGTCCGACCACTTGTTCGGCCGGGTGCCGATGACATGGATGAACAAGACCGCCGCGGGTTTCCCGCTCTACGTCGCCACGGCCCGCGGCAACCGGATCACCGACCTCGACGGTCACGAGTACCTCGACTTCGCCCTCGGTGACACCGGGGCCATGGCCGGGCACTCCCCCGCGCCCGTGGTCGAGGCGGTCACCCGCCGCCTCGCCACGCTGGGCGGCGCCACCACGATGATGCCGACCGAGGACGCGGCGATCGTGGCGGCCGAGCTGAGCCGGCGCTTCGCCGTGCCGTACTGGAGCTTCGCCCTGACCGCGACCGACGCCAACCGCTGGGCCATCCGCCTGCTGCGGGCCGTGACCGGCCGGTCGAAGATCCTGTTCCACAGCTACTGCTACCACGGCTCGGTCGACGAGTCGCTGATCGTGGTCGGCCCCGACGGCCACGGCCGCAGCCGTGAGGGCAACGTGGGCGCGCCCACCGACGTCACGGCGACGAGCCGGGTGGCCGAGTTCAACGACCTGGCCGGCCTCGAGCGCGAGCTGGCGCACGGCGACGTGGCCGCCGTGCTGATGGAGCCGGCGCTGACCAACATCGGCATCGTGCTGCCCGAGCCCGGATATCTGGCCGGGGTCCGCGAGCTCACCCGCAAGTACGGCACCTATCTCATCAACGACGAGACCCACACGTTCTCGGCCGGGCCGGGCGGGGCCACCGCGTTCTGGGGGCTGTCGCCGGACGTCGTGACCATCGGCAAGGCCATCGGCGGCGGGGTGCCCGTCGGGGCGTACGGCCTCTCCGAAGATCTGGCGACGGCCTTGACCGGCCGCACTGACCTCGACCTGGTCGACATGGGCGGCGTCGGCGGCACGCTGGCCGGCAACCCCGTCTCGATGGCCGCGACCCGCGCCTGCCTCGAGGAGGTCCTGACCGACGGCGCCTTCGCCGGCATGATCGACACCGCGACGGCCTTCGCCGGCGGCATTCGCAAGATCATTGAGACGTACGCCCTGCCGTGGTCGGTCAGTCAGCTCGGGGCTCGCGTGGAATATCGCTTCGCCGACCCCGCCCCGCGCAACGGCACCGAGTCGGCGGCCCACGCGGACGCCGAGCTGGAGGACTTCCTGCACGTCTACCTGGCCAACCGTGGGGTGCTGCTGACCCCGTTCCACAACATGGCGCTGATGGCCCCGGCCACCACGGCCGAGGACGTCGAGCGCCACCATGAGATCTTCAACGAGGCGTTGCACGAACTTACGTCGTAAACACCCGGAAAACCGGCATTTCACTCCGTAGCCTGATCCCATGGGCCTGTTCGGCAACCGGCAACAGCAATCCGAGCCCGTCGCGCGACGCGAGCCGCCCCGCGACATCGAGGCGCTCGAGGAGCTGACCACCAACCTCGAAGGCGCCACCGGCGAGGGCAGCACCTGGCGCATCTACGCCTCCACCTACGTCGAGTTCTACGACATGGAGTACGGGGCCGTGTGGTGCGTCGAGAACGGGACGCTGCGCCTGGAGTACGAGCTGGGCCGGCTCAAGGGCCAGCTCAGCGGCCCCTCCGGCCTGGCCCAGCAGGTTCTTCGCAACTCGCAGCCCGCCTACGTCAACGCCGACGCGTCGACCACCGACCCGCGCTTCCAGGCCGCGATCCGGGGCGGCGCCAAAGCCGGGATCGCGGTGCCGGCCATCCGCGGCAACAAGCTCGTCGCCGTCCTGGAGTACTACGGCAGCAACCCGGTCGTCATGGACGCCGCCCTGATCAGCAAGTGGGGCGCGATCGGCCGCCTCGCCGAACAGATCCGGGTGGCCGCCCTGGCCGCCTTCCACACCCGCCAGGTCGCCGACGACCGCCTCGCCGTCACCAGCGTGGTCACCGCGCTGGGCCACACCGAGAGCTCGTCCCTGGCCATCAAGGCCGCCCTGGACGCCGTCCGCACCGCCTTCCACTGGGCGTACGGCTCCTACTGGGAGATCGACGACACCGAGAACGTGCTCAAGTTCCGCGTCGAGTCGGGAAACGCCGGCGACGAGTTCCGCAAGGTCACCCTGGCCGCCACCTTCGCCGAGGGCGTGGGCCTGTCCGGCCGCGCCTGGCGCCAGCGCGACCTGGTCTTCGTCCGCGACATCGGCGAACTGACCGACTGCGTCCGAGCCCCCGCCGCCCAGCGCGCGGGCGTGCGCTCCGGCGTCTGCTTCCCCATCTCCAGCGGCGACCGCATCATCGGCACGATGGACTTCTTCACCACCGAATTCGTGGAGCTGTCCGACTCGCGGGCCGACGCCCTGCGCAACGTCCAGCAGCTGGTCTCCCAGCGCCTGGAGGTGGTCCGGGCGGCCGAGGCGTCAGCCGCGAACGCGAGAGCCCTGCTCGACACGGTCGACCGCCTGCGGGCCGCCACCGCCGACGCGACAAGGGTGGCCGACGAGGCGGTGAGCCGGGCCTCGGCGATGACCGGCGACGTGAACGCCCTGGGCAACGCCTCAGCCGCCATCGGCGACGTCATCCAGATCATCTCCTCGATCGCCGACCAGACGAACCTGCTGGCCCTGAACGCCACCATCGAGGCAGCCCGGGCCGGCGAGATCGGCAAGGGCTTCGCGGTAGTGGCCGGCGAGGTCAAGGAACTGGCTCGCGAGACAGCCGAGGCCACGAAAAAGGTGTCGGAACAGATCGCCGCCTTGCAGGAGAGCGCCGAGTCGGTAGCCGGCGGCATCCGCGACACCAGCGAGACCATCCACCAGCTCGACTCGGTACAGACCCGCATCGGCGAGGTCCTCGAGGAACAGGCCACGATGGCCCACGCCCTCGAAGCCTCGTAACGCGCGTGTGGGACGCACGCGATCGGCGCGTCCCACACGTAGCCGCCAGGCTTACACTCGAGCCGTTCCTGTGTTATCGCCAGGGTTCTTTATCCCTGACTTCTACCGTTTCACGCGTAACAGATCATGTCGGTAGGACGGACTATCTCATCATCTCGAAGAGATGTCGGGCGCTCGTGGGATCATTACCGCTTTCGCTCGGATCCTAGTCTCTGAACCTTGCTGACCACTCGGGCGTCAGCCCTCCATGCCAGCCTTGGCTGCCGGTTACCCGTCCCCGGGCTTTCCGGCAATTCACCCGATTTGCATCCAGCGCTCGCACGCCGGAGGGCCTATTTCAAGCCAACCTGGCAGGCACACTCCCCTCGCCCCGTCTAGTTGCTGGACACGAGAAATCTACGGTCGATCACATACGCCAAGGTACGCCGGCCACTCTCCAAGTGATAGACGGCAAGGCTTGTAGTGCCGAGAAGTGCACCCAGCAAGGGACCTAAGGCTACCGGCCCTTTATAGAAAAGATTCAGCCGGGACACGCGAGCGTCCGGCCACTGTCGAACCTGATCGCGGATCGTCCCGGCCAACTGCTGGAAGTCGTCCGGGCCGACGTATCCCTCATGGACGAACTGACCGACGAACTCGGCGTCCTCCAGAGACAGTTCCGGCAAAGCGGCTTCGACGCTCTGCCGGATGGACCGCCCGCCGATCGAGACGACGGCGACGCCTTGGCCGATGCCCGACCCCGTTCTCCCCATTCGCGTACTCGAAGGACGTCCGCTCCCGACCTCCACGAGGTCGGAGAGAGCTACACCGAGAGCCTGCGCCAAGGCCACGAGTTCCTCCGAAGCGACCGACTTCCGCACGCCGGATTCAATCTTGGCGATGGTGCTTCTGGTCAGTGACGGCATCCCGGCACGCGCGCATCTCTCGGCGAGTTGTTGAGCGGTCCATCCCTGCCCGCGTCTCAGCCGTTTGACGATCTGCCCTGTGGAGTCAGCGGATTCACTCATCGCCTCAGCCTCATGCTCCGACTCATTCTAATGCTCCGTATTGGAGCAAACGGAGCATAATGTTTGCACATTGCTCCGTCAACGAGCACGATGAGCCTCGTCCGGCCAACGCGGACGTTCAAACGCCCGCGAGGAGGATGATGTGACAAGTCGCCGAACCAAGGACGGGAACACTCGAGGCGGCAGAAAGCTGATGATCCGGTCGGCGCCTCCGACGTCCTGGCGCTGGGCGGCCGTGGCGATCGCGGGCGTCTCCGCCCCGGCGACAGCTCTCGTGTTCGAACCCTCTTCCTGGGCCTTGATTCTTGTGGCGCCGCCCGTGGCTATCGGCAGCCTGGTCGGGGCACTGGGCGCTGCGTTGGTGCCACAAGAATCGGGCGACCGCCTGGAATGGTGGCGCGAGTGGCTGAGGCACCGTGAACGCATGGCCGATCGGACTTGACACCTCTTCCTTGAACCCTGGAAAGAGCCCATCCGACCTGGACAGGCTCTTTCTCAGCTGCGGCGGCGTCCGCCTCTCTCAGTAGCGGAAGCGGGACACCACGGCCTGAAGCTGGCCCGCGGTGACGGCCAGGTCGTCGGCGGCGTGGCGGGTGTCGCCGACCGTGGCCGTGGTGCGCTGGGTGGCGTCGGAGACGGTGCCGATGGTGGCGGCGATGTCGCCCGCGCCGGCCGCGGCCTCCGACAGGGTGCGGTTCATCTCCTGCGTGGTGGCCGTCTGCTCCTCCACCGCCGAGGCGATGGTCATCTGGATGCCGTTGATGCGCTCGATGATGGCCGAGATCTCGCCGATCGCGGTGACCGCGCCGTCCGTGTCGGCCTGGATCGCCGACACCCGGCGGGAGATGTCCTCGGTGGCCTTCGCCGTCTCCTGGGCCAGGTCCTTGACCTCGCCCGCGACGACCGCGAAGCCCTTGCCCGACTCGCCGGCCCGGGCCGCCTCGATCGTGGCGTTCAGGGCCAGCAGGTTGGTCTGCTCGGCGATCGACGTGATCACCTTGACCACCGACGCGATCTCGGACGACGACTCGCCGAGGCGGGCCACGATCGCGTTCGTCGCCGACGCCACCTCGACCGCCTGCACCGCGACCTCGGAGGCCTCGGTGGTGGAGACGCTGATGTCGCGGATGGCCGAGCCCATCTCCTCCGAACCGGCCGACACCACCTGCAGGTTGTTCGACACCACGTCGGCCGCCGCGGCGACCGTGCCCGCCTGCGACGAGGCCTCGTTGGCGGCCGACTCGACCTGGCCCGACACGCTGGTCAGCTGACCGGCGGCGGCGTTGAGCGTGGTGGCGTTGCCGGCCAGCTGCACGACGTCCTCGCGCAGCCGGGCCACGGCCTGGTCCATCGCGGCCGCCATCTTGCCGACCTCGTCCTGCGTGGTCACCCCGGACGTCCGGGTCAGGTCGCCCTCGGCCAGCCCCTCGGCCACCCGGGACACCTCGCGGACCGTGGTGCGCACCCGGCCCGCCACCCGGAACCCGAGCAGCGTGCTGACCGCGACGCCGACGATCAGCAGGATGCCGACCGTCCAGGTGGCCTTGTTGGCGGCCGACTGCGCGCTGGCGATGGCCTCCTCGGAGAGTTGCTCGGCCCGCGTGGTCAGCGTGGTCTGGTCGTCGCCGAGCGCGGTGTACAGCTTGTTGTAGTCGGTGACCGCCTGCTGGAGCTCGGCCGCCGTGGCCTTCGTGAAGTCCTTCTGGTTGAACTCGAGGTAGGCGTCCCAATCGGTTGCCGCCTGGGCGACCGCGGCGGTGCCGGTCGCGTCACCCGCGAACGCCGTCTTCAGCTGGGTCAGCGCCGAATCGATGTTCGACTTGTTGGTCTCCATGTTCTTCTTCAGCGCGTCGGCAAGGCTCGGGTACAGCTTGAGAGCCGAGTTGTTGCCGCTGAAAGCTTCGATGTTCTTGCTGAACGCCCCAACCGCGGACTCCAGCGCGACCGTCCGCCGCTGCGAGTCCGCGGCGTCCGAGTTCTGTGTGCGCAAGGTCGCCAGCGCGACGCCGCCGACGACGATGCCGCTGACCGTGCCCACCAGGACCGCCGCGCCGATCTTCGTCCGCAGCGACCGGTTGTCGAACGCTGATGTCAGTCCCATCCCCGATGCCTCTCCTGTCCGTATTTCGCCACCGCGCAAATCGGCATCCAGGGCGGTGCGTATAAGAAGTCACGGGCAGGTTCCGCCGAGAATGTTTCACGATCACGGTAATGCCCCTTCCGGGGGAACGAGGACGGTTTCGCCACATGTGCCCGCCCGCATCGCCCTTACAGCGTCCTAGGAGGCTAGGCTCCCTCGATGAAGGCTGTGTACGAATGTGGCGGAATCGGGGCGGAGAGGCTCGAGTGGTCGCTACCTTCCCCTCATGGCCACGGCAACCGAGAAACCCGCCGGCCGGACCCGGCCGGCACCGGCCCGCCAGCCGGCCTACGACCAGTTCCTCCAGCTCCTGGAGGAGGGCGACGCCGACGACATGGCCGACGCCCTGCTGCACCTCGACGAGCAGCACCGCCGCGCCCTGGTCCCCCGCATCCGCGCCACCGACCCCGCCGTCCCACCGTCCGGCAGCCCCTCGGCCCGGCGCCGCCGCCCCGTGCTTAGCGCCCTCTCGGGACCGAACGCCCTCACGGGGCCAAACAGCCTCACGGGGCCAAACAGCCTCACAGGGCAGAACGCCGTCACGGGGTCAGACGCCCTCACCGGCCCGAGCGCCGCCGCGCCGAGCTTCCTCACGGGACCGAGCACGCCGGCCGACCTTCCGGCAGCGCCGCCCGTGCGCTCCCGCCGCCCCTCGGCAGCGGACCCCGACGAACGCGCCCGCCGCGAGGGCGCACTGCTCGTAGCCGGCGCCGGCTGCCTGCCCACCAGCGACGACGTCGTCGCGTGGCTGCGGTCGCCGCGGTTCAAGGGCGACTTCCCAGGCCGTACGATCGCCGCTGTCATCAGGGTTTTGCAAGCACCCGGCCGGCCCGGCCTGGCCACCGTCGCCACCGACCTCGCGGCCCAGCTCAAGCACCGCGAGCACGACCGCGGCGAATGGGCCCTGACCGCCGCCGCCCTGCACGCGGCCGGCCTGCCCCTCCCCCGGACCGAGCCGGTGCTGCGCGGATGGGTACGCCAGTTCTCCGCCGCCACCTCGCCCGGCGCCCTGGCCGCCCGCCTGGCCGAGGACCCGTGGCTGGAGACCCAACTGCCGGCCCTGCTCGCCACCCCGAAGGTCGCCACCGACCTCGGCGACATCTGGCCGGCCGCCCTGGCCCTGCTCGCCGCCGGCAAGCGCATCGACCGCCGCGAGCTGATCGCCCTGCTGGTCGCCCGCCTCCGGTCCGGCGACCGGGGTGCCGCGCTGCGCCCCACCCTGGAGACCTTCCGCCACCTCGACCCCACCGTGGAGGAGCGCGCCGCCCACCGCGCGGACTTCCTGGCCATGCTGGCCGAGCCCAACGGCCCGGTCGCCGAGCTGGCCCAGCGCGTCCTGCGGGCCTTGGACGACGCCGGCCACCTGGACGCGGACACGGTCACGGCCGCCATGCGAGCCGCGTTCGCCCGCACCGAGAAGAAGCTGATCCGCGCCCAGGTCGCCTGGCTCGACCGGGCCGTCACCCGTCATCCGTCGGCCGCGCCGGCCTTGCTGGAGGCCGCGACGTCCCTGCTGGACAGTGACGACACCGAGGTAGCGGAGAAGGCGCTGCGCGTCGTAGGCCACCATTCCGCCGAGGCCCTCCGCCCGGCCGCCGACACCCTCGCGGGAGATCTCCGCCGCCAGGCCGATGAGATCATCGGCCAGCCGTCGATCCCTCCAGGTCCGAGGTTCCCTCCTTCTCCCATGGTGTACGTCCCGGAGCCCATGCCGCCCGCGATCGGCTCCCTGCCGGAGCTGTCGGCAACCCTCGCCCGTTCCCCGTTGACCCCGGTCGACCTGGAACGAGCGCTGGCCGCCATCACCAAGTTCGGCGCCTCGGCCCGCCCCGACCTGGCATGGGCCCTGGCCCCCCACGCCGCGGACAGGACGTCGCCGCTGGCCGAGCTCATCCACGCCCTGGTCCCACCCGAGCTCGCCGAGGCCGCGGCCGCCCAGGCAGCCGCCCGTTCCGCCGGGGCCGCCACTCGCCGCTACGCCCCGGTGGGCGCCCGCCGCCCGCCGGCCACGTCCAGCGCCCCGCCGCCGACCGCGAGCACGATCGTTCCCACCAGAGCGGCCAACCCCGCCGCCCCGCACGCTCCTGCCGGGGCCGCCTTCCCGGGCGCCGACCGGAGGCCCCTGCCCGCCCCGCACGCGCCTGCCGGGGCCGCCTTCGCGGGCGTCGACCGGAGGCCCCTGCCCGCGCCGCAGGAGATGTGGCGCCTGCGGATCCGCGAACTCGCCGGACAGCTGACGCGGGGCGAGGCGCCGCCCGCCCTGTTGGCCACACCGGCCACACAGGACGGTCACGTCGATCCGGCCCGCCTGTTGCTGCGCCTGGCTTCAGCCGAGCGCGCCGGCTGGCAACCCGGCCCGTACGACCTGACCCAGGCCCTGCTGCGCCTTCCCCGTGAGACACCGCCCTCGGTGCTCACCGCCGCCGCGCGCCTCAACTCCACCGCCGGCCGCCGCTTCGCCGCGTGGCTGCGCACCGGCGGCCTGCCCGACCCGGCGATCACCGTGATCGCCTCACCCGCCGGCCCCGCGCACCGCGGGGTGACCTTCGCACCGCTGGACGCCTCGGGTCTCGCGCTTCCGCCCGGATTGCTCGCCCTGCCCACCGACCAGCCCCGCCGGGCGCCCTCCGACCCGTCGTGCTGGCCCATGGTCCTGCCGAGCCACCGCGAGATCATCGCCGCCCACGTCGTGCATTCCCGCTCCCTCGAGAGGACCTCCGACGGTCCCGCCCGGAGCGCCCCCGGACACGTCGGGGAGAACGTGACCGAGAGCCCCTCCGGGCACGCAGGGGAGAGCGTTACCGAGCGCTCCGTCGGCCGCGATACCGAGAACGCCTCCGGATACCTCGGGAAGAGCGCTACCGAGCGCTCCGCCGGCCGCGATATCGAGAGCGGCGCCGCTCATGCCCGGCGAGCAGCGCCGACCGCCGCGGACGAGCGCCCTGCCGGCCACCAGCCGCCGCCGGCTCCGGCCGGGGACCAGGTTGCGGCGGGCGCCCAGGCGGAGGTTCTGACGGCGCTCGCCCGCTCGAACGGGCCGTTCGGGCCCGCGATGGCGATCGCCCTCGCGCAGGCGCTGACCGTCGGCACCGAAGCGGACCGCGGCGATGCTGTCGCCGCCGTCGCTCATCTCGCCCGGTGCGGCGGGCTCGACGCGGGGCTGCTCGGCCGTGAACTCGCCCTGCTCCTGGCCGACCGGCCCGACGATCTGCACCCCACCACCGACGCCCTGGCCGACCTGGCCCGGGGCGGCTCCCAGCACGCCGTCTGGGCGATCCTGCACGCGGTCGTTCCCGCCCTGCTCCGCCGGGACCGCCCGCCCGCCGGCCTGCCCGACCTGCTGGCACTGGCCACCGCCGTCGCCGCCGCGATCAACGCCCGCGCCCACCTGCCCGAGGTCGCCGCCGCGGCCGCCCGCCCCGAACGCACCCGCCTCAAGAACGAGGCCGCCCGCCTGGCCCGAACGCTCGCCTGAAACAGCCGAACCCCGCGCGCGAGGCGGTCCGGCCGCCCGCAGGAGGGACGTCGCGGCAACTGAGCACAAAAGGAAGCTGAGCGCGAGAAGAAGCTCAACGCGGGCGGAAGCTCAACGCGGGAAGGATCAGCAGAGCGTGGCGGCGGCCTCGGCCGTGGCTGTCAGCTCCTCGCGGGCCAAGGCGGCGAAGTCGCGGTCGTTGCCGGGCGCGATCCATCGGGTGAACGCCGCCCGGAACGCCAAAGTGCCCAACTCCGCCGTCACCGCCGCCGCTCGTGGGTCCAGGCCCCTCGACCGCAGCGCCGTCGTCATGGCCTCGGTCATCGCGGCCTGCTTCAGCAGTTCGCGTTCCAGCAGTTCTGTGTTGGCCGCGATCACCGTCTGGCGCTTGACGACCCAGTCCCGGCGTTCCGCGTTGAACGGGAACGCCGCCGCCTCCAGGGCCGCCTGCACCAGCTTCAACGGCGGCGTCCCGGCCGGCGACGACTCGATCGCCGTCACGAACGCCTCGCTCAGCAACTCGCCGCCCGCGAACAGCACCTCGCGCTTGTCGGTGAAGTGGCGGAAGAACGTGCTCTTGGCCAGGCCGGCCCGGGTGGCGATCTCGGCCGCCGTCGTGCCCTCGTACCCGCGCTCGACGAACAGGTCGAGCGCGGACGCCGCCAGGCGCTCGCGTGCGTTCGGTTCCCAGCGTGCCATGAGGGCGATCCTAGCGTGATGGGACTCAGTCCCGTCACGTGCTACGGTGATGAGACCAAGTCCCATCACAGGGCCAGGAGGTCCTCTCATGCGTATCTTCGTCACCGGCGCTTCCGGCTGGACCGGGTCGGCTGTCGTCCCGGAGCTTCTCGCGGCCGGCCACCACGTGATCGGCCTCGCCCGCTCGGACGCCTCGGCCGCGGCGCTCACGGCGGCCGGCGTGGAAGTCCTTCGCGGCGACATCGACGACCTCGGCGCGCTGCGCGCCGGAGCCGCCGGCGCCGACGGTGTCGTCCACCTCGCGTTCAAGCACGACTTCACGGTCTTCGAGCAGAACATCCTGGACGACCGGCGGGCCGTCGAGACCATGGGCGCCGTTCTCGAGGGCACCGGCAAGCCGCTGGTCATCACCTCGGGCACGCCGGTCGTGCCGGGCGTGGTCGCCACCGAGCGGGACACCCTCACCTCGACCGAGGGCCGCGGTCTCACCGCGAAGATCGCCGCCGGCATGGCCGAGCGGGGTGTGCGCTCCTCGGTCGTCAACCTTCCCCGCACCGTGCACGGGCCGGGCGACAAGGGCTTCATCGCCATGCTGGTCGCCGCCGCCCGGCAGTCCGGTGTCTCCGGCCACGTCGGTGACGGCTCGCAGCGCTGGCCGGCCGTGCACCGGCTCGACGCCGCGAAGCTCTTCCGGCTCGCCGTCGAGCAGGCGCCGGCCGGGTCGATCCTCAACGCGGTCGGCGACGAGGGCGTGCGGATCGCCGACGTCGCCGCGGTGATCGGGCGGCACCTCGGGCTTCCGGTGAAGCCGCGGCCGGCCGGGGAGTTCGGTTTCCTCGGCATGGTGCTCTCCGTGGACCAGCCCGCGTCCGGCGCCGCCACCCGCGAGCTGCTCGGCTGGGCGCCGGAGCACCCGGGCCTCATGGAGGACCTCGAAAAGGGGCACTACTTCGAGGGATAGGGTGCCGTCATGGCACGCAGCACCCGGCCCGCGGATCTCGGCATGCTGGCGGCCCGGCTGCTGTTCGGGCTCCAGTCCGAGCTGTTCCGGCGCAGCGCCGACGCGGGCTTCGGCGATCTGCGGCCCCGGCACGGGGCCGTGCTCGCCCATCTCGACGAGGACGGCCTGCGGCAGAACGACTTCGTCCGGCTGGCCGGGCGCAACAAGCAGACGATCGCCACGATCGTGGACGAGCTGGAGGCGCTCGGCTATCTGACCCGGGTCACCGATCCGAGCGACCGGCGGGCCAAGCTGATCATGCCGACCGAGCGCGGGCGGAAGCTGATGGAGCTCTCCGACCGCGTCGTGGCCGACCTCGAGGCGGAGTACGCAGCGAGGGTCGGCCGCGAGGCGTACGAGCAGTTCTTCGGCACCTTGAAGGCGATCACCGGCTAGGCCAGCTCACCCTCCTCGGCGCTGACCAGCGAGTCGATCGCGGCGAAGAAGGCGGCGATGCCGGGCCGGTTGGCGCCCTTGGCCCGGGACGCCGCGAAGTCCCCGGCGCTGCGCCAGGTCACGATGTCGAGCCATTCGCCGTCCGGCAGGCGGACCAGGCGGGCGTCGACGAAGCCCTCGCGGTCGGCCTGGAAGTCGGCCAGCATGCCGGGCCGCGCGCTCAGCAACTCGGGGACCCGGGCCGGGTCGACGCGGAAGCGGGTCAGTTCGATCGTCGTCATGACGCGAATATAGTCCAACTTCTTGACTAAACCGCGCGCCACTCCCCCAGCGGCCCGCGCAGCGACGACGCGTGCACGGTCAGGAGCGGCCGGTTCACCATGCCGAGCGCCGCCATCCGCCGCGCCATCGGGTGCTCCCCCAGGCGTACGGAGAAAGAACCGCGACCCAGGCGCACGCCGGACAGCCGCATGGGCACCCGGCCGCGCAGCAGCCGGCCCGCCTGGGCCCCGTGATCCAGATAGGACCAGGCGGGCAGCGACGAGCGGACGCCGAACGGCAGGCGCAGGCGGCCGTGGGTGAACGACGCCGACATCACCGGCGTGTCACCGTCGGTCACCGTCACGTCGGTCGCGCCGTCGCCGAAACGCAGCGTGGAGGTCATCAGCCACTTCGGCAACGCCCAGAAATCCTGGCCGGCCTCCCGCGTGAAGGCGCCGGTCACCGGCAGATCCAGCAGATAAAGGCCCGGCCGGCGCCCGGGACCCAGGGCCAGAAGGCCAACACCCACTTCGTCGTACGTCTTCAGCGCCCACTCACCGTAATGAATGCACATGAGCAGCCCGAACGCCCGGCCGAACGCCGTGAACGGCTTCAAAGGCAGCCCGGCCAGCAGCTCGCGCGCGGACGCGGCCGGTGCGGTGAAGACCGACGCCGTGATCCGGGCGTCGGTGATGGTCACGGGCAACGTGACGGTCTCGCCCTGAAGGGACCACACGCCGGCACCGATCCGTTCCGCCATGCGCCCGACCCTACCGCCGGGCGGGGTCGAGGTGATACAGCATCGATATCGATGCGAGGGGATGCCGATGACGATCGTCGGAGTGCTCAGCGAGACCCCGGGGCGCGAGCGCCGGGTGGCCCTGACCCCGGACGCGGCCGGCCGGTTGCGATCCCGGCAGATCCGGGTCCTGATCGAGGCGGGCGCGGGCCGGGGAGCCTGGTTCGGCGACGCCGACTTCGAGGCGGCGGGGGCCGAGGTCAGGACCAGGTCCCAGGTTTACGCCGAGAGCGACATCCTGCTGTGCGTCCATCCACCGGACGACGTGGCCGCCCTGCCACCGGGGCGGGTGCTGATCGGGCTGCTCGATCCGCTGAGCCATCCGGGCCGCGCGGAGGGGCTGGCCGCGGCGGGCATCACCGCGCTCAGCCTGGATCTGCTGCCGCGCACGCTGAGCCGGGCCCAGGCCATGGACGCGCTGACCTCACAGGCGAACGTGGCCGGATACAAGGCGGCGCTGCTGGCGGCCGAGGCGTACGGCGGCTTCTTCCCGATGCTGGTGACGGCGGCCGGCACGGCACGGCCGGCGCAGGTGCTCGTGCTCGGCGCCGGGGTGGCCGGCCTCCAGGCGATCGCCACCGCGCGGCGGCTGGGCGCGCTGGTCACCGGCTACGACGTGCGCACGGCCGCGCAAGCGGACATCGCCTCGCTGGGGGCGGCCGTGCTGGCGACCTTCAATACCGACAAGTCGCAACAGGACGGATATGCACAGTCGCTGGACGCCGACGAATCGGACGCCCAGCAGCGCGCGCTCCAGGATGCCATCCCCCGCTTCGACGTGGTGATCACGACGGCGAAGGTGCCCGGAGCGCAGGCTCCGCTGCTGGTCACCGACACCGCGCTGGAGAAGATGCGGCCCGGCTCGGTGGTGATCGACATGGCCGTGGGGAACGTCGCGGGCTCGGTCGCCGACACGCGGCTGGTCACCGACGGGGGCGTCACCGTGATCGGCGCCCCCGATCTGGCCGCCACCGTGCCCGTGGCGGCCTCCACGGCGTACGCCCGCAACGCCGTCGCCCTGCTCACCCACCTCATGCCCGACGGGGTTCTCACGCTCGAACCGGCCGACGAGGTGCGGGCCGGCGTGCTGGTCTGCCACGGCGGGCAGATCGTCCATCCCCGGCTGCCGAAGGAGATCCGCTCATGAGCGCGCTGCTGCTCGCCGACCTGACCGTCTTCACCCTCGCCCTGCTCGTCGGCTTCGAGGTGATCAGCAAGGTGCCGGCGACGCTGCACACGCCGCTGATGTCCGGCGCCAACGCCATCCACGGCGTGGTCATCGTCGGCGTGATGCTGCTGGCGGCCACGGTCTCCTCCCCCGCCGGATACGTCCTGCTGGCGGTGGCCGCGTTCTTCGCCGCCATGAACGTGGCCGGTGGATATCTGGTCACCGACCGGATGCTGGCGATGTTCCGGAGCCGGTCGTGAGCGCCTTCGGCACCGTCACCCACCTGGTCTACCTGGCCTGCGCGACGGCCTTCGTGATCGGCCTGCACCTGATGAACACCCCGGCCACGGCCCGGCGCGGCAACCAGGTCTCGGCCGGCGGCATGGCGGCCGCGATCGTCACCACGCTCGTGGTGCTGGTCCACGACGGAGGCGTCGACGCGTACGCGGCGTGGGCCCTCGGTATCGGCGCGGCCGCCGGCGCGGTGGCCGGCCTCGTCGCCGCGCGGGTGGTCCGGATGACGGCCATGCCCCAACTGGTGAGCCTGTTCAACGCGGTCGGCGGCGGGGCGGCGGCGCTGATCGCCCTCGGCCATCACCCGGCGACCACGGCGGCCGAGGTGACCGCCGTCCTGGACGTGCTGATCGGTGCGATCACCTTCAGCGGGTCGCTGATCGCCGCCGGCAAGCTGGCGGGGCGGGTGCCCGGGCGGCCGCTCGTGGTGCCGTACGGCCGGGTCCTGTCCTTGATCCTGACGGTGCTGAGCGTCGCGCTGGCGGTGCTCTTCGTCGGGTTCGAACCGTCCGTGTGGGCTCTGATCGGGATCGCCGTCGCCGCGCTCATCGGTGGGGTGCTGCTGACGCTGCCCATCGGCGGGGCCGACATGCCGGTGGTCATCTCCCTGCTCAACGCGTGCACGGGCACGGCCGTGGCGATGGCCGGATTCGTGCTGGGGAGCACGCCGCTGATCATCGCGGGGGCGCTGGTCGGCGCGGCCGGCGCGATCCTGACCAAGCTCATGGCCGACGCGATGAACCGGCCGATCGGCGCCATCATCGCGGGCGGTTACGGCACGGGCGACGCGGTCGCGGTGACCACGGGCGGGACCCAGCAGGTCCGCGAGGTGACCGTCGACGACGCGGCCATCCAGCTGGCGTACGCGGGCAAGGTCGTCATCGTCCCGGGCTACGGGCTGGCCGCGGCGCAGGCCCAGCACGAGGCGGTGGCGCTGGCCCAGGCCCTGACCGAGCGCGGCGTCGAGGTCAGCTACGCGATCCACCCGGTGGCCGGGCGCATGCCGGGCCACATGAACGTGCTCCTGGCCGAGGCCAACGCGCCGTACGAGCACTTGCAAGATCTTGAAGAGAGCAACCCCGGCTTCGCCCGTACGGACGTCGCGCTCGTCATCGGGGCCAACGACGTCACCAACCCGGCCGCGCGCCGGCCCGGCAACCCCGTCTCCGGCATGCCCATCCTCGACGTGGACCACGCGCGTTCGGTCATCGTGATCAAGCGCTCGCTCGGGCACGGCTACGCCGGCATCGACAACGAGCTCTACACCGATCCGCGCACGGCCATGCTGTTCGCCGACGCCAAGGCCGGTCTGGCCGCCCTCCTCTCGGGACTGCACGCCTACGCCTGACACCCCGCACACAGCCCTAATTCCCCGAATCCGCCCACCCCGGCCGCCGACGGTGGAAACCTGAAGCCGTGGTGCTGGTTCCTCTCCCGACGAGCCACGCCACATGACCGTGCTCTGGATCGCCGCGCTGCTGCTGGCCGCCGCCTCCGCCTATGTGGTCGGCGCCCGCCGGCAGCGGCGCCGTGCCCTGCGGGCGGTCCGCGACTCGCTGGGCGACCTGCTCGACTCGGCCTCCGCTCCCCTGGCCGTGCAGCCCTCGTCGCCCGGCCTGCCCACCGGCGACTTCGCCGCCCAGCGGCCGTTCGGCGCCCTGGAGTTCGGCGATCAGCTGGCCGCCCTGGCCGCGCTCATCGACGAGGGCCGGGCCGAGCTGGAGGGGATGCGCACCGAACGCGAGACCCGGCTGCGCGAGACCGAGCAGGAACAGCGCCGCGTCAACCATCGCCTGCGCCGCCGGGCCAAGGAGGCCATCGACGACACCGGCACGATCATCAACGAACGCCTGCGCGACGTCGTCTCCCAGGTCGGCGCGGCCCGCGACGCCGCCACCGCGACCCATGACCGGGTCACCGAGACCGCTTCGGCGGCGGGTTCGATGGTACGCCGGGCCCGCAGCGCCGACGAGGCCGCAACCACCCTGAACGAGAGTCTCCGCCAGGTCGCCGGCATCGCCGGCGTCATCTCCGAGATCGCCTCGCAGACCCGGATGCTGGCCCTGAACGCCACCATCGAGGCGGCCCGGGCCGGCGCCGCCGGCGAGGGCTTCGCGGTGGTCGCCGACGAGGTGAAGAGCCTGGCCGACACCACGGCCAGCTCGACCGAGCAGATCACGGCCACGATCGCCACCCTGGAGGCCGACATCGCCCAGATGGGCGGCACGCTGAGCGCGATCGTCCAGGAGGTGGCCGACATCGAGGCGGCCATGGGCGCCCTGAGCGGCATCGCCGACGACCAGCACCAGATCGTCGAACGCCTCAACGCCACCGTCGACGCCACCATGGCCAGCATCCAGGACCTCTCCGAGGTGGCCGAACGCCTGGAACGCCGCCGCCACGACCGCGTGGCCACGACCGGCCCGGTGGTTCTCCGCGTCCCCGGCCGCCCCGACCAGCCCGGCACCCTGATCGACGTCTCCACCGAGGGCGTCGGATGCCTGCTGGCCGCGAACACCCCGCTGTCGGTGGGCGACCGGGTGGAGGCCACCCTTCAGCTGCCGTCCGGCTCCTGCACGGTGAACGCCCAGGTGGTCCGCCGGTCGGCCCGCCCCGACGGCGCCGAGGTGGGCATGCAGCTCATCGAGGCCGGCTCCGACGCGCAGTCCCGCATCGAGGCGGAGATCAACGCGGCCTTCGAATGACCGGATCCGTCCCCGGACGGCGCGCGACGGCGTCACCATCGTCCTCGTCGCCGAAGACGGACGTCACCATGGTCAGCAGGGTCAGCGACAGCAGGCGGTGGACCTGGGCGCGGGTGAGCACGCCACGCTCCAGCCACTCCCGCGCGGTCGAGGTCGCGAGCCCGACGTAGGACCGGGCCATGGCGTGCATGGCCGGGGTGACCGCGGTGAAGCCGACGGCGGTCAGCACGGCGTCGGCGGCCGCGTCGATGGCCTTCGAGATGGCCCGGTCGACCTCGGCGTCGCCGGCCATGCCGCCGGCCGTGATGGCCGCGAGCCAGGACTGGCTGTGCCGCGACACCACGTCGAGGAACCAGCCGACGATGGCGTCGATCCGGGTCGGCAGGTCGCCGGCGGGCAGCGAGGCGAGGGCCACCGGCGGTACGGTCAGCATCACGTGGATGACCTCGAGGTACAGATCTTTCTTGGTGCCGAAGTAGTGGTTGATCAGCCCGCGGGCGACCCCCGCCGCACGCGCGACGTCGGTGGTGGAGACCTCGGCGTAACCGCGCTCGCCGAACAGCCGCACGGCGACCGACAGGATCTGTTCCCGCCGGGCGTCCGGCGAGAAACGGCGGCGCTGTCCCACGTCGATGCTCACTCGTCGACCTTAAGGCACGTGCTTGTTGACAGTCCGCCAACAAGCCGGAAGAGTTGACCCATGCCGACCCCAGGACTGGACGGATACACCCCGGCGTGGCTCAAACCCGAGCACGACGACCTCGCCGAGCTGGCCCGCGCCTTCTTCACCAAAGAGGTCGTGCCCCACGCGGCGCGTCTCGAGGCGCAGGGTCATCCCGACCGTGAGCACTATCGCCAGGCGGGTGCCCTCGGCCTGCTCGGCCTGTCGGTCCCGGAGGAATACGGCGGTGGCGGCGGCGACTTCACCCACGAGGCCGTGCTGCTCACCGAGCAGACGTTCAGCGGCGAGGGCAGCCTCGGCCTGGCCGTGCACAGCGGCATCGTCACCGGCTACATCACCGCCTACGGCACCGAGGAGCAGAAACAGCGCTGGCTGCCCGGCCTGTGCGACGGCTCGCTGGTCGGCGCCATCGGCATGACCGAGCCCGACGGCGGCTCCGACCTCCAGGCCATCCGCACCAGGGCGATCAGGGACGGCGACGACTACGTCGTCACGGGCTCCAAGACCTTCATCACCAACGGCGGCTTGGCCGACCTGCTGATCCTGGCCGTCAAGACCGACACCACCCAGGGCGCGAGCGGCATCAGCCTGATCGTCTGCGAGCTGGCCGGCGACCCGCCCGGGTTCCGCCGGGGCCGGCTGCTCGACAAGATCGGCCTGCACGCCAACGACACCGCCGAGCTGTTCTTCGACGACTTCCGCGTGCCCACGGCCAACCTGCTCGGCACCGAGGGTGGCGGCTTCTTCCAGATGATGGCCCAGCTTCCGCAGGAGCGGCTCGTCATCGGGGTCGGCGCCGTGGCCGTCATGCAGCGCGCGGTGGAGCTCGCCACGGCGTACGCCAAGGAACGCCAGGCCTTCGGCAAGCCGCTGATCGGGCACCAGAACACCCGCATGGTGCTGGCCGAGTGCGCCACACAGACCAGGGTGGCCCGCGTCTTCCTGGACGACTGCATCGAGCGGCATGTCCGGGGCGAGCTCGACGTCGCGACCGCCGCCATGTCGAAATACTGGCTCACCGACGGCCAGTGCGAGGTGGTCGACCGCTGCCTGCAGATCTTCGGCGGGTACGGCTACACGACCGAATACCCGATCGCGCGCATGTACGCCGACGCGCGCGTGCAGAAGATCTACGGTGGCACCAACGAGATCATGAAGGAGCTGATCGCCCGTGTCCTCTGAGGCTTATGTTTTCGACGCGGTGCGCACGCCGCGCGGACGAGGCAAGAGCAACGGCGCGCTGCACGGGGTGAAGCCGATCTCGCTGGTCACCGGCCTGATCGACGCCCTGCGCGAGCGCAATCCCGGCCTCGACCCGGCCCGCATCGACGACATCGTGATGGGCATCGTCACCCCGGTCGGCGAACAGGGCGGCGATCTGCCCCGCGCCGCGGCGCTGCTGGCCGGGCTGCCCGACACGGCCGCCGGAGTCCAGCTCAACCGCTTCTGCGCCTCGGGCCTGGAGGCGGTGAACCAGGCCGCGGCCCGGGTGCGCAGCGGCTGGGACCAGCTCATCCTGGCCGGCGGTGTCGAGTCGATGTCGCGCAACCCGATGGGCTCCGACGGCGGCGCCTGGTTCCTCGACCCCGAGACGTCGCTGGCCACCGACTTCGTGCCGCAGGGCGTGAGCGCCGACCTGATCGCCACCATCGAGGGCTTCGGCCGCGACGACGTCGACGGTTACGCGCTGCGCTCGCAGGACAGGGCGGCCAAGGCCATCGCGGGTGGCCACTTCGCCCGCTCGATCGTGCCGGTCCGCGACGAGAACGGTCTCGACGTGCTCACCGCCGACGAGCATCCGCGCCCGGAGACCACCCGCGAGGCGCTGGCCCGGCTCAAGCCGTCGTTCGCGGCGATCGGCGCCGCGGCCGGGTTCGACGCGGTCGCGCTGCGCAAATACCACTGGGTCGAGCGGATCGACCACGTCCACCACGCGGGCAACTCGTCCGGCATCGTGGACGGAGCCGCCCTGGTGCTGATCGGCTCGGAGGAGATCGGGCGTTCGCTCGGCCTCACTCCCCGCGCCCGCATCACCGCGGCCGCCGTGACCGGCTCCGATCCGACGATCATGCTCACCGGGCCCATCCCCGCCACGCACAAGGCGCTGCGCACCGCCGGTCTGGACACGTCCGACGTCGATCTCTTCGAGATCAACGAGGCCTTCGCCTCGGTGGTGCTGAAGTACCAGCGCGACCTCGGGCTCGACCCCGACACGGTGAACGTCAACGGCGGCGCGATCGCCCTCGGCCACCCGCTCGGCGCCACCGGGGCGATGCTGCTCGGCACCGCGCTCGACGAGCTCGAGCGGCGCGACCAGCGCCGGGCCGTGGTCACGCTCTGCATCGGCGGCGGCATGGGCGTCGCGACCGTCATCGAGAGGCTGTGATGATCGAATATCAGCGGGACGACTCCGGCGTGGTCACCCTGACCCTCAACGACCCGGACCAGTCCGCGAACACCATGAACCAGCGGTACGTCGACGCGATGAGCGCCGCCCTGGACCGGCTCGAGGCCGAGCGCGACCAGGTCACCGGCGTCATCGTGACCAGCGCGAAGAGCACGTTCTTCGCCGGCGGCGACCTGCCCTCGATGATCCGGGCCCGGCGGGAGGACGCCCCCGCCCTCTTCGAGCTCCTCGGCACCATCAAGAGAGATCTGCGCCGCCTGGAGACGTACGGAAAACCGGTCGTCGCCGCCGTGAACGGGGCCGCCCTGGGCGGTGGCCTCGAGATCGCGCTCGCGTGTCACCACCGCGTGGTGCTCGACAAGTCCAGCACCCGGCTCGGCTTCCCCGAGGTCACCCTCGGGCTGCTACCCGGCGCGGGCGGTGTCACCCGCACGGTCCGCATGCTCGGTCTCGCCCCGGCGCTGATGGCCTGGCTGCTCACCGGGCGCCGCTACAAGCCGGCCGACGCCCGCGACAACGGCCTGGTCGACGAGCTGGCCGCCACCCCGGAGGAGCTGATCGAGAAGGCGCGGGCCTGGATCGCCGCCAACCCGGAGGCGAGGCAGCCGTGGGACCGCGAGGGCTACCGCATGCCCGGCGGCACCCCGTCCACGCCGAAGCTCGCGGCGCAGCTGCCGGCCTTCTCGGCCACCCTGCGCAAGCAGCTCAAGGGCGCGTCGCTGCCGGCGCCGGAGAAGATCCTCCAGACGGCGGTCGAGGGCGCCCAGGTCGACCTCGAGACCGCGCAGATCATCGAGACCCGCCACCTGATCACGCTGCTCACCGGGCAGATCGCCAAGAACATGATCGGCGCGCTCTTCTTCGACATGCGCGCGATCAACGGCGGCCTGGCCCGGCCCGAGGTCGAGGTGCCGCCGGCGACCAAGGTGGCGGTGCTCGGCGCCGGCATGATGGGGGCCGGCATCGCGTACGCCTGCGCCCGCGCCGGTCTCGAGGTGGTCGTCAAGGACGTCAGCGAGGAGACGGCGGCCCGCGCCAAGCAGGAGGGTGACCCGGCCGTTCTCGCGCGGATCACCACCACGGCCGACGCCCGGGCCCTGGCCGGCTGTGACGTGGTGATCGAGGCGGTCTTCGAGGACCCCAAACTCAAGCACGCGGTCTTCGCCGAGGTCGAGCCGGTGCTGGCGCCGGGCGCGCTGCTCGCCTCGAACACGTCGACCCTGCCGATCACCGGGCTGGCCGAGGGCGTGTCCCGGCCGGCCGACTTCATCGGCATGCACTTCTTCTCCCCGGTCGGCAAGATGCCGCTGCTGGAGATCGTGGTCGGCGAGAAGACCAGCGACGAGGCCGTGGCCCGCGCGTTCGACCTGGGCCGGCGCATCGCCAAGACGCCGATCGTGGTCAACGACGGGCGTGGCTTCTTCACCAGCCGGGTCATCGGCCGGTTCATCGACGAGGCGATCGGCATGCTCACCGAGGGCGTGCCCGCGGCCTCGATCGAGCACGCGGCGCTCCAGGCCGGATATCCGACCGGCCCGCTGGCCCTGGCCGACGAGGTCAGCCTGTCGCTGGTCCAGCGGATCCGCCGCCAGTTCGAGGCGGCCGCGGGCGGCGCGTTCGAGCGCCTCCCGTCCCACGCCCTGGTCGACGCGATGGTCGACGAGCATGGCCGCCCCGGGCGAGCGGCCGGCCAGGGCTTCTACACGTACGAGAACGGCAAGCGCACCGGCCTGTGGCCCGGCCTGGCCGGCTTGACCACCGACGAGGGCCGCGCCGTGCCGTTGACCGACCTGCGGGACAGGTTCCTGTTCGCCGAAACCCTGGACGCGCAGCGGTGCCTGGCCGAGGGCGTGCTGCGCACCGAGGAGGACGGCAACGTCGGCTCCATCCTCGGCATCGGCTACCCGGCCTGGACGGGCGGCGTCCTGCGCTTCGCCCACCAGCACGCCGACTTCCGGGGCCGCGCCACCGAGCTGGCCAAGCGCTACGGCGACAGGTTCCTCCCCGCATGAGCGCCGGCCGCGCTGTCGAGGGAGGCCGGGTGTGAGCGGGCCGCTGGACGGCATCCGGGTCGTCGAGCTGGCCGGGCTGGCGCCGGGGCCGTTCGGGTGCATGGTGCTGGCCGATCTCGGCGCGGACGTGGTGCGTGTCGACCGGCCCGGCGGGCAGTTCCCGCCGCTGGGTCCGCTGGGCCGGGGGCGGCGCACGGTCGAGCTCGACCTCAAGACGCCGGACGGGGTGGCCGAGCTGCTGCGGCTGACCGAGCACGCCGACGTGTTCGTCGAGGGCTTCCGTCCCGGCGTCGCCGAGCGTCTCGGCTTCGGCCCCGAGCGGCTCGCCGAGATCAACGACAGGCTGGTCTACTGCCGGATGACCGGCTGGGGGCAGGACGGCCCGCTGGCCGCGCGGGCCGGCCACGACATCGACTACATAGCGATCGCCGGCGCCCTCGAACCGCTCGGCCGCGCCGGCGAACGCCCCCACGCCCCGATCAACCTGGTCGGCGACTTCGCCGGCGGCGGCATGCTGCTGGCCGTCGGCGTCCTGGCCGCGCTGCTGGAACGCTCCCACTCCGGCCGCGGCCAGGTGGTCGACGCGGCCATGGTCGACGGTTCGGCCCTGCTCATGACCTTCGTGCACGGCATGGCCGCGATCGGCCAGTGGGGCCCGGCCCGCGGCGAGAACCTCCTGGACGGCGGCGCCCCGTTCTACGACACCTACGAGACGTCCGACGGCGGTTTCATGGCCGTGGGCGCCCTGGAGCCACCCTTCTACCAGGCTCTCCTCGACGGCCTGGGCCTGTCCACAGCCGATTTGCCGCATCAGTACGACAAGTCGGGCTGGCCCGTGCTGCGCTCCCGGTTCGCCGCGGCGTTCGCTTCCAAGTCCCGCGACGAGTGGACAACCACCTTCGCCGGCTCGGACGCGTGCGTGGCCCCGGTCCTCTCCCCCTTCGAGGCCCCTGACCATCCCCACAACGCCGAACGCGCCACCTTCATCACCGTCGACGGGGTGCGCCAGCCCGCCCCCGCACCCCGTTTCTCCCGCACGGCCACAAAGTCCCCTACCCCCGAAACAGCCGTGACCGTCCCCGATGTCCTCGCGGGTTGGCACTGAACCCCAGCAAACTCACCACATCGCTCCACGGGCACCGCCCGCGCCGCCACCACCGGCTCCACGCCCACCGCCCCACACCGCCCGTCGCCGACTCGGCCGCCCCGCGCTGCGACCGAACGGCCGCAGCGCCGGCAACCCACCCGTCGGACCGGACCGGCCGCACCGCGCCGCCCGATCTCCGGCACCGCGCCGCAGCGCTCGCACGGCGCCGCGCCGCCCACATCACGCCGCCCGCAACATGCCACGCCGCCCACACCACGCCGCCCGCACCACGCTGCGCCGCCCACACCACGCCGCCCGTGCTGTGCCGCTCTCACGGTCTCGGCGGCCCGCCCGGCCGCGCGGAAGCTGTGAAGTCTCTTTGAAGGCTCATAGGCGCGGAGCGGCGGCCGATTCAACGGCGGATGAACGCGACCACTGACCACTCCGCCTGGCGGCGACGGCGGACCGTCGAAGCCAGTGCCTTTCTGGCGCGGGTGGCCGGAGTGCTGGCCACCGCGGTGTTCCTGTCGGGGCTCACCGGGCTGCCGCCCGAAGCGCACGTGCATCCCGCCATGCGGCTCGCCTGTGACACCGGCATCGTGCTCATGGTTCTGGCCAATGTTCTCGCCGCGGTCAACTTTCACCGGCCCGGTGATCGGTGGTACGGGGCGCTCGGTACCTTGCAGACCGTCTGCGACGTCGTCGCCATCGGTGGGATCGTCGTCGGCGTTCAGGCGTACAGCATGCAGACCACCTGGCCCCTCCTCGCGCTTCCCGTGCTCGTGGCGGCTCTCCGGCGACGACTGCCGGGTGCTCTGATCGCCTGGCTCGCCACCAGCCTCATCCTTGTTTTCGCGGCGGCGCGCTACGGCGAGAAGTCGTTCCATCACGGCGACGTGACCATGGCGATCCTCGTCAACCTGCTCATCGCCGCGCTCGGCGGCACCCTCGCCACCGCGTACGGCCGTCAGGTCAAGGAACTTCAGGGCATCCGGCGGCAGCTCGACCACCAGGCCACCCACGACTCGCTCACCGGGCTGCCCAACCGGCAGCGGCTGACCACCTACGCGGCCGAGCTGGACGGCCGGGCCCTGGCTGTCCTCCTTCTCGACCTCAACGGCTTCAAAGCTGTCAACGACACTCTCGGGCACGCGGCCGGCGACGAGCTGCTCTGCGTGGTCGGTGCGCGGCTCACCTCCCATCTGCGCTCCGGCGACCTGGCGGGGCGGCTCGGCGGGGACGAGTTCGTGGTCGTGCTGCCCGATGCCACGCTCGCCGACGCCGAAAGCCTGGCCGATCGGCTCCGGGACGCGATCCGGCAGCCCATCTCCGTGCACGGCCGCACTGTGACCGTCGGTGTCAGCATCGGGGCCGCTCGGCGCGATGTCGGCCAACTGTCCGACTTTTCGGAATTGTCGAGTGCAGCGGACGCTGCGATGTATCGGGAGAAAGCGTCCCGATAGATCTCATGTCCGTTTCGTGGCGGCCGATCGGGCTCGGCAACATCGCGAGCTCGGAGGGCATATGCGGAAACTTCAGGACATCGGCGTCGCCAAGAGGCTGGGCCTGATCGTCGGAACCGGCGCGGTGCTGATGAGCGCCCTGGCCGGGCTCACCCTGGTCGGCGAGGACAGCCTGGCCGACCAGAGCGACCGGATCACCGGCCTCGAGGCGGGGCTGGCGGCCCTGAACCACCTCGACACGCGCCAGAGCGAGCTCAAGGCCGACGCCTACCGCGCCGCCCTCGGCATCGACACCACCACCGACACCGCCGACGACGTCAAGGCCTCGGAGGAAGCCCAGGCCGCCGTCCTCGCCGCCGGGCTGCCGGCCGATCTGCGGGCCGCCTTCACCAAGTCGCAGTCCGACTTCACCTCGTTCAACGAGTACATCGAGTCCTTCGTCAAGGCCGCCGTCGCCGACCCGGCCTCGGTCAGCGCCCGGATCGGCGAGATCGCCGACAAGAACGCCACCACCGACGACGCCCTCGGCGCGCTGGTCGACCAGGCCACGGCCGCGGTCGCCCAGGAGCGCTCGGACATGACCGACACCGAGAAGTCGACGCAGTTGCTGGCCATCGCCGTCGCCGCGGGTGGGCTGGCCCTGCTCATCGGCCTGGCCATCCCGCTGTCGCGCTCGATCCTCAAGCCGGTGCGCCGGCTCGGCGAGGTGGCCGACGCCCTCGCGCACGGCGATCTCACCAAGCGCAGCGGCATCACCAGCCGGGACGAGCTCGGCGTGATGGCGGCCAACCTCGACGGCGCCCTGGAGACGTTCCGGGTCTCGCTGGAGACCGTGGCCAAGGACGCCGACAAGCTGGCCGGCGCCTCGGCCGAGCTCTCCGCGATCTCCGGCACCATCGCCGACGCGGCCGGCGACACCAGCGCCCAGTCCTCGTCGGCCGCGGCCGAGGCCGAGGAGATCTCCCGCAACGTGCAGACCGTCTCGGCCGGCTCCGACGAGATGGGCCTGGCCATCCGCGAGATCTCCCGTAACACGAGTGAGTCGGCTCAGATCGCGGCCACCGCCGTGAGCGAGGCCGCCCGCGCCACCGAGACCGTGCGCCAGCTCGGCGCCTCGTCGGCCGAGATCGGCAACGTCATCAAGCTGATCACCTCGATCGCCGAGCAGACCAACCTGCTGGCCCTGAACGCGACCATCGAGGCCGCCCGCGCGGGTGAGGCCGGCAAGGGCTTCGCCGTGGTCGCCTCCGAGGTCAAGGACCTGGCCCAGGAGACCGCCAAGGCGACCGAGGACATCGGCACCCGCGTGGCCGCCATCCAGCACGACACCACCGGCGCGGTCGAGGTCATCTCGCGGATCTCCGAGGTCATCGCCCAGATCAACGACTTCCAGACCACCATCGCCTCGGCCGTCGAGGAGCAGACCGCGACCACCGGCGAGATGAGCCGCAGCATCGCCGAGGTGGCCAACGGCTCCTCGCGCATTGCCACCAACATCGCCGATGTCTCGGCCGCCAGCGCCGCCTCGGTGCAGGGCGTCGAGCAGACCCGGCACGCCTCGGGCGAGGTGGCGCGCACCGCCGACGAGCTTCGCCAGCTGGTGAGCACCTTCAAATTTTGATCTTCGGCCGGGCGCTTGATCGTTCCCGCCCGTTCACCATGCCCTCTCATGATCACCCGGCGCCCACCGGCACGGTGCGCGCAGAGAGGGAAAACGGTGCGTACATTCAAGCGCTCGGTCGCCGTCACGCTGGCGGCCACCACGATTGCCGCGATCGCGGCCTGCTCCCCGCCCGAGAAGGAGAGCGAGTCCTCGTCGAGCAGCGCGGCGACCGCGACCAGCGCGGCCGACCTCGGCGGAATGGACGCCCTGGTCGACGCGGCCAAGAAGGAGGGCGCGCTCAACGTCATCGCGCTGCCGCCGGACTGGGCCAACTACGGCGAGATCATCAAGGCGTTCGGCGACAAGTACGGCATCAAGGTGAACTCGGCCCAGCCCGACGCCGCCAGCCAGGACGAGATCAACGCGGCCAACCAGCTCAAGGGCCAGGACAAGGCCCCTGACGTGTTCGACCTGGGCGGCTCGGTCGCCTCGGCCAACACAGCGCTGTTCGCCTCGTACAAGGTCAGCACCTGGGCCGACGTGCCGGACAGCCTGAAGGACGCCAACGGCGCCTGGACGAACGACTACGGCGGCTACATGTCGATCGGCTACGACAGCGCCAAGGTCCCGGCCCCGACGAGCGTGGCCGACCTGCTCAAGCCGGAGTACAAGGGCAAGGTCGCGCTCAACGGCGACCCGACCCAGGCCGGCTCGGCCTTCGGCGGCGTGCAGATGGCCGCACTGGCCAACGGCGGCTCGGCCGACGACATCGCCCCCGGCGTCGACTTCTTCGGCAAGCTGAAGAAGGCCGGCAACTTCCTGCCGGTCGACCCGACCCCGGCCACCATCGAGTCGGGTCAGACCCCTGTCGTCTTCGACTGGGACTACCTGAACGCCGCCCAGGCGGCCAAGACCAAGACCTGGAAGACCTTCGTCCCGAACGGCGCGGTCCTCGGCTCGTACTACGTGCAGGCGATCAACAAGGACGCCCCGCACCCGGCCGCCGCGCGCCTGTGGCAGGAGTTCCTCTACAGCGACGAGGGCCAGAACCTGTGGCTCAAGGGCGGCGCCCGCCCGGTCCGCGCCGAGGCCATGCAGAAGGCCGGCACGATCGACAAGACCCTGTACGACGCTCTCCCCAAGATCGAGGGCACCCCGGT
Source organism: Actinoplanes sp. CA-131856 (assembly GCF_050956135.1). GTDB lineage: Bacteria > Actinomycetota > Actinomycetes > Mycobacteriales > Micromonosporaceae > Actinoplanes. Next base: position 5,150,811 of record NZ_CP191849.1, on the reverse strand, counting down.
GATCCCGACCGAGGCCCAGAACACCAAGGCCAAGGAGACCCTCACCGCGAGCTGGGCCAAGGCCATTGGCTGAGGTCGTCGCGGCCGCTCCGCAGCGCGTGGCCACCCGGCCACGCCTGCGGGGCACCGCCCTGCTGGGCACGCTCCCATTCTTCGCGTACGTGGCGATCTTCCTGATCATCCCCACCCTGGTCGTGGTGATCGGCGCGTTCGCGAGCAACGACGGCGGCGCCACCCTGGAGAACATCAAGGCGCTGGGCAACGAGTACATCCTGGACGCCTTCGGCCGCAGCATCGCGCTGTCGGCGGTCAGCGCGATCGTGGGCGCCGTGCTCGGCGCCGTCCTGGCGTACGCCCTGGCCACCGCCCGCCCCGACGGCATCCTGCGCCGCGTGGTGACCGCCGCCGCCGGCGTGCTGGCCCAGTTCGGCGGCGTCACCCTCGCCTTCGCCTTCCTGGCCACCATCGGCCTGTCCGGCTTCGTCACCGTGTTCCTGCAGGACCACGGCATCGACATCTACTCGGGCGGCGTGTGGCTGTTCGAACTGCCGGGCCTCACGCTGGTCTACACGTACTTCCAGATCCCGCTCATGGTGATCGTCTTCCTGCCCGCGCTCGACGGCATCCGCCCGCAGTGGCGCGAGGCGACCGAGAGCCTGGGCGGCACCACCTGGCAGTACTGGACCAAGGTGGCGGGCCCGCTGCTGGGCCCGGCGTTCCTCGGTTCCACGCTGCTGCTCTTCGCCAATGCGTTTTCCGCGTACGCCACCGCGGCCGCCCTGGTCAGCCAGGGCAACCCGATCGTCCCGCTGCAGATCCGCAGCGCCCTGACCAGCGAGGTCATCCTCGGGCAGGCCAACGTCGGCAAGGCGATGGCGCTCGGCATGGTCATCGTGGTGTCGGTCGTGATGGGCCTGTACACCCTGCTGCAGAAGAGGACGGCGAAATGGCTGGGGTGATCGCCCGGCGCGCCCGCAAACAGCGCGCCTTCCGCTGGGCCGTGCTGATCGTGCTCGGCGTCTTCTTCCTGCTCCCGCTGGTCGCTATGGTCGAGTTCTCCACGCGCGACGCGAACACGTGGTCGCTGCTGGTCGACTGGCCGCAGCTCAGCTCCACCTATCCGGACCTGTCCGACGGCATCGTCGCGTCGCTGCTGCAGGCGGCGCTGACCGCGGTGCTGATGCTGCTGCTTCTGGTGCCGACCGCGGTGTGGGTACGCCTGCGGCTGCCCAAGATTCGCCGGCTGGTCGAGTTCCTGTGCCTGCTTCCGCTGACGATCCCGGCCATCGTGCTGGTCGTCGGGCTGGCGCCGGTCTACGCCTGGGTGAACTACTTCCTCGGTGGCTCCTCAGTGACGCTCGTGTTCGCGTACACCATCCTGGTTCTGCCCTATGCCTATCGCGCGATCGACGCGGGGCTGTCCGCCATCGACGTGAAGACGCTGGCCGAGGCCGCCCGCAGCATGGGGTCGGGCTGGGCCGGGGTGATGTGGAAGGTCGTGCTGCCGAACATCCGCTCGGCGGTCCTGTCGGCCGCGTTCCTGACGGTGGCGCTGGTGCTCGGCGAGTACACCATCGCGTCGCTGCTCAACCGGACCAACCTCCAGGTCGCCATCGCGTTCCTCGGCAAGAGCAGCGCCACGATGTCCGTCGCCGTGTCGCTGACCGCGCTGCTGCTGGCCTTCGTCCTGCTCCTGCTGCTGTCCCTGTTCGGCGAGCGCCGATCCTCCCGTCGTAAGGAATCATCATGACCGGCGTCGCCGTACATCTGAAGGGTCTGCGCCGGACGTTCGGCTCCGTGCACGCCCTGGACAACCTGGACCTGTCGATCGCGCCGGGCGAGTTCATCGCCCTGCTCGGCCCGTCGGGCTGCGGCAAGACCACGGCCCTGCGCGTGCTGGCCGGCCTCGAGGACGCCGACAGCGGCGAGGTCCTGGTGGGTGGCAAGGACGTCACCGCGCTGCCCACGAACAAGCGCGACATGGGGATGGTCTTCCAGGCGTACAGTCTCTTCCCGCATCTGTCCGCTCTGGACAATGTGAAGTTCGGGCTGAAGCTGCGCGGCCGCAAGGCCTCCGCCAACCGCGCCGGGGACATGCTCGACCTGGTCGGCCTCACCGGTTTCGAGGGTCGCTTCCCGCACCAGATGTCCGGCGGCCAGCAGCAGCGGGTCGCCCTGGCCCGCGCGCTGGCCATCGAGCCGAGCGTGCTGCTGCTGGACGAGCCGCTGTCGGCCCTGGACGCCAAGGTCCGCGTGCAGCTGCGCGACGAGATCCGCCGCATCCAGACCGAGATCGGCACCACGACCCTGTTCGTCACCCACGACCAGGAGGAGGCCCTCGCGGTCGCCGACCGGGTCGGCGTCATGCGGGCCGGCAAGCTGGAGCAGCTGGCCACCCCGGCCGAGATCTACCAGGCGCCGGCGTCGGCCTTCGTGGCCGAGTTCGTGGGCCTGTCGAACCGGCTCCCCGGCACCATCGCCGGCGAACACATCGAGGTCCTGGGCCACCGCCTCCCGCTGATCGCCCCGTCCTCGTCGTCGACGGCGACCGCGCTGGTACGGCCCGAGTCGGTGACGGTCGAACCCCACGACGAAGGCGAGGGCCGGGTCGTCACCACCAGCTTCCTGGGCCCGATCAGCAAGGTCACGGTCGCCGTGGGCGAGGTCCTGGTCGTGGCCCAGATCGCCAGCGACCGCCTGGCCACGCTGCCGGCCGGAGCTCCCGTCCGCGTGACCCTGGCCCCGAGCCCGGTCGCGTTGGCCTGACGTTTTTTCGCGTTTCCCTGCGGCTCGCCGGGATCTCTTCGTACGGTCGGAAACCGTGCTGAAGAGATCCCTGGCCGCCCTGCTCGCCGTTTGCTGTCTTGCCATCTTCGCCGAACCGGCCACTGCCGCCGCCCCGGCCTGGCACGTGGTCCGCCCCGGCGACACCCTGGCGAGCATCGCCCGCATGTACGGCCACTCGAAGGCCACCCTGGCCCGCTGGAACCAGTTGCCGTTGAACACCACGGTGCAGGTGGACGGCGTGATGCGCCTCAGCCGGCCCACGGTCCTGCTCCCGCCGTGGCGTACCCACATCGAGACGGTGACCCCCGGCATGGTGAACTGGAACCCGCTGCGCCGCTGCCCGGTCCTGCCGACCGGCCTGCGCAAGGTCTGGGTCTCCTACATCGACTTCACGGGCGCCCACCACGACGGCAGCATCGTGGTCCGCACCGAGGCCGCCCGCCGGGTCCAGAACATCTTCCACACGCTGTACAACTGGCGCTTCCGCATCATGGGCATGGCACCCATGCGGATCAACGCACCCACGCAGCGGAACATGGCCACGGTGACGGCCGGCTACAGCTGCCGCAACGTGGGCGGCACGAAGGTCTTCTCGGAGCACGCCTCAGGCGTGGCGATCGACATCAACCCGTTCCAGAACCCGATGATCAGGGGCACGAGCGTCTCCCCCGCCAACAGCGCCTTCTACCTGAACCGCAGCCGCTACCTGATCGGCATGCTGCACCCCGAGGGCGCGGCCCGGGCCTTCCTGTGGAACGGATATCAGTGGGGCGGCTATTGGCGCAGCCTGAAGGACTACATGCACTTCAGCCTGACCAACCGCTGACGCCTTCGCGAGCTCACGCTTATCAGGACAACTCGTGACCTCGACACCCCAGAAGCCGGCTCCGGTCGACGTGGCCTCGGGCCACTCCGTGTGGATGAGCTGAGTGCGGTATCCGCTGTGCCCGGTGGAAACCCTCGACTCGAGCACGGGTTGAGCCGCCTGCAATTGGTACAGGCGGACATACAGGGAGTGCTCGACCGCTGGAACGGCCTGGCTGAAACAGTCGGGATCGGGCTCGACGCAGAGCGTTTCCACTACGGGATTCGGTCGTGCGACTGACGGGCCAGTGAAAATCCGCCGTGCACCGCGTGCGCATAGCCATTCAACGAGGCCGGTCACGGTCTGGTGTGCCGCGATCTCGTCCGGCGTGACGTGCCGACCCGAGATACGTGCCACGGGGAGTCCCATTCTGACCAGAACGTCGAGCCAGCCACTCTGTGCGCGCCCAGACCAGACCAGAGCTCACGGCAGGCCCAATGTTGTCGGACCCCTCCGGCATACTCCCGGCCATGGGATGCCGTGGGGTTTTGTTCGCGTTGACGGGAGCTCAGGATGCGGCGCTGGTGGCCACCCGCGATGACGACGAGGTCATGGAGTTCGTCGAGGAAGGAGGAGGCCTGGGAACGGGACTGGCTGTGCGAAGTGGACAAATCCTGGGACGCCATGCACCGGTGCCTGAGTGACGGCACCCTTCAGCTCGGGCGGCGTACCGGCGAAGCTCTGGAACTGGCGCTGCTCGGCGGTGGCCATCACCACGAAGGGGAGGACCACATCGTCGCCCATGTGCTCGCCGATCAGGTGCCGGCGGTTGCGGCGGCGCTGGAAACCGTGAGTGAGGCGTGGCTGCGGGAGCGGTACGACCGTATCGACGCCGAGGACTTCGACTACACCTGGCACTATCTCGCCGAGGTGCGTGACTTCTACGAACGCGCGGGTGCGGCCGGGCGGTCGGTCATCTTCACGGTTGACCAGTGAGGCCGCCGCGCACCTCGGTCTCCTGGTTGAAGAAGTCGCCGGTCAGCAGCGGCATGGCCTTCGCGATGGCGGCCCGGGTCTCGGGGAGCTTCAGCGAGTCGTCGTGATGCTGCTTCGACTCCCAGACCTCGCTGACCCAGATCGTGACGTCGTCGGTGACGGCGGCGCTGACCACGTAGAGGTGGCAGCCGGCTGCTCGCAGGCCGTCGGCGCCGCTCACCAGCAGGTCGATGATCTCGTCGCGGTGGCCGGGCTGGGCCTTCATGGAGGCGATGTATCCGTACGGCATCCCGACATCCTCACATGAAGGTTGCCAGGTCAACCATCGGGTGGCGGGTACGCTCCCGGGCGGGAGGATGATCACGTGTTGCAAGGGCGCAGGCACGAGCGTGAGACGTTCGACCGGTTGCTGCGCGACATCACGGCCGGTAACAGCCGCGCCCTGGTGCTGCGGGGTGAGGCCGGGGTGGGCAAGACGGCTCTGCTCGACTATCTCGCGGAACAAGCGGGTTCGGGTGTACGGACCACTCGCGCGGCCGGGGTCGAACTCGAGTCGGAGATCGCCTACTCGGCGTTGCAGCAGCTCTGTGCGCCTCTGCTGGGGTCGCTCGACCGGCTTCCGGAGCATCAGCGGGAGGCGATCACCACCGCCTTCGGGCTGAGTGCGGGCAGCCCGCCCGAGCCGCTGCTGGTGGGTCTGGCCGTGCTCGGGCTGCTGGCCGAGAGCGCCGGCGAGCAGCCGCTGGTGGCGATCGTCGACGACGTGCAGTGGCTCGACCGGATGTCCGAGGTGATCCTCACCTTCGTGGCCCGGCGGCTCGGGGCCGAGTCGGTGGCGCTGATCTTCTCGGTGCGGTCGCCGGGGGACGAAGGGGTGCTGGCCGGGCTGCCCGAGCTGCCGGTGGCCGGGCTGCCCGACGCCGAGGCGCGGGAGCTGCTCGACTCCGTTCTTCCCGGACCGGTCGACTCGCGCGTGCGGGACCGGATCGTCCTCGAGACGCGAGGCAACCCGCTCGCCCTGCTGGAGCTGCCCAAGGGGCTCACGCCGGCGGAGCTGGCGTTCGGCTTCGGCGGGCTGAGCTCGGCGCCGCTGGCCGGCCGGGTCGAGGAGGCGTTCCAGCGGCGGATCGCGGCCCTGCCCGCCGACACCCGCATGGTGCTGCTGGCGGCGGCGGTCGAGCCGGTCGGCGACGTGACGCTGCTGTGGCGGGCCCTGCAACGGCTCGGCATCGGGCCCGAGGCGGCCGCCCCGGCCGAGTCCGCGCAGCTCATCGACCTGAACCGGCGGGTCCGCTTCCCTCATCCGCTGGTCCGCTCGGCCGCCTGGCGGGCCGGCCACGCCGACGACCTGCGCGAGGTGCACGCGGCCCTGGCCGAGGCCACCGATCCGGGGGAGGACCCGGACCGGCGCGCCTGGCACCGGGCGCACGCGGTCTCCGGCCCCGACGAGGAGGTCGCCACCGAGCTGGAGAGCTCCGCCGGCCGCGCGCTGGCCCGCGGTGGCCGCTCCGCCGCCGCGGCGTTCCTCGAGCGCGCCGCCGAGCTCACCCTCGACCCCGCCCGCCGCGCCGGCCTGCTCATCTCGGCCGCCCAGGCCAACGCCGACGCCGGCTCGTTCGCCCAGGTCCCCGAGCTCCTGGCCGTGGCCGAGATGAGCCACCTGGACGCGCTTCAGCAGGCCCGCGTCGAACGTCTGCGAGCCCACCTGGCCCTCATCCTCAACCCGGGCCGGGCCGCCGGCCCGCCCTTGCTGGCGGCCGCCCGCCGCCTGCGCGACCTCGACCCGGCCGCCGCCCGCGAGACCTACCTGGCCGCCGTGGGCGCCGCCCTGCACGCGGGCCGCCTCGACGACCCGTTCCTCCGCGAGGTGGCCCGAGCAGCCGCCACCGAAGCCCCCACCGGCGGGCCCGACGACGCCGTCGGGCTGCTGCTCGACGGCATCACGACCTGGATCCTGGACGGTTACGCGGCGGCGGCGCCGGCCCTCAACCGGGCGCTCGACGTGCTCGTGGAGAAACCGGAGCCGGGGCTTCTGTGGCTGGCCGCGCCGGTGGCCCATGAGATGTTCCGGCACGACGCGTGGGATCCGATCACCGAGCAGGGACTCCGCGCGGCCCGGGAGACCGGCTCCTTGTCGCTGCTTCCCACGGCTCTCGCGTTCCGGTCGGGCATCCTGCTCTACATGGGCCGCCTGGCCGACGCCGCCAGTCTCACCGACGAGGCCGGCGCTCTGCGGCAGGCCCTCGGCAGCGCGCTCCAACCTTCCGCCTCGGTCACCTTGGCCGCCTATCGAGGGCTTCAGCCGTACGCCTCCGAGCTCGCCGACGACGTCATCCGCGACGCCAAGTCGCGCGCCGAAGGCCGCTCACTCGGCGTGGCTGGCTTCGGGAAAGCAGCACTGGGCAACGGTCTCGGCGACTTCGAAGGCGCCTATCAGGCGGCCAAGGAAGCCGCCGAATACCCCGATCTCGCCGTCTACGCCTGGACTCTCAGTGAGCTGGTCGAGGCCGCCGCCCGGGCCGGGCACCACGAGGAGGCGGCCGGCGCCGCCAAACGGCTGGCCGAGCGGACCGCGATCGCCGGCACGGACTGGGCCCGAGGGGTGCAGGCCGTGGCCGACGCGCTGGCCGGGCCGGCCGGTGACGTCGAGGAGCGGTTCCGGGCCGGCCTCCGGCATTTCGCCGCCGCCGGTGGGGTCATGCACGCCGCGCGCGCCCATCTGCTGCTCGGTGAATGGCTGCGGCGGGAGAACCGGCGCACCGAGGCCCGTGCTGAGCTGCGGGAGGCGTACGAGGCCTTCACCTCGATGGGCGCCGAGGCCTTCGCCGATCGGGCGGCCCGGGAGCTGGCGGCGGCCGGTGAGGCCGTACGGCGGAAAGCCTCGGACGCCGCCCGCAAGCTCACCTCGCAGGAGGAGCAGATCGTGCGCCTGGCCGTCGCCGGGCGCACCAACGCCGAGATCGGCAGTGCCCTGTTCCTCAGCCCGCGCACCGTCGAGTGGCACCTGCGCAAGGTGTTCACCAAGCTCGGCATCACCTCGCGGCGGGAGCTCACTTCAGCCCTTCCCTGACCCGGGCCTCCGTCGGGGCCAGGGCCGTCGTCAGGGTGCGGGCCGTGTCGATCAGCGGGACGTGGCTGAACGCCTGCGGGAAGTTGCCGACGAGACGGCCGGCCTCCGTGTCGTACTCCTCGGAGAGCAGGCCCACGTCGTTGCGCAGGGCCAGCAGGCGGGCGAACGTCTCGCGCGCCTCCTGTTCGCGGCCCATCAGCGCGTAGTTGTCGGCCAGCCAGAACGTGCAGGCCAGGAACGCGCCCTCGCCCGGCGGCAGGCCGTCCACGTCGGTGCCGCGATGCTGCGTGTAGCGCTGGACGAAGCCGTCGACCAGCAGATTCTCCTCGATCGCGGCCACCGTTCCGGCGACCCGTTCGTCGCTCGCCGGCAGGAAACCGACCAGCGGCACCATCAGCAGCGCCGCGTCGAGCTCCTCGGAGCCGTAGTACTGCGTGAAGGTCCGCCGTTTCTTGTCGTACCCCTTCGACAGAATCTCCGCATGAATCTCGTCGCGCAGCTTCACCCAGCGTTTCCGCGGCCCGGGCAGGCCGAAATCGTCGATCGCCTTCACCGCGCGGTCGGCCGCGACCCATGCCATCAGCTTGGAGTGCACGAACTGCTGCGGGCCGCCGCGCACCTCCCAGATGCCCTCGTCCGGGTCGCGCCAGTGCTCCTCGACGAACTCCATCAGCTTGCACTGCAGCCCCCAGGCCGGGTCGTCGGCCTTCAGCCCGGCCCGCCGCCCCTGGTGCAGGGCGTCCATCACTTCGCCGTAGACGTCGAGCTGGAACTGTTCGGCGGCGGCGTTGCCGATCCGCACGGGGTTGCCGTCGTACCCGGTGAGCCACGTGGCCACGTATTCGTCGAGGCGGCGCTCACCCGCGACGCCGTACATGATCTGGAGCTCGGCGGGGTTGCCCGCGATGGCCCGCAGCAGCCATTTGCGCCAGGCGGTGGCCTCGCTCTGAAAACCCGAGTAGAGCAGCGACTGCAACGTGATGGTGGCGTCGCGCAGCCAGCAGAAGCGGTAGTCCCAGTTGCGTACGCCACCGAGCTTCTCCGGCAGGGAGGTGGTGGCCGCGGCGACGATGCCGCCCGTGGGGGCGTAGGTCAAAGCCTTCAAGGTCAGCAGCGAGCGTACGACGGCGTCCCGCCACTCGCCCTCGTAGGTGCACGCGGAGACCCAGCCCCGCCAATACCCTTCGGTGACGCCCAGCTCCTTGACCGGGTCGACCGGTTCGGGCGGCGGCAGGTGCGACGGCCGCCAGGTCAGCACGAACGGCACGGTCTCGCCCGGCCCCACGGTGAACTCGGCCCGGGTCGCCATGTTCTCGCCGCGCGTCTCCACCGGCGTGCGCAGCCACGCCGCGTCCGGCCCGGCCACCGCGACCAGATCGCCCTGCTCCTGATAGACCCAGGGCACCACGTGCCCGTAATCGAAGCGCAGGCGCAGCACCATCGACATGTCCACGCGGCCGCGGACGCCGGTCACGATCCGCACGACCGAGGGCGCCTCGGTGTCGCGCGGCGGCATGAAATCGGTCAGCCGCACGACGCCGCCGGCGGTCTCGAACTCCGTCTCCAGCACGAGCGTCTCGTCGACGTAGCGCCGCCGGACGGTGTGCTCGCCCTCGGGCGCGATGGTCCAGTGGCCGTTCTCCTCGTCGCCCAGCAGCGCGGCGAAGATCGCCCCGGAGTCGAAGCGCGGCACGCAGAGCCAGTCGATGGAGCCGTTGCGCCCCACGAGCGCGGCCGTCTGCGTGTCGGCGATGATCGCGTAGTCCTCGATCGGCAGAGCCATAGCCGGATTTCATACCCGCGTGCGGCGCCCGCCTACCATGACCGGCGATGACTTCTCTCGGACAGGCCGGCCGCGGCATGGCGGTGGCGACCCTGGCGTCCCGGGCCGCCGGTTTCGTCCGGGTTCTCATCCTGGCGTCCGCTCTCGGCCTCGGCAGCGGGCTCCTGGACGCCTACAACGTCGCCAACACGCTGCCCAACGCCGTCTTCGAGATCGTCGTGGGCGGCGCCATGGCCAGCGTGGTGGTGCCGCTGCTGGCCCGGTCCACCGGCACGCCTCAGGCCCAGAAACTGCTTTCCTTGATCGTGTACGGGCTGAGCGCCGTCACCGTCGCGGCGATGGTGACCGCGCCCTGGCTCGTGGCCGTGCTCACCCCGGGCTTCTCGGCGGGCCAGCGCGACCTGGCCGTGGCCTTCGCCCGGTTCTTCCTGCCGCAGATCCTGTTCTACGGGGTGAGCGCGGTGGCCGGCGCCATCCTGAACACGCGCGGCCACTTCGCCGCCCCCGCCTGGGCCCCGCTGGTCAATAGCGTCGTGGTGATCGCGGTGGGTCTGCTCTACCTGGCGATCCCCAGCTTCACGCTGCTGGCGGCCGGCACCACGGCCGGCGTCTTCGCCCAGATGGCGCTGGTGGTGTGGGCGCTGCGCCGCAGCGGCTTCCCGCTGCGCCCGCGGTTCGACCCGCGCGGCCTCGGCCTGCGCCGCGTCGCCCGGCTCGGCGGCTGGGTGCTGCTGTCGGTCGCCGCCGCCCAGGTCCTGCTCGCGGTGGCCACCCGCGCGGCCTCGCTGAGCGGCCCCGGCGGTGTCAGCGTCTACCAGAACGCCTCGGCGATCTTCCAGGTGCCGTACGCGGTGATCGCCCTGTCGGTGATGACCGTCGTCCTGCCCCGGCTGTCCCGCAGCGCCGCCCGCCACGACCTGCGCCGCGTCACCGACGACCTGTCCCGGGCGATCCGCCTGGCCGTGGTGATCCTGGCCCCGGTCGCCGCCGCCATGCTGGTGCTGGGCCCGCAGATCGCCACCCTGTTGTTCGCGCACGGCAACAGCTCACCGTCCGCGGTCACCCGGCTCGGCCTCGTGGTGGCCGGCTTCGGCGTGGCCCTGGTGCCCTTCACGGCGTACGCCATCCTTCAGCGCGGCTTCTACGCCTTGCAGGACACCCGCACTCCCGCGCTGATCACCACTGGCGTGACGGCCGTCGGCGTGCTCGGCTGCCTGGCGGCGGGGGCGGCGCTGCCGTCCGCTCTCGTCGTGGTCGCGGTCCCCTGGGCGTACGCGGTCGCCTACACCACCGGCCTCATCGCGTCGGCGCTCGTCCTGCGCCGTCGCCTGGGCCGCCTCGACGGCCACCGCCTGCTCCGCACCCACGCCAAGGTCGCCGTGGCCACCGGCGCCGCCGGCCTGCTCGTCCTCCCGCTGAGCGACTGGGCCCCGATCGCGGTCGCCCTGGGCGCGGCCGCCTATCTCGGCGTGGCCAAGCTGGTGCGCTTGGGTGAACTGCGCCAGCTGTATAGGATCACCGGCATGTCGTTCCTCCGTGCGTAGACGGGCCCGCTTTCCCCAGCCGCGGCCCTGCTCTCCCGAGGAACAACCATGTCTTCGTCCTATCGTGCTGTCCTGCGCACACCCCACGCCGCGCGCGCTTTCAGCGCCGCCCTGATCGGCCGTCTGTCGTACGGCGTCGTCTTCCTCTCGCTCGTCCTGGCCGTCACCCAGGCCACCGGTTCCTACCCGGTCGCCGGCATGTTCACCGCCTTGTTCGGCCTGACGAGCTCGTTGCTGTCCCCACTGCGGTCCCGCCTGATCGACCGTTTCGGCCTGCGCCGGACGCTGGCGCCCATGGCCTCGGCGTACACCCTGCTCCTGCTCTTGATCGCCGCCGCCACCTGGCGCCCCGGCACGCCGCACCTGGTGCTGTGGACGCTGGCCGTCACCGCCGGCGCCCTCACGCCACCGCTCGGCCCCATCATGAGGGCACTGTGGACGGACATCATGCCGACCGAGGAGCTGCGCCGGCGCGCCTTCTCCCTGGACACCGTCTGCGAGGAGCTGCTGTACGTGACCGGCCCCCTGCTGGCCGGCCTGTTCGCGGTGGCGAACCCGGCCCTGGGCGTCGCGGTGAGCGCCCTCCTGGTCCTGACCGGAAGCCTGCTGCTGGTCACCGCCCCTAAACCCCGCGTGCCCTCGGCGCCGATGCCGTTCACCGCGGTCTACCGCCCGGCCCTGGTGGCCGGGGCGGTGGGCTTGAGCCTGGGCGCGCTGAGCCTGCTGGTGGTGGCTTTCGCCGACCGCACCCACCACATCGCGGCCGTGGCCTGGGTCGAGGCCGCCCTGGCCGCCGGCAGCCTCGTCGGCGGCCTCGCCTACGGCGCGATCACGTGGCGCTCCGCCGGCGAGCGCAGGCTGCCGCTGCTGGCCGCCGCGCTGGGCGTGTCTCTCGGTGTGGCCGGACTGGCCGGGAACCTGTGGGCGCTCGCCGCCCTGATCGGCGTGACCGGCCTGTTCCTCTCACCCGCCTTGACGACCGCCTACCTGATCGCCGACAGCGCGGCCCCACCCGGCGCCCGCGTCCAGGCCGGCGCGTGGGTGAACGCCACCTACAACCTGGCCAACTCGTTGGGCGCCGCCTCGATCGGCCTGCTGATCGGCCGCCTTCCCTTGCCGCTGTGTTTCGCTCTGACTGCCACGCCTGCGGTCCTTGCAGCGCTTTTCGCTTTCGCTCACCCCGCCGCCAACGAAGCCAAAGTTCCGCGGCCCATCGAATACGCTGTTCCCACCTCGGGCTGATCAACAGCCTTATCGGCCGCCTTCCGAACAATGACTCGACGCAGTGTCGACCTAGCCCGACGCGGGCATCTTGCTAACCCAACTGCCGAGGAGGCAGGCCGCTCGCTCAAGCTTCTCTGGCGCAACTACGCAAGATGCCTGGCCGCCTATGGCATGCCACCAAGCATATGCACGACCGTAGGCTGTCATCTCCGCTGCGACTCTTCCGAATACCCGGCGAGCGATCTCGCGACGGACACCAAGCCATGACGGTCCGGAGTGCTGCTCTCCAAGAATTTCGTATCCTCGTCAGCTATTGAGTCCCGCGTAGCGGACCAGGAGAGGGGCACGTGGCTAGACTCTATCGGACTATCAGCCACTCGAGAGGTTGGCCGGGCCTGCCCGACTATGAAATTTTGCGAGCAGCAAGGTCAACTAATCCGTTAGCCATCCTGGCGGCTGGTCCGGCTTGCCAGATTACGAGATCAAGGTCGGCAAGATCAACCGGGCCGTGAACCATCCTGATGGTTGGCCTGGCTTAGCTAACGACGAGATCAGGGGAGTCGAAGTTTGCCGCACGGTTGACCATCCGAATGGCCGGATCCGATCAGCGTCATGTGGGATCAGAGACTGAGGCACTCATCCCGATACAGAATATAGGAGCCGGTTAGTGATACCGAAAGCGGCTAGGGAGTTAGCCATACTGAGGTCCGTATATCGGCTTGAAGAGTATGCAGAAGTAGAGCACGCTGATCGTCCGGACTTCTACCTGCATACGCCAGGGCGTAAGCCTTTCGGCGTAGAAATAACCGAGCTGTACAGGTCTCAGACTGACGCCCGAACGATGCACCGACCCGAGTACATAGGCGATTTGCTTGCTGGTGGACGACATATGCACCGAGACGACATCAAGCCGCTTTCTGTTGCCCAAGTTCGAATATCGGATCCGTCAGGAGTTGTCAAGGCCGAGAATGTTCCGGCGATAATTCGCAGGGAGCCGACCACCGCAGATCACTCCAGCGCAATCGCGGAGGCCCTTCGCCGGAAGTCAGAGAAACTGAGCGCGTACGACGCCAACGTAAGCCACACTAATCTTGTGATCTTCGACGCTTACGAGTACGTTCGCGAGCCTATCAGTGAGTTCAATCTTACAGAACTCATGGCGACTGAGCTCCGAGCCGCATTAATCGAGACCGGATACAGGGAGGTCTACCTTGTGGCCGAGGAGGAGTCTGGACGGCAGTTCTATCGACCGTTGCGCCTACTACTCCTGCTGGAGGCGTTCCACCTCTACGCCAGCGCTCTCGCCGCCTACGACGACGGAGGTTTCGAGCTTGCCGAGGAAGACGTTGTGCCGCTATTTGTTCATGCGGGGCGAAGCGTTGGCATTCCTGTCGTATTGGCAGCTGATGATGGCCGGTACTGCGCGATATTTGGCGGGTGCGGAGTTCAGCTTTTCGACGGATCGACAACCATCTTAGATTTCGCCGACGCGGAGTTGCCAGCAGCTCTCCCAGTGCCCGCTGCACCACTCTCGGGAAACGCGTTGGATTCCTTCCTGGAGCACTATTCTAATTTCGCTTCCAACAACGACTTCTTGTGCGCTGTTGCGCTAGACGTTAAAGAACGAGCCGAAATCTACAATGCCCGTGGCTCATTTGAGTTCCATCGCGCATTCCGAGCAAGGGAATGTGAGTAGCCATTCGGTTTGTCTATATCAGCGGGCTCCGTCTTTTCGCGCCGAGGCACGGCGGCCAGCTCTCCCGCCACCTGTTCTCGGCGGCTTTTGTATCGAGCGAGAGGATGCGGTATTCGGCGATATAGCGATCCCTGGGAGCGGATTCGGCAGTTATCTTCTCGGCTCAGTCCCGGCCGACTTGCGGTGGATCGTGTAGCGCAGGACCAGGAACGGGAAGCCGTACAGGGAGAACGCGTGGTCGGCGCGCAAGACGCCGTTGTCGACATAGACGTCCAGTTGCTCGGTGAAACCGTGGACGGCCAGTGTGGTCAGGTCCCGGGACTCGGCGTCCACGTACGTCAGATAGTGGCCGGGGTGGGGCAGCGGGCTCCGGCTCGTCAGGACCAGGCCGCCGCCGGGGCGGGGCTCGGGCAGGAGGGTCGCTGTGAAATTTCCTTGGGGCACCGGGAAACCGACGCTCACATAGCCGCGGCCGTCGTGGCGGTAGGTGGTGTAGATGCCCACGTAGATCGGCTCGTCCGTGTCGGCGAAAGAGCGGATCCAACCCCGTACGCCGATGAGGTCGGTGTCTTCGGGGGTGATGGTGTCGATGCGGCTGCGGACGCCGCGCAGGGTCTCGCGCTGGTTCATCGGCACGTTGGCCTGGCCCAGCGGGCGGGCCACGAAGGTGCGGTATAGCAGGTAGCCGGGGCGCACCCAGAGCCGCCACTCGGGCACGATGTCGAGCCGGAAGCGGGTCGTGTGCTCGTAGAACTCCCGCACCAGAGGGTCCACGCCGGCCGGGTCGAACTGCGGGCCGGCCAGGTCGCCGAGCGACGCGACGATGCCCACGTCCTCGGCGTCGGCCTGATAGGTGCCGCCGAGCACCTCGGCCAACTCCCGCACGTAGCCGGTGCCGACGTAGCCGGCGCGGGCCTCCAGCGGGACCACGAACGGCAGGTCCTCGGCCCGCACCCCTTCGGCCAGCAGGCCCACCTGGGGGTCGCGGAACAGCAGAGCGGCCACTGCCCGGTAGCCGACCACCGCGGTCGCCGCCACGGCGGCCGGTGGTGGCTCCTTCGAGGCGGCGAGGCGCCACAGCGCCCCGACGGTGGCTCCGGCCACGGGACCGAGGGCCACCTTCTGCGGCCGCATGCCGAGCGCGCCGGCGAAAGCTCCGGCCGCCGTGCCCACGGCCACCGGGCCGGCACCGGTGATCCGGCCGCCCAGCCATCCGGCCGGGGCCGCGAGCGCGCCGCTCATGACCACCCGGGACCACCAGGCCGGGATCTCCCCGGGCTTCTGCCGGGCCCGGGACACCGCCTCGGTCACGACGAGCGCGGCCGCGCCGAGCGCCGCCGCACGGCCACGCCGCCGGCCCGCGACGGCGGCCCCGGCCAGCGCCCCGGTGATCGCGGCGAAGACGAGCCCACTGACGCGCTTGCCGCGCTCCCCCGCAGTCATGAGCGCACCGTAGCAAGTGCCGTGCCGCCTCCGGTCGACCGCCGACCCGAGGTAGAAGACGGGCTCAATATCGGAACTTGTGCTGAGCGCTGCGCCGATTCACCCGGCCCGGCAACTCGTCCGGGTTCTCGTGTCTGGAGCGCTTCCGGTCCTGGTCAGGACCCTGGGGAAAATCCCGCATCGTCACCACGAAACCCTGGACCAGGCGGTCCTCGCGCAGATCCCGGTACGTGGCCTCGACCGGCACCTGGCCCCCGTCGGGTCTGATCAGCGAGCAGAACACCACGCCGTCGCCAGTGCCCCGGAACGCCTGGCGCACGCTGGTGCGGTCGTCCGGGTGCACCAGGTCGTCCAGTGTGGCCAGCGGCGGCAGATCTGTGCCGCCCAGCAGGTCGCGGAGCGACTGGCTGGCGTACCGGATGCGCTGGTCCTCGTCGATCACCAGCATCATGTCCGCGCTGTTGCTGATCACCGCTCGCAGGTAAAGGTCGCTGTCGCGGCGGCCCACCGCCTCCATCAGGGAGATCCGGTCCAGGGCGAGCGCCGCCTGGCCCGCCAGCACCTCCAGGGTGTCGCGCGTGGCCGTCAGCGTGTCGCGGCGGCCCTGGAGGATCAGGGCGCCGCCGCTGGGCCGGGCCACCGCCAGCGGTTCCAGCCAGAGCGGGCACACCAGCGTCGCGTAGTCGCCGTCCGCCTCCTCGATCCACCAACTGCGGTGCGGCGTGCCGGGGGCGGCATCGCGGGGGACCTGGCGGTCGTCGACCGCGAAGACCGTGCTGCGGAGGGTCTCCGGTGGCATCAGCTGGGCGATCGCGGCCCGGACGGCCTCGTCCACGGCCGGGGTGTCGGCGGCGGCGACCAGTGCGGCGCTCGCCTGCCGCAGGCCGCGCTCCCGGGTCAGCGCCTGGCCGTTCAGGTTCACCGCGTCGGTCAGCCTGGTGATGGTCAGCAGGAGGGTGACCGCGCCGGCCACGGCGATCACCACGCCGTCGCCGACCGTGCCGTCGAGCGCCTCGACCAGCAGGACGACCGGCGGGGTGGCCACCGAGACGCCCAGCAGCGTCGCCCAGCGCCCGCGCCACGGGCTCGGGCGCGGCTCCGCCGGCTCGGTGAGCCGGACCATCGACGGGTGCAGCGCGGCGGCGCCCCAGGACAGGTAGAGCACCACGAACCCGGTTTCGCTGAGCCGGCCCGGCCACAGCGGCTGCACGATGTCACTGACCAGCACGCCCACCGCACCCACGACCAGCAGCACGGCCGAGACGTTCCGGCCCACGGCGACCAGCACCCGGGCGACAACGGCGAGAAGCAACAAGGCGCCGATGACGTACGCCCCCGAGACGCTCCCGATGCGGCCGGCGTCCCCGACGGCGAACACCCAGACCACCAGCAGCGCCGAACACGCGAACGCGAGCAGGTCGATGAGCCGGGCCCGGTCCACCAGAACCGCGCCGACGCGGGTGAACTGGAGCAGGCTGGCCGCGACCAGCGCGAACATCACGTAGAAGCAGAGATCGGCCACGCTCGCCCGGTCCAGTGCGGTCAGCACGTCGCCGGCCGCGCTGGCCAGCAGGGCGCCCGCGAGCAGCAGCCAGGGTCCGGTCCGGGCCGGCCGGTGCCGGCGTACGCCGTAAAGAATGGCGCCCGCGCTACCGATTCCCAGCACAACCCATTCGATGACCCTCAGCACGCACCACTAGTACCAGCGGCGTTGCTGTGTGTCCATGCGTGTCAGGGGGTGAGCTGGGCCGGCAGGGGGCGGCCGGGGCCGTAGGTGGTGCCGGCGCGGTCGCGTTCCAGCCAGCCTGTGTCGACCAGCATGCGGCGGACGCCGGCCACGTCGTCGGTCACCTGGGACAGGCGGGAGTTGATGTGGTCCTCGTCGTAGAGGCCGTCCAGCGCCAGGAACCGGGCGAACAGCTCGCCGATCAGCTCGTAGCGCTCCCCCAAGGTGGGCGGCAGGCTGGTCAGGCGCCCGTGGGCGAAGTTGCCCCGCAGCTGGGGATAGTCGCGCAGCAGCGCGACCATCGGCTGCAGGGCGTCCACCGCGGTCGCGGCCTGTCTCAGCGCGCCGGAGTCGGCCCGGTAGACGCCGTTTCCGGTGCCGGTGGCCAGGCCGGCCCCGACCAGGCGGGCCAGGGTCTCGCCGGCCTTCTGGACCGGGACGTCGATGGTGAAGGCCAGCTCGGCGATCGTGGCTCCCTCGGCGCCCCGGCGGACCAGCTCGGCGTACGCCGCCAAGCGGTGCGGGACGGCCAGCTGGCTCAGCATTTCGGCCGCGCGGGCGGCGTCGGCGGACATCCCGCCACCGTAGGACCGCGCGGCCGAAATGGCATCCGGTTTACGAGGCGGCGAAGGCCGTGATCCAGGCCAGCGGCGCGTTCCAGTTGATGGTGAGCTCGTTGGTGGACCAGCTCTGGATGTCGTCGATGTAGCAGAACTGGGCCACACAGCCGGTGAGCTTGCTCTGGGCGTACGGATCCTGAATGGCGCTGTTGGGGCCGCCGGACAGGGTGCCCACCGGCGGGTTGGGCAGCGCCGGGTCCAGTTGCCGGGCGTACCAGCGGCTGTGCTGGTTGTGCGAGCTGACCTCGCCGTATCCGGTCACGTAGGACTGGTTGAGGGCGTTGCGGCCGAACATGTAGTCCAGGCCGGTCAGCACCGCGTCGCGGTAGACGGCGCGGCCGGTGATCTTGTGGCCGGCCGCCAGCACCACCATGTTGTTGAGGATGATGCTGTTGGAGCCCCAGTCCCAGGCGTTGTTGGCCGGGGCGTACGGGACGCCGTACGGATGCTGCCGTTGAATGGCCAGATATTTCTCCGCTCCCCGGACCACCGACGCCTTGACGGCGGCCAGGCCGGGCAGACGGTTCGGCACCAGCGCCAGATCGAGCCGTGCCGCCGCGGCGGTGGAGGCCCAGTCGAAGGCGCCGGCGCCGAACACGTCGGCGGTGTGCTCGGGCGACGAGAGCACGTCCGCCTGGTACCGCTTCTCCCCCGTGGAGAGGAACAGTTCGGCGGCCGCCCAGTAGAAGTCGTCGGTGACCTTGGTGTCGTTGTAGGCGCCGCCGCCGACCCCGTCGGACTCGGGCGCGAGCATCACCGGGTTGGCTTTGGCGGCCGCGTACGCCGTGCGGGCCGCCGAGAGGGCCCGGGCCGCGAACGCCGGGTCGTACTTCTTGTAGATCCGGGCGGCCTGGGCGGCCGAGGCGGCCAGGTTGAGTGTCGCCGCCGTGGAGACCGGGTGCAGCTCGCGCGGCTGTGGGTCGAGGTGCGGCAGCAGGGGCAGGCCGGTCCAGGCCTGGTCGTGGATCTTGTGATGGGCCATTCCGGCGTACGGCTTGCCCGCCGGCACCTGCATGGACAGCAGGAAGTCGAGCTCCCAGCGGGCCTCGTCGAGGACGTCGGGCGTGCGGTCGCCACTCTCGGGGATGGCCAGGCCGAGCTTGCGCAGGGCCGGGAAGTTCTCGTACGCGCTGAGCACCTCCCAGACCGAGATGCCGCCGTTCACCACGTATTTGCCGTGGTCGCCGGCGTCGTACCAGCCGCCGCGCACGTCGAGGGTGTAGTCGCAGACGCCGGGCTGGCACGGCACCGCGCCGTCGCCCTGGTTGGGCGCCACGTCGACGTGCCCGGCCGGGCGTCCGTAGCCGGGGCGCAGGTCGTCGCGGATCTCGATGCCGCTGCGCTGCGTGTAGTAGAACTTCAGGGCATCGGTCCGGAGCTTGTCGTACGCCCGCGGGTCGATGTCGAAGGGACGGCTCGTCTCTCCGTCGGCGGTCAGGGTATATCCGGTGCCGCGCCTGGTGTAGCGGCCGAAGTCGATCGTGTGCACGTTCTGCCCGGACGAGACGTCGACGCCGCGCGGTGTGGTGTCGCCCCGGGCGACGACCTGGCCGGCGGCGTTCGCGAGCTGCCACGGCAGTTTCTCGAGAGAGGTGGTCACCAGGGTGGCGGCTTTGGGACCGTCCGGAAGGTACGCCACCTGGTTCACCCGGACGCGGGGGCCGGTGTCCGGCACGTAGACCTCGGGCGGCACCCCGCCGACCAGCGACACGTTGTCGACGCAGAAGTTCCACGGGTCGGCGCTGCCGCCGAGCTGGAAGGCGACCTGGCCGATGGCGGTGTCGGCCGGGGCGGTGAAGGTCCACGAATAGTGCTGGAAGTCGCCCATGGCCGGCGACTGCTCGAAGTACGTCGTGTACGGGTCGGCACCGAGCCCGACGATCGCCCGCACCACCTTGCCGGCGTCGCCGCCGGCGTCGAAGGAGAACCGGTAGGTCTCCCCCGCGACCAGGTCGATGTCGTTCTGGCCGACGGCCACGTCCCACTTGTTGACCGTGCCGCCGGGCACGGCGACGCAGGCCCGGCCGTCGGTCAGCGTGAACGGACCGGACGACGACCAGAACGGGTCGGTGGTGCCGTCGAAGCCGCCGTTGACGACCTGTTCCACTTCCGCGGCGAATGCGGGCACCGCGGGCACGAATAAGGCGGACACCGCTACGACGGCGATGATCCGGGAGCGCTCCCACAGAGACATGGACACATATTGATCGATGCCGTAACGCTGTGTCAACGCTCCCGCAACACAACCGTCAGCGGTGCAGGTGCTTCTTCCAGTCGGCGGGCACGGCGCCGGCCGGCCCGGGGGCGGGCTGGTCGAGCGGGTGACTGTCGGCCGGGGCCAGCCGCGGGCCGTTGCCGGCCTCCTCGGTGCTGAAGTCCCAGAACCAGTCCTCGCCGGGCTCGAACGACTGGATGATCGGGTGGCCGGTCTCGCGCCAATGGGCGGTCGCGTGCTGCGAGGGTGAGCTGTCGCAGCAGCCGATGTGCCCGCACTGGGCGCAGCGGCGCAGGTGGAACCACCAACCGTCGGCGTCGAGGCACTCGACGCAGCCGGTGCCGGACGGGGGGATGTGGGGCTGGATCGGGTCTTCGCTCGTCACGTGGAGCAACCTACCCGAGCCACACATGCACTAGGCTGCATCGTCCGTCACATCGGCGAACCGGCCACCCAGGGCGGCCACCGCCTCGTCGGCACCGACCCGCAGGCCCACCCCGCGCTCCCCGGCGCCCAGGTTGATCGTGCGGCCGCGGGTGCGCTCGTCGGCGATCACCGGCCACGAGCCGGCCGCGCCGAACGGGGTGATCGTGCCGCGCTCATATCCGGTGGCGGCCAGCGCGACCTCGGCGTTGGGCATCGAGAGGCGGTTCACGCCGAGCAGGGCCCGCAGCTTGGGCCAGGAGATCGACCGGTCGCCCGGCACCAGCACGAGCACATAGTCGTCGTCGCCCCGCCGTACGACCAAGGTCTTGACCAGGTCCTGGATCTCCACGCCCTGGGCCCGGGCGGCCTCGGCGACGCTGGAGACGGGACCGTGGCGCAGCAGCGTGGACTTCACGCCCAGCGCGGTGGCGGCGGTTTCGGCGGGGTTCGGCATGTGATCAACCGTAGACACGGAACAGGCCACATCCGAAGCGGATGTGGCCTGTTCTACGCGCGTTCAGTCGCGACCGCGGCGGTGGTCCCGCCAGTCGTCGTGGTCGTCGTCCCGGTCGACCGTCAGCTTCCAGTCGCCACGGTGCGGGCCACGCCACACACGGTCACAGTCGAAGTCCTCCCACCAGTCACGACGCTCGCCACGCCAGCCGGCGCGCTCACAGTCGCGGCGGCTGTCGTAGTAGCCGGCCACGTCGTCGTCATCGTCGTCCCACGGGCGCACCTGGGTCTGCGTCGTGCCCTGCGAGGACGAGGCGGCCGTGGCCGCCTGTGCCGGACCCGCACCGATCGTCACGCCCGTGACCAGGCTCAGTCCGACGAGTGTCAGGATCCGCGTTGCCGCTTTCATCTCTCTACCTTCCTCGAGCCGGTTGATTCGCCCTAAGGTCATCACGGCCGTAAGCCGCATATGTGGCAACGGCCGCCTTTGGGGCGTTCGGGCGAGGAAGCCATGGATGACCGGCCGGATTTTGGACGATCGGCTGCGCGCCGAGAAACAATGTGCGTCAGGAATCGATCATGAGCGAAGGAGCTCGCATGAGCGGCAAGCCCGTCCTGGAACCCGGACCGGACCACCCGATCACGATCACGCCGAACCCGGCGCACATCGTGGTCACGGTCGCCGGCAAGGTCGTCGCCGACACCCGCAACGCCCTGACGCTTCAGGAGTCGACGTACCCCGCCGTGCCGTACATCCCGATCAGCGACGTCGACCAGTCGCTGCTCGAGAGCAGCTCGACCGAGAGCTACTGCCCGTACAAGGGTGACGCCAGCTACTACTCCATCCCGGCCGGGGGCGAGAAGTCGGTGGACGCCATCTGGGTCTACCGCGACCCGCGCCCGGCGGTGGCCGAGATCAAGGACCACGTCGCCTTCTACCCGGACCGGGTCGACTCGATCGCGATCGAGAGCTGAGGAGCGGGGGCGACGGTCACGCCGGCGCCCTCCTCGGCGGCGAGCAGCGCGGACAGCACGGACAGGATGAAGGCGGTGGTGACCGCCCTGGTGAACAGCACGGATCAAGGAGATCCGGTACGGCCCGGCTTGATCGCCAAGCCGGGCCGCTGTTACCTCGAAAGGGGTCGGCTGCCCAGCTGACCGCTGGTCAGCCGAGCGGCCACGACCGGCTCACGGCGCCCGGCCCGCACCGCGCCCCGGGCGTCGCCGGCGAGCTGCCGCAGCGGGCTCAGCCGGGCGCGGGCGGTGAGCAGGGCCCGGGTCGCGACCACGCCGGGCGTGGGTACGGGGCGGGTCGACGGCTCGTACCCGAACCGCTCCAGCCGCGAGCCGAGGACGGCCTCGCACCGCACGATCTCCTCGGCGGTGAGCCGCTGCCGCCAGCTGCGGACCCGCTGGGTGGTCACGCTTTCGTGGGTGCGGGTGTGCCAGGTCTTGTACGACGGCACGGCCACCGCCGCCAGCCGGTCGGGCCGGGCCATGGCCGGGTCGTACTCCTCGCCCAGGAAGTCGCAGATCCGGCGCAGGTGCTCGGCCGGCTCGGCCACCAGGTCCTCGTAGCGCACCCGCAGATAGACGTCGGGCCGATAGGTGCGGCCGGCGCGCAGCGAGGCGTCGGCCGAGCGGGCCCAGGTGTCGATCAGCAGGTCGAGCGAGTCCGCGGCCCAGGGCGCCTCCTTGAGCGAGGCCACGCAGTCGCGCCCGTCGCGCACGATGTCGATGATCTGCGCGTCCGGGAACAGCCGGAGCAGCTGCGGCAGGTGACGCAGATAGGCCGGGCGCTTGTCGCCCCAGCGCGGCTTGCCGAACCGCTCGGCGTAGAGCCGGAAGACCGTGCCCAGCGCCGAGCCCAGCGTGGGCGGGGCGCCGGCGATCGCGTCGATCACCCGGGCCTCCTCGAGGCCGAGGTCGCCGAAGTTGTCGGTGGTGACGATCCAGGCGCCCAGGTCACGCCGCCGGTCCGCCTCGCGCAGGTCGCCGAACTCGTGGCGGCGCTGATAGGCCGGGAGCAGGAAGCGGCTCTCCGGCGGCAGCGCGATCCGCGGGTGCGCGTGCAGCATGAGCTGGAGCATCGTCGTACCGGATCGCGGGCAGCCCACCACGAAGATCGGACGGTCGCTGAGCATCGGACAAATCACCCCAGTCTGGAAGAAAGCGTCGCCTACGGAAACGATCACCCGCCGGGCTGGGCACGGCTTGTGAATCAGCTGTGATTCGTGAGAAAAGAGGAATCTTCACAGGTAGCGGCCCCACAGGGGTGGCATAGCGGGTACACAGGAACGCGCGGCACCGTGACCCGAGTGCTCATCTCGCGAAGATCATTACTACTCGGCGCCACTCTCGTGCCCGGCGCCGTCGCTATGACGGCCACGGCGGCCGGCGCGGCCGGTCGCGGCACGAGATCGGCCGCGCAGATCCTCTCCTCGGTCAAGACGTCCACGCTGTCGCCGCAGCCGGTCACGGCGTACGAGCCGCCGGGCGGCACGCCGCCGGCCGGGGTGAACTCGGTCGGGCGGGCCGACTACACGTTCACCCGCGACGGGCGGTCGCTGCCGACCCGGGTGTGGTATCCGGTCGGTCCCGGCCCCTACCCGGTGCTGGTCTTCAGCCACGGCATGCTCTCGCAGCCCGACGACTACGCGGCGCTGCTGGTCAGCTGGGCGCTCACCGGCGTCGTGGTGGCGGCGCCGCTCTATCCGCACACCTCGCTCGGCACGGCCACGTTCAACGCGTACGACGTGGCCAACCAGCCCCTGGACGCGTCCCACGTGCTGACCGAGATCGCCCGGCAGAACACGGTGACCGGCCCGCTGCGCGGCCGGATCGACGCCTCGCGGATGGCCGCGGCCGGGCACTCGGCGGGCGGGATCACCACCGCCGGCATGTTCAGCGCCTATCGCGACGAGCGCCTCAGGGCCGGGATCGTGCTGGCCGGCACCGACTTCCTGGCCACCCCGTTCAGCGGCTCCCCGGCCGCGCTGCTGTTCGTGCACGGCCGCGCGGACGACACGGTCAGCTGGTCGGCCGGGCACACCGTCTTCGAGGCCGTGCCCTGGTCACGGGCCATGCTGTCGTTCACCGACGGCGGGCACCAGACCAGCACGGCCGAGTTCCCGCTGGTCAGCGCCGCCGGCGCCCGCTTCCTGCGCTGGTCGTTCTACGGCGGCGCGCCGGCGCTGTCGGCCGGCTCGCTCGGCACTGTCGACAATCAGCTCCAGGCGGCGCGGACCAGCGCCGGATCGACCTCGTAGGGCGTGTAGAGCGAGATCCGGTCGACCAGCCCGCCGAACCGCTCCCGCAGGTTCTTCCCGACGTCACCGCCGACCGCGAAGGTGTCCAGCACGTCGTCGGTGATCAGGGCGGTCATCTCGGCCCAGGCCTGCCGCCGGGACAGGCCGTTGAGCTTGTCGGCCAGCTCGCCCCAGCCGTGCAGCTCCAGCACCGGACGATAGGCCGGCGTCGAGGCGTAGAAGGCGATCTGCCCCTTCACCGCCTGCTCCGCGCGCGACCGGGCCGCCTCGTCGGCGCCCAGCACCACCATGGCCGACAACCCGATCGCGAAACCGTCCAGATCACCGCCGCGCGCCTCCCGCAGCGCCGGGCGGGTGCGCTCGCGCAGATAGGCGGCGCTGGTCAGCGGATGCGCGAGCAGCCCGTCGCCGACCCGGCCGGCCACCCCGGTCATCCTCTCCCCCACGGCGGCGATCAAAATCGGGGGATTGCCGTACGGATTCCCGCCCGGGCTGAAGAAGTCGGTCATCAGCGTGTGCCGGTAGAACTCGCCCCGGAAGGCCAGACGGTCGCCGGTGGCCCAGGCGTGCCAGATCGCGCGGACCGCCCGCACGAACTCCTCCATGCGCGCGGCCGGCCGGCCCCACGGCATCGCGAAGCGGCGCTCGATGTGCGCCTGCACCTGCGAGCCCAGCCCCAGCTGGAAACGCCCGGCCGAGATGAGCTGGAGGTCGTTGGCGAGCACGGCCACGCTCATCGGGTTGCGGGCGAAGGCCACCGCGATCGCCGACTGCAGGGTGATCCGCTCGGTCGCCCGCGCGGCCAGGGTCAGGGCCGGGAAGACGTCGTGCCGCGTCTCGGCGGCGGCGAACCCGTCGTATCCGTCCCGCTCCGCCGCGACCGCGGCCGCCTCCACATCAAGGGGCGTGGCCGCGACGTCGGCGGCGAAGTCAACCAGCATGCAGTGTTCATAGCACCCGGGTTCACAGCACCTGGGACCGGATCCAGCTGACACAGGCCTTGTCGACCTCGGCGAACGGCACGCCGTAGGCGTCACGTGAGGCCTGGTCGTACTCGTTGTCCTGGGTCAGCACGAGACGTACGAAGGTGAAAAGCTTCTGCTCGCCGAACCGCCAGGCCATGCAGTCGACGGCGAAGTGGCTCAGCCCGTAGAAGGCGTCCCCGGCCCGGTCCGGCGCGTCCGCCCCCGGCTTCACCGGGATCATCGACCGCGGCGCGGCGGTGCGCAGCTGCCACCGCACGCTGTCCCGGCGCAGGCTTCGGGCGGCGGTCCGAGGTGACCAGCCGATGTATTCGGCGATGCCCTCGGACAGCCAAGTGTCGGCGGCGGCGTCGGCCCGGTAGGCGCCGGCCAAAGTGACGACGTGGCCCAGCTCGTGCTGGAGGGCCACCCGCAGGAAGCGGGGATCGCCTTCGAGCTTGCTCATCCGCAGCACGACGTCGGTGGCGTACATGTTCAGCGGCACGGCGAGGCCGACGGCCCAGTCGTTCTCCTCGCCGCCGTACCAGCTCCGCCACTGTGGATCGCCGGCCAGGTAGATGCGGTAGCGCGACTGCGGGGTGCCCATGAGCGCGGCGAACCGGTCGTCGGCCCGAGCGGCGGCCTCGGCCACCGGAAGCAGCCGCGCCAGGTGCTTACGCTCGGCCGGCGCGGCCAGCAGGGTGACCCGGGAACCGCGCAACACGGCCAGATCACCGGTCTCCCACGGCGCCGGATGACGAGGGTGTGGCTCGGGCGCGCTGGTGACGGCGCTGATGACGTACCGGGAACCGAGGGGTTCGAGGGTGAGTCTCTGCTCGACGCGAGGGGGCTGCTGCCAATGCGGCCCGGGACGGCCCGGGCACATGTCGGTGCCGAGGCAGTAGGAGATCTCGACCCGGAACTCCACGGCGTCACGCTTGCCGGCGGCGGGACGGCCCACGCCCGGCTCGTAGTCGAACCGGGTCACCTCGAGCGCCCGCAACGACCGGAACATGGCCCGGTAGCGCGGATGCAGCGGAGGAGCGACAGCGGCCAGCCAGGCCCGTTCGTCGCCGCGAAGAAGAGCCGCGGACTGCTCCCGCAGCGAACCGACGGCCCGGTCATAGGGCGCCGGCGGCTTCGGGGGAACGGCCCCGGCGGCGATGGCGGCCTGCTCCGGCTCGGGCCGCGACGTGACGACCCCCAGCGTCAGAAGAACCACACCGGCAGCGATGCACGCGGTGAAGGCGGCGCGACTGCGGGTCTGGCTCATGCCTCGGATCCAAGCAGATTGCGGGCGCAGACATCTACACCCGCCACTTAAGATCACCGCCATGCCGCAACTGCTCACCCCTGTCAGCGACGTCCTGAACGCCTACAAGACGTGCGAGTTCGTCACCCTCTCGAAGGACGGGACACCACTGGCCTGGCCCACATCGGGCATCACCCGCCCCGACGGCACGTTCCTGTTGACGACATCGGTGAGCTATCCGCAGAAGGCGGTGAACGTGCGCCGCGACGGGCGGGTCGCACTGCTGTTCTCGGAGCCGTACGCCAGCGGGCTGGACCACCCGGAGCAGGTGCTGGTGACCGGAACGGCGACCTGCCCCGACGAGATCCACACCGAGCCGTCCGGCGACCTGGGCGACTTCTGGAGGAGGATCTTCACGCTCCAGCCGAGCAGCCTGAAGTATCTCGACTGGCCGATCAACCGCCTGGCCGACTTCTACTTCTTCCGCCTCATGATCCGCATCACCCCGTCGTCGGTGCAGACCCGCCCCCTGCCGTCGCCGTCGGCACCAACGCCGTCCTCATTGGCAGGCGGCGAGGTGCTGGCGGCCTACTCGACGGCGGTGCTGGCAGCGCGGGACAGCTCGGGCGCGCCGTTGCTGGTCAGAACAAACGTGGCAAGCACGCCGTCGGGCTACGCGGTGAGTGTGCCGGACGACGTGCCGGTGACGGCCGGCCCGGCCAGCCTGCTGGTCCACCGCCACGACGACAAACTGGACAAGCTGCACAGCGCGAGCGTCGCCGGCACGCTGACACAGGCCGCCGACGGCAGCTGGCTGCTGACGCCGACCCGGTTGATCGAGCCCGGCGCACGGCACAAGGGCAAGGTCGCGGACCAGATCCAGCTCATCCGGACCTTGCGCGCGACGACGGACCGCTACCTGAAACGGCGAGGCCTGCCCCGCCCGACGGTGCCGTGGGCGGCGTACCGCGAAATCCGAACCACCCTGCCGAAGTAGCCCATCCACCCACGCCGCGCCCACCCAGCCGACGCCGCGCCCATCCAGCCGGCCGTGCGCCGCCAGCGGAGCCCGCCGCCCTCAGCCGACCCTCGTGAGCCCGTGCCCACAAAGCGCCCGGCGAGCCAGCGCGGCGCGGGGCGGGCGCGGCGCGGCGCGAGCAGGCACGGCGCGAGCAGGCACGGCGCGAGCAGGCACGGCGCGAGCAGGCACGGCGCGAGCAGGGCTACGGCTAGATCGTGGTCGCCGTCGATCGCGATGCACGTCATTCTCGCCGAGAAGCCGAAGATCGTGCTGGCGGGCTGTGGACAACCGCGAGACTGTGGACAAGCGCGGGCGGGCGGCGATCTTGTGCTAGGCGCCGGCGCCGAAGAGGGGCAGCGGCAGGCTGAGGACCTTCACCGTCCAGCGCTGGGATGCCGTGCACGATCTCTGGACGGCGGTGTCGCGGGCCAGGGTCAGGCACTTGCCGCTGTGGACGTTCTGGACCCGGGCGGTCTCACCGGTCGAGTCGCGCAGGCGCCACAGGCGGGAGTCGTGGCCGTCGCAGGTGTAGAGGTCGGCGCGCGCGTCGTCCCTCGTGCCGGCACCGGCGATCGAGAGGCATTTGCCGGTGGCGACGTTGAGGATCTGGAGGGCGCCGCCGGTGTCGGTCGTCGGGCGCAGCCGCCAGCGGAACGCCTCGGCCCGCCCGCACGGCTTCTGCACCAGCGCCGTGGTCAAGCACAGCTTGCTGGCCGCATTGATCACCTGGAACTCGAGCCCGACCAGGTCGACCGGCCCCGGAACGCCGAACGCCGCCGGAGTGTCACGAGCAACAGGGGCGCCGGGGATTGCCAGGTGTTCGGGGACACCGAAAATCGCCGGGGCTTCGGAAGTGGTAGGGGCGGCTTGCGCCGCGGACGTTGGCGCTGAAAGGCAGACTGACAGGGCGGTGCTCACGGCGAGGGCAGCGGCAAGTAGGCGCATGACGCCCAGTTTATCCGGTTTTGGGCGGTTCTTCGGTGAGGTGGGCGTGCGGGTCGAGCTTGGTGTCCTGGGGCCGGTGGCGGCCTGGTCGGCACTGCCTGGAGAGGAACGGACGCCGATCGCTCTCAAAGGGCCGATGCACCGGGCCGTGCTGGCTCGGCTCGTGGTGGCGCGAGGGCGGGTCGTGCCGGTCGGGCACCTCGTTGATGATCTGTGGCCGGTGGCGGCGCCGGCAGGGGCGGTTTCGGCCGTACGAACATTTGTCGCGGCACTGCGGAGGGCCCTGGAACCGGATCGGGCCCGCCGGGCGCCGGCCTCTCTGCTGGTCACCGAAGGGCCCGGGTACGCGCTGCGGGCCGCGCCCGGCAGCGTGGACGCGTGGCGCTTCGAGCACGTCGTCTCGGCTGACGAGCCGCTGAACGAGGAAGTGCTGACCACCGCGCTGGGCTGGTGGCGTGGGCCCGCCTACGCCGACTTTCCCGAGGCGCCCTGGGCCCGCGCCGACCGGGCCCGGCTCGCCGAGTTGCGCCTGCGGGCGGTGGAACGCCTCGCCGAGGCCCGTCTCGCCGCCGGGCGGGCGGCCGCGGCCGTTGCCGACCTCGACGCGCACGTCACCGAACACCCCTGGCGTGAGGAAGCCTGGCGCCTGCTCGCCCTGGCCCTCTACCGGGCCGATCGCCAAGGTGACGCCCTCGCCGTCCTCCGCCGGGCCCGCGAGCAGCTGGCCGGCCGGCTCGGCATCGACCCCGGGCCGGGCCTGCGCCGTCTCGAGATTGACATCCTGCGGCAGTCCGAACGGCAGCAGACCCACCCTCGGCCGGCCGCCGCACACGCCGCCGGGGACGTGTGGGCCGAAGTCACCGCCGACTACGACCGGCTTGTCTCGGCGGGGGCCCGTGCGCGCCTCGACTCCACCGTCGGCCTCCTCAGAGGGCTCGCCGTCACCGGTGGCGGTGGCCTGGTCGCCGCCCGGCGGCACCGGGTCGCGGCCATCGCGGCGGCCGAGGAGCTCGGCGATCCGGGGCTGACCGCCAGGGTCATCGGCTCGTACGACGTGCCGGCCATCTGGACCCGGTCCGACGACCCGGTTCAGGCCGCCGGCATCGTCGCCGCGGCCGAGCGGACCCTCGCCGCCCTGCCGCCGGACAACCTCGCGGCCAGGGCCCGGCTGCTGGCCACCATCGCCGTCGAGTCGCGTGGCGTCTTTGACGAGCGCCCCCATGCTTGCGCCCTCGAGGCCGAACGGCTCGCGCGCGGGCTGGACGATCCTGGGCTTCTCGCCTTCGCGCTCAACGGTGTTTTCATGCAGAGCTTCCACCGCACCGGGCTCGCGCCCGAACGGGACGCCATCGGGGCCGAGCTGATCGGGCTGGCCTCGGCGCACGGGCTTGTCACGGCCGAAGTGCTCGGGCATCTGATCCGGCTCCAGGCCCGGTCGGCGCTGGGCGACTTCGCCGGCGCCGATGTCCACGCCGAGAGCGCCGATCGGCTCTCCGCGAAGCATGAGCTGCCTCTGGTAGCTGTCTTCACGACCTGGTACCGCGCTCTGCGCCTGGCCGCCGGTGGCGCGCCCCTCCCCGTGGCGGAGGCGGCCTACCGGCGGGCGGCGGAACTGCTCGACGGCGCCGGCATGCCGGGGCTCGAGGACGGGCTTCTGCCCCTCGCCCTTCTCTGCCTGCGGGTCTGGCACCGGCAACCGGCGCCGGAGGGTGACTACGGGCCGTACGAACCGTGGGCCCGTCCGCTCGTCCTGATCGCCCAGGGGCGTACGGCCGAAGCTCTCGGAATTGCCCCTGACCCTCCGGCCGGGCTGCTGGCCGAAGCCCTGTGGTGCCTGATCGCGCGCGCCGCCACCCTCCTGGGCGATCGTCCCGCTCTCGAACGGGCCCGTGCCGCTCTCGCCCCGGCCGCCGGGGAGATCGCCGGCGCGGCCAGCGGCCTCCTCACGGCGGGGCCGGTCGCGGACTACGCCTCGGTGCCGGTGTAGAAGGCGTACGTCCGGTCGGCCCGGGCCTTCGCCGCCTCCGGGTCGTCGCCCTGTGCCACCGACGCCGCCGCCCACGCGTCCGTGCTCAGCCGCATGAACGTCTGGCCGTCGGTGGTGGTGTGCCAGTCCTGCATCGTCGACGGGTCGGGCGCGCCGGCCGGGTCCTCGATGTAGCCGGCCAGGCCGAACAGCCCCAGATCCCAGCCGACGCCGGTGGCGCCCGGGCCGTACACGTCCCAGAACTGGTCCTCCACATGCGCCACGTGCTCCAGCGTGAAGCGGGCGCCGCTCCCCTCGGGTGTCAGGCGCACCTCGATCCAGCTCACCTGGCCGCCGAACTCCCACGTCGCGTCGTAGCCGTTCGGGCGGTCGCAGCGGGAGATGGTGCCGCTGGCGTTGCCGGTCAGCTCGTAGCGGCCGCCCTCCTTGAGCTCGCCCGCGATCGGCAGGAACCAGCGCGGGATCCGCTCGGCGCTCGTGACGACCTCCCACAGGTCGTCGATGTCGGTGTCGTACACCTGGCTGATCGTCATGACCCGGGCCTCACCGGCCTCCAGGACGCGGCTTCCGAGCGTGCGGCGCACCTGGCTGATCTGTTCCCTGACGTCCACCTTCGGTCCTTCCCTGAGTCTGCTCGCCGGAGAGCCGGCGCTGTCGTTTGCCGCGCGCCACCTCGGTGGCCATGGCGGCCAGATGAGGAGCCCAGAACCGCCGAAACCGCGACAGCCAGGCGTCGGCCTCGCGCAGCGCGGTGTCGTCCACCGCGTACAGCCGGCGCGCCCCCTCGGGGCGGACGGTCGCGAAGCCGTTGTCCCGCAACACCTTCAGGTGCTGGGAGACGGCGGGCTGGGAGATGCCGAACTCGGCCTGGACCACCGTGGTGATCGCCCCGGACGACTGCTCCCCCTCGGCGAGCAGCTCCAGGATGCGCCGGCGGACCGGGTCACCGAGAACATCGAACGCGTGCACGGGACGTACGTTATCAGCCGTTCCTTATATAAGCCAGAACTTAGCCACTGGTGATTCTCGCGGTGGCCGACGACGATCTCGGTCAGGCATGCTGAGCGGGACGGAAGGGAGGGCGACCCGTGCCCGACGTGCGAGCCAACGGCATCGATCTGCGCTACGAGACGGTCGGCGACCCGGCCGATCCGGCCCTGCTGCTCGTCATGGGCCTGGGCGCGCAGCTGATCGACTGGCCCTCCGAGTTCTGCCAGGGCCTGGCCGCGCGCGGCTTCCACGTGATCCTGTTCGACAACCGCGACGCCGGCCTGTCCACCTCGTTCGACGAGCTCGGCGCCCCCACCATCCCACCGGTCAAGGCGCCCTACCTGCTGGCCGACATGGCCGCCGACACCGCCGCCCTGCTCAAGGCCCTCGGCGTCGAGAAGGCCCACGTCGTCGGCGCCTCGATGGGCGGCATGATCGCCCAGCAGCTGACCATCGACCATCCCGAGCTGGTGGCCAGCCTCTGCTCCATCATGTCCACCACCGGCGACCGCAAGGTCGGCCGCTCCACCCCCGAGGCCGCCGCCGCCCTGGCCCGCCCGCCGGCCACCACCCGCGACGAGATCATCGCCGGCGCCGCCGCGACGTCCCGCGTGATCGGCTCCCCGGCCTACCCGGCCGGCGACGAGTGGCTCCAGCAGCGCGCCGCCGCCAAGTTCGACCGGAGCTTCAACCCGGTGGGCACGCAGCGCCAGTACGCCGCGATCATCGCCTCCCCCGACCGCACGCCGGGCCTGCGCCAGATCACGGCGCCCACGCTGGTCATCCACGGCGCCGCCGACCCCCTGATCGACGTGAGCGGCGGCCGCGCCACCGCCGCCGCCGTCCCCGGCGCCGAGCTCCTGGTCATCGAGGGCATGGGCCACGACCTCCCCCAGCCCCTCTGGCCCACCATCATCGACGCGATCGCCGCAAACGCCGGCCATCCGGGAGATCACTAGAAAGCGTTCCGGACGTCCGGCCAGTGCATGCGGTACTTGCCGGGCGTTCCGACCAGGTTGGCGGGATCGCCGGCCGGCGGGGAAGCCAAGGCCGACTCGACGCGGCGGCCTCCCCGCGCCTCGTAGAAGGACCGGGCGGCGGTGTTCTGGTGGAGGACCCACAGATACATCGCGCCGGTCGTCACCGCGTGGATGCCACCGGACGATCGCGAGGTACGATTTCGCGCGCAGGGCGTTGATGGGGACGAGTACGGCCGTACGCAGCCAGGAGCGACCCGGGGTTGGTGTGAGCCCGGGGGTGTGCGCGGCCCGAAGATCACCCCGGAGCCGCCGGAGGAAAGGCCTGTTCGGGGCCGAGTAGAGCCGGCCGCAAGCACCTCGAGTGGGCCGGGTCCGCCCGGTCAAGGAGGGTGGTACCGCGGGGCTCGCACAGCCTCGTCCCTCCGTTGGAACAGTGACGATCCGACGGAGGAACACGATGTACCGCCAGGTGCCGGCCCAGGTCGACCTGCCCGCCCTCGACCACGACGTTCTCGCCTTCTGGCGTGACAAGGACGTCTTCCACCGCAGTCTCGAGCAGTCGGCGGGGCGGCCCGAATGGGTGTTCTACGAGGGGCCGCCGACCGCCAACGGCATGCCCGGCGCCCACCACATCGAGGCCCGCGTCTTCAAGGACGTGTTCCCGCGCTACCGCACGATGAAGGGCTACCACGTGGCCCGTAAGGCCGGCTGGGACTGCCACGGCCTGCCGGTGGAGCTCGCGGTGGAGAAGGAGCTCGGCTTCAACGGCAAGCTCGACATCGAGAAGTACGGGATCGCCGAGTTCAACGAGCGCTGCCGCGCCTCGGTGACCCGGCACACCGACGCGTTCGCCGAGCTCACCGAGCGGATGGGCTACTGGGTCGACCTCGACGACGCCTACCGGACGATGGATCCGGGCTACATCGAGTCGGTGTGGTGGTCGCTCAAGCAGATCTTCGACAAGGGGCTGCTGGTCGAGGACTTCCGGGTGGCGCCGTGGTGCCCGCGGGACCAGACGACCCTGTCCGACCACGAGCTGGCCCAGGGCTACGAGACCGACGTCGACCCGGCCGTCTACGTGCGCTTCCCGCTGACCGGCGGCCCGCTCGCCGGCACGGCCAGCCTGCTCGTGTGGACGACGACGCCGTGGACCCTCGTCTCCAACACCGCGGTGGCGGTCAACCCCGACGTGACGTACGTCGTCGCGACTGATGGCCGGGAGCAGATCGTCGTCGCCGAGCAGTTGGTGCCGGAGGGCTTCGCGGCGACAGAAACCAGCTTCACCGGGCGCGAGATGGAGCGGTGGACCTACACGCCGCCGTTCGACCTGGTCGAGGTGCCGGACGCGCACTACGTGATCCTGGCCGGCTACGTCACCACCGACAGCGGCACCGGGCTCGTGCACCAGTCGCCCGCGTTCGGTGCGGACGACCTCGCCAGCTGCCGGGCGTACGGGCTGCCGATGGTCAACCCGGTGCGCCTCGACGGGACGTTCGAGGAGGGGCTTCCGCTCGTCGGTGGGCTCTTCTTCCGTACGGCCAATAAGCCTTTGGTCGAAGAACTCGCCGAGAAGGGCCTGCTGTTCCGCAAGGACGACTACGAGCACCAGTATCCGCACTGCTGGCGCTGCCACACCGCGCTGATCTACTACGCGCAGCCGTCCTGGTACATCCGGACCACCGCGGTGCGCGACGAGATGATCCGCGAGAACGAGAAGACGAACTGGCAGCCGGCCACGGTCAAGCACGGCCGGTACGGCGACTGGCTGAACAACAACGTCGACTGGGCCCTCTCCCGCAAGCGCTACTGGGGCACCCCGCTGCCGATCTGGCGCTGCCCGTCCGGTCACCTCACCTGCGTCGGCTCCCTCGCCGAGCTGTCCGAGCTCAGCAAATCCGACTTGTCGGATCTCGACCCGCACCGGCCTTTCATCGACGCGGTGACGTTCGGCTGCCCCTCGTGCGGCGACGAAGCGACCCGCGTGGAAGAGGTCATCGACGCCTGGTACGACTCCGGGTCGATGCCGTTCGCGCAGTTCGGCTACCCGTTCCGGAACCAGGAGGTCTTCGAGAAGAGCTTCCCGGCCCAGTTCATCTCGGAGGCCATCGACCAGACCCGCGGCTGGTTCTACACGCTGATGGCCGTGGGCACGCTCGTGTTCGACAAGTCCCCGTACGAGAACGTGGTCTGCCTCGGCCACATCCTCGCCGAGGACGGCCGCAAGATGTCCAAGCACCTGGGCAACATCCTCGAGCCGATCCCGCTCATGGACACCCACGGCGCGGACGCGGTCCGCTGGTTCATGGCCGCCGTCGGATCGCCCTGGTCGGCCCGGCGCGTCGGCAACACCACGTTGCAGGAGGTCGTGCGCAAGACCCTGCTGACGTACTGGAACACCGTCGCCTTCCAGGCGCTGTACGGGCGTACGGCCGGTTGGAAGCCCTCGGCGAACGACCCCGCCCCGGCCGACCGCCCGGTCCTCGACCGGTGGGTGCTCTCCGAGCTGAACGAGCTGGTCCGCCGGGTCGACGCCGCCCTCGAGGCCTTCGACACCCAGGAGGCGGGCAAGTTGCTGGCCGCCTTCGTCGACGACCTGTCCAACTGGTACGTGCGCCGCAGCCGCCGCCGCTTCTGGCGGGGCGACGCGGCCGCGCTGGCCACCCTGCACGAGGCGCTGCGCACGGTCACGCTGCTGATGGCCCCGCTGACCCCGTTCATCACCGAGCGCGTGTGGCAGGACCTGGTGGTCGCGGTCGACCCGTCGGCGCCCGAGTCGGTGCACCTGGCCCCGTTCCCGGAGGCCGATCAGGCGCTGATCGACCCGGCGCTCTCGTCGCACGTCGCCACGACCCGCCGCCTGGTCGAGCTGGGCCGGGCGGCCCGGGCCGAGTCGGGCATGAAGGTGCGCCAGCCGCTGTCGCGGGCCCTGGCCTCGGCGCCCGGCTTCGCCGCCCTGCCGGCCGACCTGCTGGCCGAGATCGCGTCGGAGCTCAACGTGGGCACGGTCGAGGCGGTGGCGGGCTCCTTCGTGGACACCACGGCAAAGGCCAATTTCCGTACGCTCGGCAAGCGTTTCGGCAAGCGCGTGCAGGAGGTCGCCAAGGCGGTGGCGGCGGCCGACGCCGCGGTCCTCTCGTCCGAGCTCCGCGCCGCCGGCCGGACCACCGTCGACGTGGAGGGCGAGGCCGTCGAGCTGACCCCCGACGAGGTGTTCATCACCGAGACCCCGCGCGAGGGCTGGGCCGTGGCCTCCGACGCGGGCGCCACGGTGGCCCTCGACCTGCACCTGACCGACGCCCTGCGCCGGGCCGGCCTGGCCCGCGACGCGATCCGCCAGATCCAGGAGGCCCGCAAGACCTCCGGCCTGGACGTCGCGGACCGCATCGACCTGCGCTACACGGCGACCTCGGACGAGACCGCCCAGGCCTTGACCGAGCACGGCGCCTTGGTGGCCGACGAGGTGCTGGCCACCTCCTACGCCACCGGCAGCCCCGACTGGCCCGGCACGTTCACCGACGACACGATCGGCTTGACCTTCTGGCTCCGCCGGGCCGGCGTTTAGGACGGGAAGTGTCCTGATCGGTTCCTAGCGTGGTTCGCATGACGAACAGGCTTCGACCGTTCCGGGTCGACATTCCGCAGGCCCACCTAGATGATCTGACGTCGCGGCTGGCCGGCACCAGGTGGCCGTCGGAGCTGCCCGGTGTCGGCTGGAGCCGGGGAGTTCCGGCCGGCTACCTGCGGGACGTGGCCGAATATTGGCGCACCGGCTTCGACTGGCGGGCCCAGGAGGCGGCCCTCAACCGCCACCAGCAGCACCTGACCACCATCGACGGGCAGGAGCTGCACTTCCTGCACGTGCCGTCGCCCTCGCCGGACGCCACGCCGTTGCTGCTGTTGCACGGCTGGCCCGGCGGGGTGGCGGACTACCTCGACCTCATCGAGCTCCTGTCCGGCGACTTCCACCTGGTGATCCCGTCCCTGCCGGGGTTCGGCTTCTCCACCCCACTGGCCGGGCCGGGCATGAACACGGACCGGGTGGCCGGGATCCTGGCCGCGCTGATGGCCCGGCTCGGGTACGACCGGTACGGCGTGCACGGCTACGACTGGGGCGCCTGGATCGGCGCCGCGGTCGGCCGGCACGATCCGGGGCGGGTCGCCGGGGTCCACCTGACCGCGCTGGTCACCGCCCCGGCCGGGACCGACGGGGAGATCGACGGCCTCACCCCGGACGAGCTGCGCCGCTGGGACCGGATGCGCAACTACAACGACGGATATCTCCAGTGCAACAGCAAAAGGCCACAGACCGTCGGGTACGCCCTGACCGACTCCCCGGCCGGTCAGCTCGCCTGGATGGTGGAGATCTTCAAGGAACACACCGCCCCGGAGGAGGGCCTGCCCGAGGACAGCATCGACCTCGACCGCATCCTCACCGGCGTGTCGATCTACTGGCTGACCGGCACCGCCGCCTCGGCCGCCCAGATCTACTACGAGGAGTTCTCGGCGGGCTCACCCAGCATGGGGCGGGGCACCGTCCCCACCGGCGTCCTGGTGTCGGGTAACGACGTCACGATCCGCCGGTGGGCTGAGCGGGACCACCATGTCGTGCACTGGACCGACCTCGGCCGGGGCGGGCACTTCCTGGCCATGGAGGAGCCCGCCCTGCTGGCCGCCGACATCCAGGTGTTCTTCGAGAAGCTTCGCGGTCGCCCGTAACAGCCGGTCGAGGACAAGGCCGGCCGGGACGGCCAGCAGGGCCAACGGGAACATCAGGAAGGGAAGCGCGATGGCGGTGGCGGCCGCCACCAGCGCCGGCCGCCGGACGACGACGGCCGTCACCAGTAGCACCGTGAAGGCGAAGACGCCGAACGTGATCAGCCCGGCCGCGCCCACACCACCGCCAGCACCGGGAGGGTGGCGCGTTTGAGGGAGATCATGGCCGCTCACCCTATCGGGATGTGAAGAGCGCTACTTGCCGGTGTCCCGGCGCCCCGGGAGGGCTATGTTTGCGTACGCAAATAGTCTGTGTCTGAGGGAAATGGAACAGCTGTGAGTGATCTCAATCTGTTGGTGATCGTGGCCAGCACGCGGCCCGGGCGGATCGGGCCCAAGGTGGCCGACTGGTTCGTCGACGAGGCCAAGGCGCACGGCGGGTTCCAGGTGAACGTGGCCGACCTGGCCGAGGAGAGCCTGCCCCTGCTCGACGAGCCGCACCACCCGCGGATGCGCAACTACCAGCACGATCACACCAAGCGGTGGAGCGAGAAGGTCGACGCCGCCGACGCCTTCGTCTTCGTCATGCCGGAGTACAACTACGGCATCTCGGCGCCGCTGAAGAACGCCATCGACTACCTGCACCAGGAGTGGTCCTACAAGGCGGCCAGCGTCGTCAGCTACGGCGGCGTCTCGGCCGGCACGCGGTCCGCGCTCGGGCTCCAGGTGCCGGCGTACCCCCTCAAGCTCTTCGTCGTTCCCGAGTCGGTGAACATCCCGTTCGTGAGCAACTTCCTCGTCGACGGGCAGATCCAGCCGAACGAGACCATGCGGAACGCCGCCACGGCCGTCCTCGACGAGCTGGGACGGGTCGCGGCGGCGCTCAAGCCGCTCCGGAAGTAACAACCGCTACCGAGCGACCTCGAACAGCTTGTTCAGCTGGTCGTTCAGCGAGGTCATCGACGACACCGGGGCGTCGCCGATGTAGACGGCGTCCATCCGGGGGATCATCAGCGCGGTGATGTCGGCCGCGTTGGTGGTCACCGGGAACAGGAACGTCGTCTTCTGCTGGACCTGGTCGGTGAAGGCGGTGACGTCCAGGTCGCGCTTGTCCTTGTTGTACGCCACGGCGCGCGCCGTGCCCGACGGACGGGCCGGGAAGACCACGCCCGAGTCGCCGATGATGTCCTGGCACTCGGCGCCGGACATGAACTTCACCCACTTGGCGGCGTTCTCCGGCTGCTTCGACAGGGTGGTGACCGAGTCGGCCAGGCCGTTGAACATCGAGGCCCGCTTGCCCGACGGGCCGACCGGGGTCGGGGCGATGCCGACCTTCAGCTTGTTGCCCGCGGCGTCGGTCAGGTTGGTGTACGTCGAGATCTTCCACGAGCCGTCCAGGGCCATCGCGGCCAGTCCGGACTGGATCTCCTTGTCGGGGCCGATCGGGTTGTTGCCGCCGATCTCGGCGAACGACGGCATGTACCCCTTGCGGGCCAGCCCGAAGTACCAGTCCAGGGTCTCCTGGAAGGCGGGCTGGTCGAGGTTGAAGCGGGTGCCCCACGGGTTCTTGTCGGTGGCCTGCCAGCCGGCGCTGCCGGTGAACGCCGACCACTGGGTCTGTCCCCATCCGGCTCCGCCGGCCCCGTCCGATCCGAAGCCGTACTGCCGGACGTTGTCCTTGTCGAATCCGGGCTCGTCGCCGCGGATGCCGTTCTTGTCGACGCTGAGCCGGGCGATCGTCTTCTCGAAGGTGCCGCCGTCGCGCGGGTTCCAGGTCAGTGACGACAGCGACGCCGGGTCGATGCCGGCGTCGGCCACGGCCGTGGGGTCGTAGAACATCGCGATGGTGTCCCAGTCCTTCGGCGAGCCGTACCTCTTGCCGTCCTGGCCCTTCCAGAGCTCGGCCAGGCCCTCCTGATAGTCGCCGTCGTTGATGTCGCTGGTCGGGCCCAGGTCGTCGAGCGGGCGCAGCACGCCCAGATCGACGAACTGCGCGAACTTGGCCAGGTGGTCGGTGAAGACGTCGGGCGCGGTGTCGGCGATGAAGCCCGCGGTCAGTTTGGACCAGTAGACGTCCCATCCGTACTGGGAGATCCTGACTTTGAGCCCGGGGTTCTGCGCGGCGAAGGCGTCGGCGCATTTCTGGTAGCCCGGCTGCTGCCCCGAGTCCCACAGCCAGTACTCGATGGTTCCGCCGCTGCCGGTGTCGATGGTGTCCTCGCCGCTCCAGCCGCAGCCGGCCAGCAGGGTCACCGAGGTGGCGAGTGCCAGTAAGCGTCTCATTTGATACCACTGAATCCGATCGAGTTGACGATCCGCTTGGCGAAGACGAAGAAGAGCAGCAGCATCGGCAGGGCCGCGACCAGGGTCGCCGCCATCAGGCCGGACCAGTCCGGGCCGGTCTGCGGGGTCTGCGACTTGAAGACGCCGAGGGCCACGGTCAGCACCCGTGAACGGTCGGTGTAGCTGACCATCAGCGGCCAGAAGTACTCGTTCCACGAGGTGATGTAGGTCAGGATGGCCAGTGTCGCGAGCGGCGCCGACGACATCGGCAGGATCAGGCGGAAGAAGACGCGCACCTTCGACGCGCCCTCGACCAGGGCCGCCTCCTCCACCTCGCGGGAGATGCCGAGGAAGAACTGCCGCAGGAAGAAGACCGCGAACGGGGTCATCAGCATGGTCGGCAGCGAGATGCCGAGCAGGGTGTCGACCAGGCCCAGCTCCTTGATCAGCACGAAGTTGGGCAGCAGCGTGAAGATGGCCGGGATCATGAGGCCGGCCAGGAAGAAGCCGAACACCTTCTCCCGGTGCCGCCACTGCAGGCGGGCGAAGGCGTACGCGGCCATGGCGCTGAAGAAGACCTGCCCGGCCGTGATGAGCGTGGAGACGATGACCGAGTTGGCCAGGTAGTGCCAGAAGTCGATGGGCTGGCCGGCGCCGCCCGCATCGAGCGCCTCCTGCCCGGTCTGCAGGCCGAAGACCCGCTGGAAGCCGCCCAGGGACGGGTCGACCGGCAGCAGGCTGTCCGATCCCGCGTAGAGGGCGTTGTTGCTGGACAGCGCCGTGCGCAGCATCCAGTAGAAGGGGAAGAGCGAGGCCAGGATCACCAGGATCATGAAGGTCCAGGCGAGTACGCGGCCGACGTTGACCGGGGTGCGCGAAATGTCCGGAGTCTTCCGCGAAACAGGCGCCGCGGTAGTGGTGACGGCCATGGAGACCTCCTCAGGCCAAGTCGGACGACGACGCCCGCGTGAGCCGGTACTGCAGGAAGGTGATGATCACGAGGACGACCAGCAGGCCGACCGACATGGCCGAGGCGTAGCCGAACTGGAAGCGGCCGAACGCCATGTCGTAGATGTAGTACTGC
This sequence comes from Actinoplanes sp. CA-131856, assembly GCF_050956135.1. Lineage (GTDB taxonomy): Bacteria > Actinomycetota > Actinomycetes > Mycobacteriales > Micromonosporaceae > Actinoplanes. Next base: position 5,110,537 of record NZ_CP191849.1, on the reverse strand, counting down.
AGCACCCGTGAGGAGTCGACCGGCCCGCCGCGGGTGGTGATCGCGACGGTGTCGAAGACCTGGAACGATCCGACCACCGTGATGATCAGGACCAGGGCCAGGATCGGGCGCAGCAGGGGCAGCGTGATCCGCCGGAACATGGTGAGCTCCGACGCGCCGTCGACGCGCCCCGCCTCGTACATGGTCTCGGGAATGGTCTGCAGTCCGGCGAAGATCAGCAGGGCGGTGTAGCCGACGTGGCGCCACACGTTGATGACCGCGATGGTGGGGATGACCCAGGCGCTGTCGGCCAGGAACGCGATGCGGTCGACGCCGATCAGCTCGAGCACCTGGTTCCCGATGCCCAGCTGATAGTCCAGGATCCACAGGAAGATCAGGGCGGCCACCACATTGGAGACCAGGTACGGGGTGAGCACGATGCCCCGCAGCCAGGTGCGCCGGGTCAGCCGCTGCATCATCACGGCGATGCCCAGCGCCAGGGCGGTCTGCAGCGCGATGTTGATCACCACGTAGTAGACGGTCACCTTGAGCGAGTTCCAGAAGACCGGGTCCTGGACCATGCGGACGTAGTTGTCGAGGCCCGTCCATTCCGGCGGGGTCAGCAGGTTGAACCTGGTGAAGCTCAGGTAGATGCCGCGCAGCGTCGGCCACAGCATGAAGGCCACGAAGCCGATGAGCGCGGGGGCGATGAAGAGGAGGGCGAGTCTGGTGTCGTCGGCACGTCTCTTTCGTACGGGGGTGACGGTAGCCATGGGGGTCGACTCCTAGGTCATAGGGCATCCGCTCGGTAGAGCACGACGGTGCCGGGGTGCACACGCGGGCTCGCCACGCCCGCGTGCTCGAGCACCGCCCCGCTGAGGGTGAGGTCGCCGTCCCACCAGAGCGGCGGGTGGTCGACCGTCGGAAGGGGCTGAAGCCGGTAGAGCCGGTACGGGTCGAGGCCGCGGAACCGCAGGGGCGCCGGCGGATCGGGGTACGGGCTGCCCATGGTCACCATGGCGATGATCGCCCGGGACCGGTCGGGCGCGACCACGCCGTGCACGAGGACGTCGTCGCCGTAGCCGTCCATGCGGACGAGGTCGCCGCCCAGCAGCAGGTCACGCCAGTCTTTGTAACGCGTGATCCACTCCGTCAGCCCGGACAGATCGGACGGAGACGCCGTCGTAATGTCCCACTCGATGCCGAGGTGACCGAAGATCGCGGTTCCGGCCCGGAAGGACAGGTCGTGCCGCCGCCCGGTGGTGTGGGAGCGGTCCGAGGCGATGTGCGAGCCGAGGAACTCGGGCGGGACGAGCTGGGCCGTCCAGCGCAGCATCTGCTGCCGGTCGAGCGGGTCGATGTTGTCGGAGACCCAGACCCGGTCCGTGCGCTCCAGGACCTCCAGATCGACCCGGCCGCCGCCGGACGAGCACGACTCGATCTCCAGCGCCGGGTGGGCCGCCCGGATCTCGTCCAGCAGCCGGTAGAACGCCGCGGTCTGCCGGTGGACGCCGGGCTCGCCGCCGGGCCGGGTGCCGGCGTCGATCAGGTCGCGGTTGTGGTCCCACTTGATGTAGTCGATCGGATATTCGGCGAGGATCGCCAGGATCCTGCCTTTGATGTGCTCGTACGCCTCCGGGAGGCCGAGGTTGAGCACCTGCTGGGTGCGTGATTCGACCGGGAGGTCCGGCCGCGCCGCCATGATCCATTCGGGGTGGGCCCGGGCCAGATCGGAGTCCGGGTTGATCATCTCGGGTTCGAACCAGAGGCCGAACTGCATGCCGAGCTCCCGGACCCGGCCGATCAGCGGATGCAGCCCGTCCGGCCACACGTCGGGCGAGACGACCCAGTCGCCCAGGCCCGAGGTGTCGTCACGCCGTGATCCGAACCAGCCGTCGTCGAGCACGTAGCGCTCGACGCCCACGGACGCGGCCAGTGTCGCCAGCTCGGTGAGACGGTCGAGGTCGTGGTCGAAGTAGACCGCCTCCCAGACGTTCATCGTCACCGGCCGCCGCGGCCCGACCGGCCGGGTGCGGGCCCGCAGGTGCCGGTGGAACCGCCGGGCCACCTCGTCCAGCCCCACACCGAAGGACCCGTAGACCCAGGGGCTGGTGTACGCCTCGCCGCGCGCCAGCCGGACCTCACCCGGCAGCAGGAGCTCACCGCCGCCGATCCGCTGCTCGCCGGTGAAGACGCGCTCCGCGTAGTGCGTGTGGTTGCCGCTCCAGGCGGTGTGCACCGCCCAGATCCGGCCCGCCTCGAAGCCGAAGCCGGGCGTGCCGGCGTGCAGCAGATAGGCGCTGTCGGCGCCGGTGCGGCCCTTGCGGTTCTCGCGCAGGTGGATGCCGGTCCGCAGCGGCGACCGCTGCGGGACCCGCTCCAGGTTGTGCCGACCGGCGAAGTCGAGCAGCTCGGTCGCCTCGGCCGGCAGCGGATAGGAGAGCACAAGGTCATTGAGGGTGTACGTCTCGTCGCCCTCGTTGCGCACGGTGGCGCGCTGCCGGGCCAGCCCCGACGGCAGCAACTCGATCTCCAGGCGCAGCGTGAGGCCCTCGGCCTCGTACGCGAAGGCACCGCTCCGCCGGAAGGACGGCGACCAGCCGCGGCCGGCCGCCGAACCGCTCAGGCCCGGGCGGCCGGTCCAGCCGGTGCGGTGCTCGGGCAGGACGGCCACGCGCGGGACGGGGTCGATGTTGTTGGTGCCCACGACCTGTACTCGCGAGCGCAGGAAGGCGGCGAGCCGGGTGTCGTCGAGCGCGGGCAGCTCGGGTCCCCAGTACGCGATCACCGGCAGACCCGGCCCAGAGGCATCGACGATCAGGGTGACCCCGGCCTCGGTGAGCGCGACGACGTCCTGCACGCTGAACCGCCCCTTCATCCACGGTGCTAAATCGATAAAACCGAGATTGCTGGGAGATAACGGGCGTGTCAACCCTTGACATGGAGCAAAATGGAGGTGTCGGACTTCTCGGAATCGTACGGTTGACGAGTGTCTCGTGGTTTTTTCGTCAATCTCAGCGTCCAGCTGAAGATCATCATCGTGTCGGCCGTCGGTGTTGTGATGGCCGCCGTGGTGGGTCTGCTGGCGCTGCTTGCGCTGAGCGACGCCGCCGACTCGGCCGCGCACATCCACGAGGTCAACGTCGAGAACGTGGCCGAGGTGGGCGCCCTGGAGGCCGCGCTCGGCGTGGCCCGGGTCGACCTGGCCAACCAGCTGGTCTCCCGCGACGCGGCGACGACGGCCAAGTACACGGCGAAGTTCTCCGACGACGTCAAGGTCTTCGAGAGCGCCCTCGACGCGTACAAGGACGGCAGCCCGGCCGCGACCGCCGCCGAGATCGCGGCGCTGGAGGCCTTCTGGGCCACCTACGTCGAGCTGGCCGGCACCAAGCAGCTCGTCGCCGGCGCCCGCAAGGACTACACGTCCTGGCAGACCGTCCGCGACACCGAGATCACGCCGCTGCTGGCCGACCTCACCCAGAGCATCGACGACCTGGGCGCGGCCGAGCAGGCTGAGGCGGCCGAGTCGGCCGCGCACGCCCGTGACGGCTACCACCAGAACCGGCTCGAGACGATCCTGCTCATCGTCATCGGCGGCGCCGCCGCGCTCGGGCTGGGCGTGCTCATCGCGCGTGGCATCGTGCGCTCGCTCAACCGGGTCCGCGCCGTCTGCGAGGGCCTGGCCGCCGGCGACCTGACCCGCACGACCGGCCTGCTGTCGGCCGACGAGCCGGGCCGGATGGGCCGCGCCCTCGACGAGGCGCTGCTCAAGCTGCGCGGCACGGTTTCCACCATCGACAGCTCGGCCCTCCAGCTGGCCGGCGCCAGCGAGGAGATGAACGGCGTCGCCCAGCAGATCGCCTCGTCCGCCGAGGAGACGTCGGTGCAGGCGCAAGCGGTGTCGACAGCGGCCGAGCTGATCTCGCGCAGCGTCGACTCGGTCTCGGCCGGAGGCGAACAGATGGGCGCCGCCATCCGCGAGATCTCGCAGAACGCGGCCGAGGCCGCGCAGGTCGCGAACGAGGCCGTGGGCCTGGCCGCGACCACGTCGGGCCGGATGAACCAGCTCGGCGAATCGTCATCGGAGATCGGCGACGTCATCAAGGTGATCACCTCGATCGCCGAGCAGACCAATCTGCTGGCCCTCAACGCCACCATCGAGGCGGCCCGGGCCGGCGACGCGGGCAAGGGCTTCGCCGTGGTCGCCTCCGAGGTCAAGGACCTGGCCCAGGAGACCGCGCGCGCCACCGAGGACATCTCCCGCCGGGTCGAGGCCATCCAGACCGACGCCGGCGGCGCGGTGACGGCCATCGAGGAAATCACCCGCGTGATCGCCCGCATCAGCGACTTCCAGACCACCATCGCCTCGGCCGTGGAGGAGCAGACGGCCACCACGGCCGAGATGAACCGCAGCGTCGGCGAGGCCGCCACCGGCAGCAACGAGATCGCCCAGAACATCACCGGGGTCGCCGAGGCGGCCCGCCTGACCACCGAGGGCGTGCAGCAGTCGCAGCAGGCCACGAACGAACTGGCGCGCATGTCGGCCGAGCTGACGAGCCTGGTGTCGACGTTCAGGTATTAAGGACGCATGCAGCTGAAGATCGGCCACTGGACGGGCGACGGCACCGGGGTCACGGTGATCGTCCCGCCACCGGGCACGACGGCGTCCGGAGAGGTCCGGGGCGGAGCCCCCGCCACCCGCGAGTTCGCCCTGCTGGACCCCACCCGCCTGGTCGACCGGGTGGACGCCGTGGTGCTGTCGGGCGGCTCGGCCCTGGGCCTGGCCGCCGGCGACGGCGTGGCCCGCGCCCTGTGGGAACAGGGCCAGGGCTTCCCCACCCCGGCCGGAGCGGTGCCGATCGTCATCGGCATGTCCATCTTCGACGCTTCCGTGGCCGGCACCCCACCGACGGCGGCCGACGGCCGAGCCGCCCTGGAGGCGGCGACCTCAGACCTGACGGAGGGCCGGGTGGGCGCCGGCACCGGCGCCACGGTGGGCAAGTGGCGAGGCGGCTTCTCCCCCGGCGGCCTGGGCATAGCCCACGGCACCACCGGCGAGGCGTCGGTGACGGCGATAGCCGTGGTGAACGCCTGGGGCGACGTGATCGCCGCCGACGGCACGGTGGTGAACGCCGCACCCGACCCCGCGCAGGCCCCGGTCCCCCGCTTCGGCACGGCGAACACGACCTTGGCCGTGATCGCGACCGACGCCCGCCTGACCAAGACCGGCTGCTTCCTGCTGGCCCAGAGCGGCCACACGGGCTACGCCCGGGCTCTGCACCCCGCCCATTCCCGCTACGACGGCGACGCCGTGGTCGCCCTGTCCACCGGCGAGACCGATACCGACCTGGACCTGCTGAGAGCCACCGCCACCGAGGTCACCGCCGAAGCCATCCGCCGAGCCATCGCCACAACACTCCCCTGATCGAGAAGCCGCCGCGCGGACGAGGCCGCCTGGGCGGCGGACCGCATCATCAGCCGTCGCGCGCTTGACCCGGCTCGTGCCCGCCAGAGGGGTGTAAGAGCCGGCCATCGCCGATTGGCGTGCCACCCACCCGTCGCTTGAGCTGACAAGCACGTACGACAAAACGACAAGCCCGCTTGTCTTTTTGTCAAGCTTCCAGCGCAGTGCGAGCGGGCGAGGGCGAGCTCCCGATCAAGAAACTGCGCACCACGCTGATGCGCATGCCGCGAAATCTGACCGGCAAGGACGTCACCTCGCTCGACAAGCGCCTGGGCGCGCTGATGGCCCGCCCGCAGATGCCGAAGCGCGCCATCCCCAAGAACATGCGCCCCAGCAAGGGAGTGTTCCGGCAGCAGCGCCCGCGCTGACGCCGTAGGACGGCGCGGTGCCGGCCTTTTCCGTGCGCAAAACCTTGACAGCCGTCGATGCGAGGTACCGTGCATCGCCCGTCAACAGCGACTTCCCCCGGAGCCGCGTGACCAGCACCGACGGCCGTCCGGTAGCGCTCGTGACTCGCGAGGCCCGGCAAAGCTGGAAGGAGGTCAGCGGATCTCGCGCAAGGTTCGGCGGCCCGCGGCCAGCGCCACCGCGGCCAGCACGGCGGCCGCCGCCACGCCTGTTGCCGTGAAGACGAGTGGGTTCGGCCATGACGGCAACGGGACCTCGGGGCGGGTCAGGCCGGCCAGCGGCAAGGCCCAGCCCGTCAACCACCAGCCCAGGGCCGCGATGGCCATGCCCGCCACCACCGCCACCGCGACCAGGACCGGATAGGTCCACAGGGTGGCCTGGCGCAGGGCCCGGCGGGTCAGTCCCTGGGTGCGCAGGGCCGACAGGTCCTCCACCCGGCGGGACCGGTCGACCGACGCCGACAGGATCAGGGCGCCGGCGGCCAGGGCCGTGGCCAGCACGGCGACGATCACGTAGAACCACAGGGCGATGGCCGGGCCCTGGTTGTCCAGGCGGGCCCGCACCTGGGCCGTGCGCACGTCGCCGGTCACCACCAGGCCCCGGGACTCCAGCCGGTCGGCCACGTCGGCCGGGGCCCGGTCGTTCAGCCACACCTGGGCCCCGGCGGTCTGTGCGCCGTCGGCGGCCAGGCGGTCCGCGTAGTCGAGGTCGACCAGCACGGCGGGGGCGCCGCCGCCGGGGATGGCGTCCGCCCGCACGGCCACCTTCACCGGGATCTCGCGGGCGTCCAGGCCGTTGACGCTCTTCAGCGCGGTCACCCCGGCCGTGGCCACCGGCAGCGGCCACGGCGCGTCGGCGGGCTGGACGACCATGCCGTTGGGCAGGGCGTTCAGGGACGTCACGTCGATCTTCAGGCCGTCCGGGGAGCCGGTCGCGGTGCCGCCCTCGGACGCGCGCCAGTCGGGCGACGTCAAGGAGTGGACCGTCAGCTTTCCGGCGATGTCGAGGGTGCCCTGGCCGCCGGCCAGCCGCAGCGAGTTCAGGGTGCATCCCGAGGCGCAGGCGGGAACGGCCTGGCTGTAGACGTGGCGGCCGTTGTCGATCACGCCGTACGGGATGACCTGGTCGTCGCCGCCGCCCGACGGCGACAGCACCACCGTCAGGTCGACGGTCTTGCCGGGGGCGAAGCCGGCGGCGGTGATGTCGAACGCCGCCGCCGGACCGCGCACCTCGACCGGCGGCGCGGCGGCCGGGCGCAGGGCGGCGGCGTCCGGGAACGGGTTCAGGGCGACCGCGCCGAGCCGGGTGGTGTCGACGGCCACCAGGGCGGGGCGGCCGGGGTCGGTGGAGAGCCGGACGGCGGCCATCGCGTACGCGCCGGACGGGTCGACGGCCCGGACGGCGTTGAGCAGGTTCTGCCGGCCGGTGGCGGCGACGGTGAGCACCCGGGTGGCGCCGGTGCCGACCTCGGCCTCCAGGGTGCGTCCCCGGGCCGCCACGTCGACCGCCGCCGAAGCGTAGCCGACCACGGCCACGGCCGCCGTCAGCAGCGCGAACAGGCGGGCCGCGCCGGGGCGCCGGGACAGCTGGAAGCCGGCCAGGGCGGCGCCGAGGCGGCCGGTGCGCACGGCCCGGCGGCCCAGCACCGTGGCCCACGGCAGGAGCAGGCGGGCCACGACCAGCGCGGCCGCGATGATGATGAGCGCGGCGGCGAAGGTGCCCACGCCGAGCAGGCCGGCCGAGAGCTGGACGGTGGCCACCGCGGCCAGCAGGACGACCACGGCCTCGGCGGCCACGGCCCGGGCGCTGCCCCGCACGGCGGGGGCACGGCGCAGCAGCTCGGCCACGGGAGTGGCGATCTGGCGGCGCTCGGCCAGCAGGGCGGTGAGCACGGCGGCCCCGGCCGCCACGGGCGCCCAGCGCAGCGAGGCCAGGCCGGGGTCGGCGCCCACCCCGGGGAAGCGCCACGCGGTGAACAGGGTGACCAGCAGTTGGCCGGCCAGGCAGCCGAGCAGGGCGCCGGTCACGATGGCGACGATGTTCTCGCCGGTCGCCAGCCACCAGCGCTGGCCCCAGCGGGCGCCGCGCAGGGCGACCACGGCCAGTTCGGGGCGGCGGCCCTCGGTGCCGTAGCCGACCGCCAGGAAGATGGTCAGGCAGGCCAGCAGCACCAGCGCCACGGCCAGCACGGGCACGATCCGGTGGGCGGCCCGGCGGCCCTCGTCGATGCGGGTGAGCAGGCCGGGCAGGCCGGAGCGCAGCTCGACGCCGGCGCCCAGGTCGGTGACCGACGCCTGGAGCTGGCCGAGGCGCTCCTGGAGGGCGGGCAGGCGGTCGACGCTCAGGGCGCCCGCGCCGGCGTACGCGTCGAGGCTGGTCTGCATGGCACCGTGGTCCATGGTCCGCAGCGAGGCGCTGGTGACGAAGGCGGGCTCGCCGGGGCGCTCGCCGGAGTCACGGCCGAAGTAGCCGTGCGCGCCCCAGAAGACGTCGGACGGGTCGGTGGCGCGGTAGAGGCCGGCCACCAGGAACTGCTTCGGGATCCCGGCCGGCACATATTCGGGCAGGCGCGGGGACGGGCGTACGGCGAAGGTCAGCGTGATCGCATCGCCTGGCTTCAGGCCCAGCCGGCGCCCGGTCTCGGCGCCCAGCACGACGTCGCCCGAGGAGATCGCGCACCGGCCGGCCGTCATCGTCAGGTGGGCGCAGGCGTCCTGGCGGTAGACGAAGCGGGTGCGGTCGCGGTCGTCGGGCTCGATGCCCATCGCCGGATATTCGGCCGAGTAGACGTAGGTGAAGCCGGCCAGGCCGGTCAGGGCGGTGCCGGTGCGGGTCAGGTCGATGTCGGTCGGCTCGGATCCGGGCGGGTCCCGGCGGTGGTCGAGGCGCAGGGTGGTCAGCTCGACCGCGCGCTCCGACGGCAGCGACGTCTCGACCTGCCCGGCCGCGACCGCCCGGTCGGCGGCGCGCAGATAGGCCGGTGCGGCGACCGCGGCGGCCACCCCGAACAGCGACAACAGCGCGATGACCAGGGCCTGCCCGCGCCGGTTCCAGACCATGGCCAGCACCAGGGAGATCATTTGAGGCCTCCCCGCAGGCGGCGCGCGGACAGCGCCGCGGTCACACCGAGAACAACGAGACCGGCCAGGCCGGCCAGGGCCAGGGGTACGCCGCCGAGCGCACCCGGCGGCGCTATCACCCGCCAGCCGTCGGCGAACGGCGGCGCCGTCACGTCCGCGACCGGCCGCGCCACCAGCGCCGCCGCCAGACCGCCGGCCAGGGCGGCCACCACCAGCGCCGCCTGCCCGGCGTATCCGGTGGCCAGCGCGGTGGCCCGCGACAGGCCCTGCGCGCGAAGCGCCCGCAGCTGCTCGATCTGGGTCTCCCGCTCGACGGACGAGGCGATCGCGACCAGCGTGCCCGCCACGAGCAGCGCGATGGCCACGGTGACCAGGCCGAACGGCGCGGTGACGACCCGGCCCTGCCCGGCCAGCTGCTCGGCCCGGCCGGCGGCGGTGCGGTCGGACAGCACGGGCAGGCCGATCGCGTCGACCACGGCCGCCGGCGCGTCGTCGGTGAGCCAGACCTGGAACGTGCCGCCCTGGTCGCCGGCCCCGGCCAGGCGGCGGGCGGCGTCGAGGTCGGTGAGCACCCCGGCCCGGCCCAGCACGGGCAGCACGTCGATGGTGGCGACGACCCGGACCGGGGTGGCCGGGTCACCGAAGCGGTCGAGGGAGGAGTCGTCGAACTGCCAGTTGTCCGGGCGTGGCCCGGCCAGCACGATCGGCAAGGGCAGCGGGGTGTCCACCGCGTACACCGACGTGCCCGCGCCGGCGTCGGCGCCGACCGCGAGCCGCAGGCCGTCGCCGGTGGTGGCGACCCGCAGGGCGGCCCCGCTGAAGTCGGGCCGCCAGCGGCTGACGTCGGCCAGCTGGGCGCCGCTGAGCACCTCGCCGGCCGGGGTGGAGACGCCGCGCAGGGTGAGCGCGCCGTTGTCGGAGCCGGCCGGGGTGTAGAGCTGGAAGCTGACCAGGCGGCAGCCGGGCGCGGTGGCGCAGGACGGCACCGAGGCGGTCACGCTCTGGGAGCCCCGGCGGATGCCGCGGAACTCGACCTGGACGCCCTCGCCGGTGGCCTCCTGCTGGAGCACCGCCCCGAGCAGGGTGGTGGTCCGCCGCTCACTGTCCACCCGCACGGTCAGGCGGTCGCTGGTCACGACCGCTGACGGCGCTGACTTCTCGGAAAAATACGACTTGTGAGTCACGGCGGCCAGCCGCGGCGAGTCGACGGCCAGCACCGGCGGCGCGCCGGCGGTGTCGAGGACGGCGGCCATCGCGTAACGCCCCGAAGGATCGGCCTGACGTACGGCGTACAAAAGCTGGGTCCTGGTTTGTGCCGTGACCGTCAGAACCCGGGCCGCACCGAGCTCGGCCCCGGCCCGATCGGCCCGCGACGCCCGCCCGGCCGCGAAGACGCCGCCGGTCAGCGCGACCATCGCGATCGCCACCACGGCCAGCGCGAACACCCGGTCGACGCCGGGCTGGCGCGACACCTGCACCGCGGTCAGCCCGAGCCGGATCCGCCCGGCCCGCAGCGCCACCGCGCCCACCCGGTCGGCGATCCACCGCAACAGCCGGGCCAGCAGCAGACCGACGGCGAGCGCCACCATGGCCGGCGCCACCACCCCGAAGCCGGCCCCGCCGGTGCGGGCCTGGAAGACCGCGCCCGCCGCCAGCGCGACCAGCGCGACGTCGACCACGCCGGAGCGCCAGTCGTGCCGGTGGGCCGGCACCCGGCGCAGCAGCACCGCCACCGGCGCGCGGGCCGCTATCGCGTCCATGCCGACCAGCACGGCCAGGCCGACCAGGGTCACCGCCACCACCGCGCCCAGCGACAGCACGGCCGCGATCCACAGCTCGACCGGCACCGGCCAGCCACCCGCGAACGGCCACGCCACCAGCGGCCCGGCCAGCCAGCCGATCAGCGCCCCACCGGCCAGCGGCACCACGTGCTGGGCCGCGGACAGGCGCAGAATGCCGCCGTAGGTGGTGCCGCGCAGCTTGAGCAGCCCGGCGTCGGAGCGCCGGTCGCGCCCGGTGAAGCGGCCCGCGAGCCCGATCGCGAACCAGGCCAGCAGCAGCGTCTGCCCGGCCGCGATCAGCACGCCCTGCGCCACCGCGATCCGCGACCCGCGCACCTGGTCGACCAGCTCACCGGCGACCGTGTCCAGGTCGAGCTGGGCCGCCGCGAACCGGGGCCGGGCCGCGTTGATCAGGCCGTTGAGGTCGTAGCCGCCGTCACCGCGCAGCAGCGGCTCGGGCACCTCGACGGCCCAGGCCAGGGTGGCGTTGCCGAGCTGCGGCGTCCGGAAGGTGTCGCGCGGGGTGAAGAACGGGTCGAGCGACCCCCGCGACCGGAACAGCTCGTCCGCCCAGTACGGGCCGTTGGGGTCGGCCGCCTGATAGACGCCGGTGACCCGGAACCGCACCGGCGTGGCGTCGTCGACCGCCCGTGCCTGAAAGGTGGAGCCCACCTTCAGCTTGAGCTTGCGGGCGGCGTCGGCGCTGACCGCCACGTCGCCGGCGGCGGCCGGGCACGCGCCGGTGAGCCGCACGTGGGCGCAGAAGCCGTCACGATAGGCGGCGGGCATGCCCGAGGCCGAGCCCGGCTGGTCGGGATAGATGTACGTCATGTCGGCGGTCAGGCCCAGCACCGGCCGGCCCGAGGGCAGCCGGAGCAGGTCGTCCACGGTGCCGGCGAACGTGTCGAGCGCGGCCGCCTCACCCCGTCCGTGCGCGAGGATCACGTGCTGGATCGCGGGCGCGTTGCGCACGTCGGTGCTCGCGGCCCGAGAGGCCACGGTCAGCCCGTACCAGGCGGCGGCCGACGCGGCCGTGGCGGCCAGCGCGGCCAGCAGCAGCACGAGCAGAGCCTGGCCGGAGCGCCGGCGCACGGCACCCAAGCTCACGAAGTACATCCGCTCCCCCGTCGAACGAAATCCTCAGACACTCTCGTCCGGCCGATAGGCTAAGCCAACCCTCGATGCCAACCCGTTACCGCTAGGGTCGTTTTCATGAGCGTGAGTTTCGGGGTTTTCGTCCCGCAGGGCTGGAAGATGGACCTGGTCGAGATCGCCGACCCGGAGGAGCAGTACGAGGCGATGACCGCCGTGGCCCGGGTCGCCGACGCCGGGCCGTGGGACTCGATCTGGCTCTACGATCATTTCCACACCTGGCCCGAGCCGTCCATGAACACGACCTTCGAGTGCTGGACCGCCACCTCCACGCTGGCCCGCGACACCAGCCGGGTCAACATCGGCCAGATGGTCGGCTGCAACGGTTACCGGCAGCCCTCGCTCTACGCCAAGATCGCCTCGACCGTCGACGTGGCCAGCAAGGGCCGCCTCTACGCCGGGCTCGGCGCCGGCTGGTACGAGGACGAGTGGAAGGCGTACGGCTACCAGTGGGAGGACGTGCCCACCCGGATGGCCGAGTTCCGTGAGGCGGTCGAGGTCATCCACAAGATGTGGACCGAGGACCGCCCGGTCTTCCAGGGCAAGCACTACTCGATCGACGCCCCGATCAACCAGCCACGGCGCAAGCCGTCGTTCTGGCTCGGCGGCGGCGGCGAAAAGGTCACCTTGAAGCTGGTGGCGCAGTACGCGGACGGCTGCAACGTCGGCGGCGGCGATCCGGCCCTGGTCGAGCACAAGCTGGGCGTGCTGCGCGCCCACTGCGACCGCCTCGGCCGCGACTACGACCGGATCCGCAAGTCCACGACGATCGAGCTCGACCTGAAGCAGTCCACCAAGGACACGATCGCCCACGTCGAGCGCCTGGCCGAGGCCGGCGCCGACTACGTCCTGTTCTACATCCCCCGCGTCGCCTACGACCACAGCCACCTGCTGCGCCTGGCTGAGGAGGTCGTCCCGCAGTTCGCTTAAGACCTTAGAGGTACGCCTTCTCGAAAAGCACCGGACTAACAGGCGGCCTGGCCGCCGGGTCACGGCCGTTGCGCCTCTTTCGCGCGGGGCGCGGGGCTTCCGGCAGTACAGCAAACGCTGTACTGCCGGAACCGTAGAGACGGCGACCCAGATCCTCACTGCCTTGGACACCCAGACGGCGGCCGCTCCCAGCACGACCGCGAGACCAACAAGCAGCTCAAACGCCCGGCCCGCGTTCGCCGCCCTCGTCCGACCCGCTCAACCGGGCGCGATGCTCCCATCCAAACCCCTAGCAGCACGAACCGGCAGAAAAGCTTGCCCCCGCCGCCTGACAGAACCTATAGGGACATTCCAGGCCCCGTAGCGGTTCGGTCATCGCGGTCGCGGCGGTCGAGGAAGGTCGCGTGGTGTGGCGGGGCGACGCCGGCGGATGCTGCTGAGCAGCAGGGCCACGCCGAGGACGAGCTCGATGACGTACGGCCGGGGGTCCAGCGTCCAGTGGATTACCGAGCGCCACCCCGGCACGACCCGGGCCGCGACGATCACGATGGGCTCCAGGATCAGCAGCACCGCCGTGACCGGCAGCAGGGCCCGCCGGCCGAGCCAGGCGCCGGCCGCGCCCATCACCGGGCCGCTGAGCAGGCCCGACCAGATCCAGCGCCGGTTCAGCCGCAGCACGTGCAGCAAGTGCTCCCGCATGTCCGGCATCTGATCGTCCAGCGTCAGCGTGACCACCACGTAGAACCCGAGCAGCGCCACCAGCGTCGACACCAGCCCCACGACCGCGCCGCGCGGCACCGAGCGCGCGAACATCCCGGGGACGAACGCCACCAGCAGCCACGGCGTGCTGAGGTTCCCGATCGTGTCCCGCACACCGCCGTCGTCGCCCTTGACGAGCGCCGCGACCATCCCGAACACCAACGCCGCCGCGAGCACCCTGATCTTGACCACCGCCCACCCTAACCCGCACGGAACGAGTCGCCTGACCCTCTTGTCAGCTACGGAATCAGTGGGAAGATGGCACCCAAACAGTGGAGATCCTGCGTCTGGAGACCGTGTGACCGCCAAGACCGTGCTGCACAACTTCATCGGCGGCGAGTCGGCCGCGCCGGCCGAGGGCCGATACGAAGACCTCATCGATCCCGCGACCGGCGAGGTGTTCGCGTCCGCTCCCGTCTCCGGCCAGCCCGACGTCGACCGGGCCATGGAGGCCGCCGCCAAGGCCTTCGAGACCTGGCGTGACACCACGCCCAGCGAGCGCCAGCAGGCCCTGCTCAAGTTCGCCGACGCCGTCGAGAAGCGCGCGGACGACCTGGTCAAGGCCGAGTCGCAGAACACGGGCAAGCCGCTCGGCCTGACCGCCAGCGAGGAGCTGCCGCCGGCGGTCGACCAGCTGCGCTTCTTCGCGGGTGCCGCGCGGCTGCTCGAGGGCCGCTCGGCCGGGCAATACCTGAACGGCTACGAGAGCTACGTGCGCCGCGAGCCGATCGGCGTGGTCGCCCAGGTCACCCCGTGGAACTACCCGCTCATGATGGCCGTCTGGAAGATCGCCCCGGCGCTCGCGGCCGGCAACACGGTCGTCCTCAAGCCGTCGGACACGACCCCGCTCACCACGGTGATGCTGGCCGAGATCGCGGCCGAGTTCCTGCCCGCGGGCGCGTTCAACGTGGTCGTCGGCGACCGCGACACGGGCCGGGCGCTGGTCACCCACAAGACCCCGCAGATGGTGTCGATCACCGGCTCGGTCCGGGCCGGCATGGAGGTGGCGAGCGCCGCGTCGGCCGACCTCAAGCGCACCCACCTCGAGCTGGGCGGCAAGGCGCCGGTCGTGGTCTTCGACGACGCCGACGTGGAGGCGGCCGCGGCCGCGATCGCCGAGGCCGGATATTTCAACGCCGGCCAGGACTGCACGGCGGCGACCCGGGTGCTGGCCGGGCCGCGGATCCACGAAGACTTCGTCGCGGCCCTGGCCGAGGCGGCCAAGGGCACCAAGACCGGCGCCGCCGACGACGAGGACGTGCTCTACGGCCCGCTGAACAACGCCCGCCAGTTCGACCGGGTCTCCGGCTTCGTCGACCGCCTGCCCGACCACGCGGTCCTGAGCGCCGGTGGCGCCCGCGTGGGCGACCGGGGCTACTTCTACTCCCCCACGGTCGTCTCCGGCCTGCGCCAGACCGACGAGATCATTCAGGACGAGGTGTTCGGCCCGGTCATCACGGTCCAGCGGTTCACCGACGAGGACGAGGCGGTCCGCTGGGCCAACGGCGTCGAGTACGGCCTGGCCTCCTCCGTCTGGACCAGGGACCACGGCCGCGCCATGCGCATGACCCAGCGCCTCGACTTCGGCTGCGTGTGGGTCAACTGCCACATCCCGCTGGTGGCCGAGATGCCGCACGGCGGGTTCAAGCACAGCGGCCACGGCAAGGACCTCTCGGTGTACGGCCTGGAGGACTACACCCGCCTCAAGCACGTCATGCACAGCCTGGGCTGACCCCCTGACGGTTCGGCCGTTGCGCAACCCCGCGCCCCGCGCGAAAGTGGCGCAACGGCCGTGACCAGACGGTGAGCTCGCCTATGGGTGCCCGGTGCTCCTTCGTGGACTCGTACTTCTAAGGCCTTTGACCCCAAGGACTTCCGTACTCGGCGAGCTTGCCGAGGAAGGGTTGCGGGTCGAAGGCTTCCGGGCCGAGGACGCCCTTGCCGGCCCAGGTGCCGGCGGCCAGGAGCTCGAGGGCGATGACCGGGTTGACGGCGGTCTGCCAAACGACGGCCTGGGAGCCGTACTCGCGCATCGACCACTCGTTGTCGACGAGGTGATAGAGGTAGACCTCGTGCGGCTTTCCGGCCTTGTCCAGCCCCTTGACCCACGTGCCGGCGCAGGTGACGCCGGTCATCCGGTCGCCGAGCGTGGCCGGATCGGGGAGGACGGCCGCCACCACGTCGCGCGGTGAGACGGACACGCCGCCGACCGGGACCGGGGTGGTGCGGTCGAGGCCGAGCTTGTGGAGGGTCTTGAGGACGTCGATGAACTCGCGGCCCAGACCGTACTTGAAGGTGACCTTTCCGGCGTCGACCCAGCGCGGGATGAGCAGCACCTCCTCGTGCTCGACGTGGACGCACTCGACCGGGCCGATGCCGCCCGGGAAGTCGAAGATCTCGGGTTCGCTGAACGGTTCGAGGGTGTACCAGCCGCGGTCGCGCTCGTAGACGACGGGCGGGTTGAGGCACTCCTCGATGGTCGTCCAGATGGAGAACGACGGGGCGAAGTCGTAGCCGTCGACGACGAGGTTGGAGCCGTCGCGGACGCCGATCTCGTCGATGTGCGAGAACAGGTGGTCGGCCGCGTACCGGGCGAAGATGTCGGACAGGCCGGGCTCGACGCCGATGCCGACCAGGGCGAGCCGGCCCGCCTCCTCCCACTGCGGGGCGCCGGCGAACTGCTCGTCGCCCAGCTTGACGCCGTCGCGCGTGCTCAGCGACATCGCCATGTCGAGATAGTCGGCGCCGGCGTCCAGGGCGCCGCGGAAAACGGGCATGACGAAGCGGGGATCCACGGCGTTGAGCACGTGCGTGATGCCGTGCTCGCGGCACAGCGCGGCCACCGCCTCCGAGGACGAGGCGTCGACCTGGGCCGCCACGAAACGATCGTCGGACACGCAGGCGGCGGCCCGCTCCAGGGAGTAGTCGGCGATGACGAACAGGTCGAAGAAGTCGCGGCGGGCGGCGATGCCGGCGGCGGCGGAGCCGACACCCCCGGCGCCGACGGTCAGGATGCGCATGAAGAACCCTCCCGATCACTGAAACCGTGTCGTCAGAGCCTCTTCGCGCGGGAAAAGCTTGTCAAGAGCGATCAACTCTGCGATAAACGCAGGTATGCCGAACGCCGAGCCCATCCGGGCGATTGCCCCGGCCGCCGCCGGCGGGAAGAATCGCGGCGTGACGGCGGACGTGGCACTTGACGAGATCAACAAGCAGATCATCGAGCACCTTCAGCGTGACGGGCGGATGTCGTACGCGACGCTGGCCAAGACGATCGGATTGTCCGAGGCGGCGGTACGCCAGCGGGTCCAGCGCCTGCTCGACGGTGGCCTCATGCAGATCGTGGCGGTGACCGATCCGCTGACGCTCGGCTTCGCCCGGCAGGCCATGGTCGGGCTGAAGGTCAACGGCGATCTGCGCGCGATCGCCGACGAGATCGCCGCCATCCCCGAGGTCGACTACGTGGTGATCTGCGCGGGCGGCTTCGACCTGCTGGTCGAGCTGGTCTGCACCGACGACGAGCACCTGCTCGACCTGCTCAACGAGAAGGTCCGCACGATCAAGGGCGTCGCCGTGTGCGAGACGTTCATGTACCTGAAACTGGCCAAACAGACCTACGCCTGGGGAACTCGATGACGCCGTCCTTCTGGTTGTCCACTCTCGGCCCTCTGGCGGAGCGCCCCGCGTTGCCGGGCGACCTCGCGGCCGACGTGGCGATCGTGGGCGGGGGCTACACCGGCCTGTGGACGGCTTATTACCTCTCCCAGGCCGCGCCGTCGCTGTCCATCGTGGTGCTGGAGTCGCGCTACTGCGGCTTCGGCGCCTCCGGGCGCAACGGCGGCTGGGCCTCGGGGCTGTTCCCGGTGCCGGAGGCGAAGCTGGCCCGCCGCTACGGCGCGGCTCGGGCGGCGGCGATGCATTCTGCATTGGCCGGTGCGGTGGATGAGGTGGGCCGGGCCGCGGCGGCCGAGGGCATCGACTGCCACTACGCCAAGGGCGGGACCATTTCCCTCGTACGATCTGCCGCGCAGCTCCGCCGGGCCCGCAACAGCCCGGGTTTCATCGAGGCCGCCGAGGCCCGCGCCATCTGCGACGCCACCGGCGTGCTCGGCGGCGTCTACAGCCCCGACTGCGCCGCCCTCCATCCGGCCCGGCTGGTGCGCGGTCTGGCCGAGGCGGTCGAGCGGCGCGGGGTCAAGATCTTCGAAGGCACGAGGGTACGGCGGATAGCCCGCGGCCGCGTCGTCACGGACCACGGCGTCGTCACCGCCGGGACGGTCGTGCGGGCCCTGGAGGGCTACACGGCCCAGCTCGACGGCTACCGGCGCGCGCTGGCGCCGGTCTACAGCCTGATGATCGCCACCGAGCCGCTTCCTTCGTCGTTCTGGGACCGCGTCGGCCTCGCGCGCCGGGAGACCTTCACCGACGAGCGCCACATGATCATCTACGGTCAGCGGACGGCCGACGACCGGCTCGCCTTCGGCGGGCGCGGCGCGCCGTACCACTTCGGATCGCGCATCGAGCCCGGCTACGACCAGGTGCCGGCCGTGTTCGACTCGCTGCGCGACACCCTGGAGCAGATGTTCGGCGTCCGCCCCGAGATCGCCGCCCGCTGGGGTGGACCGCTCGGCATTCCCCGCGACTGGATGCCCTCGGTCGGCCTGCACGACGGCATCGCCTGGGCCGGCGGCTACGTGGGCGACGGCGTGGCCGCGGCCAACCTGGCCGGCCGCACGCTGGCCGACCTGATCCGCGGCGCCGGCACCGAGCTGACGTCGCTGCCGTGGGTCGGCCACCGCTCCCGCCGGTGGGAGCCCGAGCCGCTGCGCTGGCTCGGCATCAACGCGGCCCTGCGCGCGACGAACCTGCGCGACTCGCTGGAGAAGGCCCGCTAGCGGCGACGGCGGTGGACGGTCACCGCCACCACCGCGACCACGAAGGCCGCGGCGACGATCTCGAGACCGGTCCAGCCGAACAGGAGCTTGGCCAGCGGCGCGCAGATGTAGAGGCACGCGCAGAGGAAGAAGACGGCGGGGAATCGCCGCGTTTGCGGCGGGGTCAAGTGGGCACTCAGGGCGGGGTCCTCGCTCGCCAGATGCCGTTCGATGTCATCCAGGGCACGACGGTCATGATCGTCAAGCATCGATGCACCATCCTGATGGACCACTGGGGGTGGGCGGTCCTACTCTGAGCAAAGCATCGATCCCACGAGGGGGGAACTCCCCATGACGTCCGTCGCGCCCAAGCCGATCGTCACCCGGCCCTACCCGGTGCGGCGCACGTTCCGCGGCTCGGCCTTCGCCCGCACGCTGCGCACGACCGACGCCAAACAGATCGGGATCATGTACCTGGTCACCGCCTTCGGCTTCTTCCTGGTGGGGGGACTGATGGCGCTGATCATGCGGGCCGAGCTGGCCCGCCCGGGCATGCAGATCCTCTCCCCGGAGCAGTACAACCAGCTGTTCACCATGCACGGCACGGTCATGCTGCTGTTCTTCGCGACGCCGATCGTCTTCGCCTTCGCCAACTTCGTGGTGCCGATCCAGATCGGCGCCCCCGACGTCGCGTTCCCACGCCTCAACGCGTTCGCGTACTGGCTGTTCCTGTTCGGCGGCACGCTGACCATCTCGGGCTTCGTCCTGCCCGGCGGCGCGGCCGACTTCGGCTGGTTCGCCTACACGCCGCTGAGCGACTCGCTGCACTCCCCCGGCATCGGCGGCAACATGTGGGCGGTCGGCCTGGCCCTCTCCGGTCTCGGCACCATCCTGGGCGGCGTCAATATGATCACCACGATCCTGACGCTGCGCGCCCCCGGCATGACCATGTTCCGCATGCCCATCATGACGTGGAACATCCTGGTGACGAGCCTGCTGGTCATCATGGTCTTCCCGTTCCTGGCCGCCGCGCTGTTCGCGCTCATGGCCGACCGGGTGCTCGACGCGCACGTCTTCGACGTGCAGACCGGCGGGCCGATGCTCTGGCAGCACCTGTTCTGGTTCTTCGGCCACCCCGAGGTGTACATCGTGGCGCTGCCGTTCTTCGGCATCATCACCGAGGTCATCCCGGTATTCAGCCGCAAGCCGGTCTTCGGATATAAGGGCCTGGTCTCGGCCACCCTGCTGATCGCGGCCCTGTCGATGTCGGTGTGGGCCCACCACATGTTCGCCACCGGCCAGGTCCTGCTGCCGTTCTTCAGCCTGCTCAGCTTCCTGATCGCCGTGCCCACGGGCATGAAGTTCTTCGTGTGGATCGGCACGATGTGGCGCGGCCAGATCAGCTTCGAGACGCCGATGATGTTCGCGATCGGCTTCCTGGTGACGTTCCTGTTCGGCGGCCTGTCCGGCGTGCTGCTGGCCTCACCGCCGATCGACTTCCACGTCTCCGACTCGTACTTCGTGGTGGCCCACTTCCACTACGTGCTGTTCGGAACGATCGTGTTCGCCGTCTTCGCCGGCATCTACTTCTGGTTCCCGAAGATGTTCGGCCGCATGCTCGACGACCGCCTCGGCAAGGTCCACTTCTGGCTGACCTTCATCGGCTTCCACAGCACGTTCCTGGTGCAGCACTGGGTCGGCACCGAGGGCATGCCGCGGCGCTACGCCGACTACCTGCCGTCGGACGGCTTCACGTTCCTGAACACGTTCTCCACTGTCGGCTCGTTCGTGCTCGGCCTGGCCACGCTGCCGTTCATCTACAACTGCTGGAAGTCCTACAAGGTCGGCCAGCTGGTCACGGTGGACGACCCCTGGGGCCACGGCAACAGCCTGGAGTGGGCCACATCGTCCCCGCCCCCGCTGCGCAACTTCGACCGCATGCCCCGGATCCGCTCGGAGCGCCCCGCCTTCGACGCCAAGTTCCCCGAACTGGCGGCGGGCACCCAGTCGGTCGCCGGCCCACCCGAGGGCGGCGCCCGCCCCTTGACCGAGGAATCCTCGGGCGGAGCCCGCTACCAGGAGGACCCGGACGCTTAGAGTGTGAGCTCAGAAAAGGGTGGTCGGCACCGGCTCGGGCAGCGGAGCCAGACCCGGCGTGCGCCGCCGCACCTCCTCGTGGAAGCGGCGGGCCAAGGCCGGAGCCTCGACGTTGTCCGGGGTGTGGATGAAGACGGTCGGTGAGCGGCCCTCCTTCAACCACCCCGAGACCACCTCCACCCACGGCTGCCAGCCCTCGACCGTGCGGGCCATGTCGTCGCGGCCCAGATAGCGCACGATCGGCCGCGCGGTCAGCGCCCTCGTCCGGCGTGGCATTCGTGGCTTCTTCATCCAGGCGTCGCGCTCCATGTCGCTGGTGGGCGGGCTCGCGAACATCACCGTCGTGTCGAACGGCACCCACTCGGCGCCCGCCCGTCCCAGCACGTCCTCCAGCGCCCCCGGGTCCTCGAAGAAGCCCGGATGCCGGACCTCGACCGCGTAGTCGTACGCCGCCGGCAGCCGCCCCAGGAAGGCGGCCAGCACGTCCAGGTCGCCCGGCCCGAACGATCCCGGCAGCTGCACCCACAGCGCGTGGACCCGCTTCCCCAGCGGCTCGATCGCGTGCAGGAAGCGGGCCAGATCCTCGTCGCCACCTCGCCCGAGCCGATGGTCGTGGGTGACCGGCTTCGGCAGTTTGAGGACGAACCGGAAGTCCTCCGGCGTCTGCGCGGCCCATCCGGTCACGGTCTCGCGGCTCGGCGTGGCGTAGAAGGTCGTGTTCCCCTCCACCGCGTCACACCATTCGGCGTACGCCTTCAGCCTGTCCGGAACCGCCGAGAACTCCCACGCCTTGTGCGTCCACATCGCGCAACCCACGTGCAGCCGCGAACCTTGCTTCCCATCCACCGCAGAAACCTACCCCGAACAGCGTGACGACCAGGATTCCCTCCCCGGTGACAGTCAGGACCGCCACGCCGTACGGCTCCCCGCGCAACCACGCCATCGCGGCCGGCTGGCCGTTCGCCTCGGTCGCCGTTCCCGGGCGCGCGGCGAGGACGCGTCCAGCACGTCGTCACGGTCCGGCGCCACCTCGGCCAGCCGGGCCCGGGCCCGTTGCAGGGCGCTCTTCACCGCCGGCACCGTCATGCCCAGCGCCTCGCCCGTCTCGGCCGCGGAGAAGGTCAGCACCTCCCGCAGCAGCACCGGCCGCCATCTGAAAGGTGTGCAGTTGCCCCTCGACGACGTCCAGCCGGGCGCCGGTCAGCTCCGCGAGGCGCTCGCTGTCGCCGCGGCCGGTCTCGTCGCCGCCGCACTGGATGGAGGCCGGCGGCAGGTACTGCTCGATGAGGGCCCGCACGGCCAGTCCACCGCCGCTGGAGTCGCCGGCCAGCGCCACCGCGCCCGTCCGGTCCGCCACCCACCGGTACGCGGTGACCGCGTCCTCGATCTGCGCCGGGAACCGGAACGCCGGGGCCAGCCGGTACGTCGCCAGCAGCACCGGCACGCCCGCGGCCTTGTCCCGGCCCATGTCGCCGGCCGCCCAGCGGGTGTACATCTCTCTCATCACGTCCATGCCGATATCGACCCGCGAGCGGGCCGGAAGGAATCGGTTCCTCAGGCGGCGAACAGCGTGCGGGCGAAACGGGTCGTGTGTTCCAGCCAGGCGATGGCGTCGCCGGGACTGGTCAGGTCGGGGACCGGGACGCCGGGTGGGAGCGGGCGCGGCCGGGCCCGGGCCGGCTCCAGGGTGTTCATGGCGGCCGCGGTGGTGGCCAGGTAGTGGCCGAACATCCTGGCCAGCGCGGTCCGGCGTTCTCCCGGCGGATCGTGGTCGCGGGCCTGGGCGACGGCGTACGCCCGTACGAGATCGTGGAACGTGTAGCGGCTCGGGCCGGTGGGCTGGAGCAGGTGGTCGCCGTGGAGCTGAGCCAGCCCGGCCTCGGCGGCCCGCGGGTCGGTGCCGGTCAGCGCGGCCGCCGCGTAGGCGTCGAAGTCGTGGCCCGGGTGCAGCGCGAGCAGGCGCATCAGCCGTTGCCGGTCCTCGGGCAGGTCGCGGTAGGACAGGGACAGGGCGAGTTCGACGCCGGAGTCGAGCCGATGGTCGTGCCGGCGTTCGTCGAGCCGGTCGGCGTGCTCGGCCAGGGTCCAGCCCGGCGTACCGCGAATGTGCCCGGCGATCAGGTCGAGGGCCAGGGGGAGGTAGCCGCAGCCACGGGCGATCCGGCGCGCGACGTGCGGATCGGCGCCGGGCAGGGCCGCGGTCAGGTGGGCGACCGCCTCCTCCGGCGTGAACACGCCGACGGTCAGGCCGGCCGCCGGGCTCAGGCCCAGGTGCCGCCGGCTGGTGACCAGGGTGCGGCTGCCCGGGGTGCCCGGCACCAGCGGGCGGACCTGGTCGGCGCCGGCCGCGTTGTCCAGGACGACCAGGACCCGGGAGCCGTGCAGACGCCGGCGGTAGAGGGCCACCCGGGCCGCGAGGCCGTGCGGCATCCGGTGGCCGGGCACGCCGAGCAGGCGCAGGAAGCCGTCGAGGACGGCGGCCGGATCGGCCGGTGGCTGGGCCGGGTCGTGGTGGAAGCCCCGCAGGTCGACGAAGAGCACCTGGTCGAACGGCGCCCGCCGGTCGGCCCGGTGGGCGGCGTGCAGGGCCAGCTCGGTCTTGCCCACCCCGGCCATGCCCTCGATCGTCGCGATCACCCCGCCGGTCAGAACGGCGCCGAGGTGGTCCAGCTCGGCGGTCCGGCCGGTGAACGCCGCCCGGCCGCGCGGCAGGCTGTCCTGGACGCGGACCTGCGATGCGGCCCGGGTCTCGCCGCCGATCACCCGCAGGGCCTGACGCCACTGCGCCACATATCCGGTGTCCGGGTGCAACGCCTCGACGATCGCGATGACCAGGCTGGTGTTGAGGCGCCGGCGGCCGGGCCGGAAGCAGTGGGCGACGGTGGACCGGATCGCCAGCTCGCTCGCCGGCCGGCCGGTGGCGGCCCAGCCCGCGTTCACCCGTTCCATGATCGTCGCGTACGAGGGGTCGCCGGCCCACACCTTGAGCGAGCGCAGCTGTTCGGCCAGGCCGTCGAGGCCACTCGCCCGGGCCGGGTCGGGCAGTTCGGCGTACGGGTCCGACATCCGCTCACTCCGTTCCGGCATCGCCCGGTCTCAGGCTAGCCACGGCCTCCACGGGCGATGTCCGCCGGACGACAACCGCGCCGGTCATGTCGCAGACCCGACCGGTCGCGGCCGATGTCGTCCGAATTCGGCGTGACCATGGGACGGGCGCACGAATCTGCGTTCCATGGATACCGAACTGGAACTGGATGTCACACCCTGGGCCGAGGACGGCGACACCGAGTCGCTGATCGGCGACGAGCTCACCGAGGCGGAACTCCGCGCCGCCTTCGACCCGGACGACGCCGACGAGTCGACGGCCGACGAGGCCCGGATGACGCTGATCCCGGACGACGGCCCCGGCGCCGCGGCCGGTCCGGCCCTGCGCACCGCGTCCTGGCATCTCGCCCGGTCGCTGGCCCGCCTCCGCGCCGAGATCGACCAGAAGTGGCCGAACCGCGACCGGACCTCCGACGGGTCCATCGGGGACCAGGATCACCTGGAGCGCGGATCGGACCACAACCCCAACGGCCGCCGCTCCGTGAACGCCATCGACACGGACAAGGACGGCATCAGCCCGATGACGCTGGTGAACGCGGTCAAGAGGCACCCGGCCTGCAACTACGTCATCTGGAACCGCCTGATCTACAGCCGCAGCCGCGGATTCCGGCCCCACCGGTACAAGGGCGCGAACCCGCACACCCACCACATCCACGTGTCCATCCTGCAGAGCGCGGCGGCCGAGGACTCGGCGCGGCCCTGGGGGATCGCCACGGACAGGTCCACGGCGCCGGCTTCCTTCCCCGCGTTCCCCGGCACGCTGAAGCGCGGATCCCGGGGCCCGGCGGTGAAGACCTTGCAGACACGCCTGAACGAGCGCGGAACACCCCGCCTGGGCGTCGACGGTGACTTCGGCCCGGCCACCGAGGCCCGGGTGAAGGCGTTCCAGCGGTCGGCCCGGATCTCCGTCGACGGCGTGGTCGGGCCGGTCACGTGGAAGATGCTGTGGACGTCGAGGATCACCTGAGGGTTGACTGTCCGGATGGATGTGGACGCCTACCTGGACCGGATCGGTGTGCGGCGATCGGCCACCCTTCGCGAGATGCACCGGGCCCATCAGGAGACCGTGCCGTTCGAGAACCTCGGCATCCACCTGGACGAGCCGATCTCGCTGGCGCCGGACGACCTTTTCGACAAGATCGTCCGGCGGCGGCGGGGCGGCTTCTGCTACGAGCTCAACGGCGCCTTCGCGATAGTGCTCGAGGCGCTCGGCTACTCGGTGGTGCGGGCCGCCGCCCGGGTGTACCGGACACCCGAGCTGCTCGGCCCGCCCTTCGACCATCTGGCGCTGCTGGTGCACACGGCCGACGGGGACGGGCCGTGGCTGGCCGACGTCGGGTTCGGACGCCACAGCACCTCACCCGGGTCGCACTTCACCCACGGCCCGGTCTGCTCCCGGCTCGACGGTGACGGCCGCGTCTCGATCAGCGGGCGCACCCTCATCCGTACGAACGGCGAGACCCGTTCGGAGACACCGCTGGAGAGCGACGAGGCGCTCCTGGCCGCCTACCGTGACCACTTCGGCATCGTCCTCGACCGTGCTCCGGGCAACGGCATCCGTCGATAATGGCGGCCATGACCCGATTCTTCTTCGTCGATGTCTTCGCCGACCGGCCCTTGACCGGCAACCCGCTTGCGCTCGTCCCCGGCGCCGACGGCCTGACCGTGCCACAGATGCGGGCCATCGCCCGCGAGTTCAACCAGTCCGAGACGACGTTCCTGCTGAAGCCGGACGAGGACGGCGCCGACTGGCGGCTGCGCTCGTTCACCCCGGCCTGCGCCGAGGTCGACGGGGCCGGGCACAACGCGCTCGGCGCGTGGCTGTGGCTCGCCGACCAGGGCCTGACCGGCGACCAGCCGGCCGTGACGATGCGCCAGCGGATCGGCGCCGAGATCCTCGACGTCGAGATCCTGCGCGACACCCGGGTCCGGGTCGTCATGGACCAGGGCGCGCCGTCGTACGGCAAGGAATTCACCGACACCGCGAGGCTGGCCGACGCATTGACCCTCGCCCCGGAACAGGTGGCCACGGCCCAGGTGGTGTCCACGGGCGTCGGCCATCTGCTGGTCCCGATCGTCTCCCGCGCCGCGGTGGACGCGGCCGTGGCCCGTGACAAAGACCTGGCCGCGTTGCTGGCCGAGGCCGGCGGCGAGGGCTGCTACCTCTACACGACCGAGGGCGACGACGCCGCCGCGTACACCCGCTTCTTCAACCCGACGGTGGGCATAGCCGAGGACCCGGCGACGGGCACGGCGGCGGGCCCGCTGGCGGTGGCCCTCGTGCGCTCGGGACGCGTGCCGGCCGGCGAGCCCGTGTTCATCGAGCAGGGCCACCATCTGGGACGCCCGAGCCGTCTCCGGGTCGACGTGACCGGCGACCGGGTGCGGCTGTCGGGTTCGGGCCTGATCGTGGCCGAGGGCGAGCTGCGGCTGCACTGACCTCACCCACGGGCGACGGCGACGGTCACGGACGAGAAGACCGTCTTGGGTACGACCAGAGCCGCCCCGGGCCCGGCCGCACAGAGAGCCGCCGCCTCAGCCACACTGGGCGTCCCGGCGGCCGCCGCCACCACCGCGCTCGGATGCGGCACGTCCTGCCCCGCCAGTTCCTCCGGCGACAGCCCGACCAGGCGCCACCCCAGGTCAAGGGCCAGCCGCCGTACGGAGGATTCACCGGCCCGCCGCTCGACAGTGGCCAGAACCCCGACCGCCCCCGCCGCGATCCCGGCCGCGGCCAGCACCTCGTCGACCGCGGCCCGGAGAACGGCCACGTCCGTGTCGCGGCGGGCCCCGAGCCCCACCACCAGGTGGGCGGGCATGTCAGGTGAGCGAGCTGACGAGGCGGTCGGCGATTCCGGGGTTGCCGGCCCAGTGCAGGTGCAGGTAGGACGCGTGGACCGTGGGGGTGGCGAAGCCCTCGGGGTCGGCTCCCCGCCACTGCCAGGCCGCGCCCGCGGCCGGGGACAGGAGCAGGCCCGAGCGGGGGTGCACCGTCGTCCGGTGGAACTCGTGGCCGGTCACCCTGGTGCCGGCCGGGGCCAGCGGGCTGTCGGCCAGCGCCACGGCGTCGCGGTAGCCCAGGGTCAGCGACGGGGTCATGGCCGCCTCGGCGTCGATCACGCCGCACATCTCGGCGCCGTCGAGGCTGCGGCACAGCCAGAGCAGGCCCGCGCACTCGGCCACGATCGGGCCTCCGCTCGCGGCCAGGGCCCGCACCGACGCCCGCAAGGGTTCGTTCGCCGACAGCTCGGCCGCGTACACCTCGGGGAAGCCGCCGCCGACCACCAGCGCCCGCGTGCCCGCGGGCAGCGTCTCGTCCCGCAGGGGGTCCACCGTCACGACCTCGGCGCCGGCTCCGGCCAGGAGTTCGGCCGTCTCGGCGTACGCGAAGGAGAAAGCCGGACCACCCGCGAGCGCGACCACCGGACGGCCGGCGGAAGGCGAAGCCGACGCCGGATCCCACGCCCGCGCGGAGAGCGGCGGCGCCGAGGCGGCGATCGCGGCCACCTCGTCGAGGTCGACCGACGCGGCGACCAGCGAGGCGAGCGCGTCGACCGAGGCCCGCGCCTCGGCCCGCCGCTCGGCCGCCGGCACCAGGCCCAGATGGCGTGACGGCGCGGCGACCGCGTCGGCCCGGCGCAGCGCACCGAGAACCGGCGTGCCGACCTCTTCGCAGGCCTCACGCAGGATCGACTCGTGCCGGTCGGAGCCGACCCGGTTGAGGATCACCCCGGCCAGCCGCACCGTGCCGAAGCTGCGGAAACCGTGCACGAGCGCGGCGATCGAGCGCCCCTGGGCGGCCGCGTCGACCACGAGGATCACCGGGGCTTCGAGCAGACCGGCGACCTGTGCCGTCGACCCGGTCTCGCCCGCGCCGGTCCGCCCGTCGTAGAGCCCCATCACGCCTTCGACGACGGCCAGTTCGGCCCCGTGGCTGCCGTGGGCGAACAGCGGCCCGATCCGTTCCTCGCCCACCAGCACCGGATCGAGGTTGCGTCCCGGACGGCCCGCGGCCAGAGCGTGGTAGCCCGGATCGATGTAGTCGGGCCCGACCTTGAACGGCGCCACCGGCACGCCGCGCCGCGCGAAGGCCGCCAGCAGCCCGGTCGCCACCGTCGTCTTGCCGTGCCCCGAGGCCGGCGCGCCGATGACGACGCGGGGAATGCTCACCATTCGATGCCCTGCTGTCCCTTGCGCCCCGCGTCCATCGGATGCTTGACCTTCGTCATCTCGGTGACCAGATCGGCCGCGTCGAGCAGCGCCGCCGGCGCGTCCCGCCCGGTGATCACCACATGCTGGGTGCCCGGCCGCTCGTTCAGCGTGGCCACGACGTCGTCGACATCGACCCAACCCCACTTGAGCGGGTAGGTGAACTCGTCCAGCACATAGAACTTGTGCGTCTCGGCCGCGAGATCACGCTTGATCTGGGCCCAGCCCTCGGCCGCCTCGGCCGCGTGGTCGCGCTCGGTGCCGGCCCGCTGAATCCACGACCAGCCCTCGCCCATCTTGTGCCAGGTGACGGGCGCCCCACCGGTGGCGCCGAGCGCCTTGAGCGCGGCCTCCTCACCGACGCGCCACTTCTCCGACTTGACGAACTGGAACACCCCGACGGGCCAGCCCGCGCTCCACGCCCGAAGCGCCATCCCGAACGCCGCCGTGGACTTCCCTTTGCCGTGCCCCGTGTGCACAGCGAGCACAGCTTGCCGCCGCCGCTGCCGCGTCGTCAGCCCGTCATCGGGCACGCTGGCCACTTTCCCTTGCGGCATCAGACAGACCTCTTCCTTCCGTACGCGTCCAGCCCACCGACCCGGCCTCGCGCGCCACCTTCCCGCCCCGAATGCGCAACGCCCGGCCTCAGCGCCACAACCGAACGGCAGCTCCCACGCCCCAACTCCCCAGCGCCACCGCGCTGCCTCAACGTGCCCGACGGCCCAGCGCCACCGCACAGCCTCACCGCGCCCGACGCCCGAGCGCCACCGCGCTGCCTCAACGTGCCCGACGTCCGAGCGCCACCGCGCTGCCCCAACGTGTCCGACGGCCCAGCACCACCACGCCGCCCCAACGTGTCCGACGGCCCAGCACCACCACGCCGCCCCAACGCGCCCGACGCCCCAGCGCCGCCACGCCGGCCCGGTGCCGATGACGACGCCGACCCCGCACCATGCCGACGCCCCGACGCGGGCCGATCCGATGGCCCGGCGGCACTCCACCGCCCGATGCCGGCCATTGCGTCGAATGCCGGCGTTGTCACGCCGCTCTCCTCGCCGCGGCGCTTCTCATCTCCAGGGCGTCCAGCGGCATGAGGTCGGCCTCCAGGGCGGTCGCGAGCCGGCCCGCGAGGTTGAGCCGGATGGGCCCGCTCTCGCAGTCGACGACCACAGTGGACACCCCGGCCAGCGCGGGCGCCATCGTCACCGGGTCCGGCCCGCTGGTCGCCCGGCCATCGGTGACCACGATCAGCAACGGCCGGCGGCGCGGGTCGCGGCGGCGCTCGGTGGCGATGGTCGCCGCGGCTGTGCGCAGTCCGGCGGCCAGCGGCGTACGCCCTCCGGTCCGCAAGCTCGCCAGCCGCATCACGCCGACCTCGTGGCTGGACGTGGGCGGCAGCACCTGCTCGGCCTCGTGCCCCCGGAACGTGATCATCCCGATCCGGTCCCGCCGCTGATAGGCGTCCCGCAACAACGACAGCACCGCCGTCTTGACGATGGTCATGCGCTTGCGCGCGGCCATCGACCCCGAGGCGTCCACCACGAAGAGCACGAGGTTCGCCTCGCGCCCGACGTGCACCGCCTCGCGCAGGTCACGCGGGTGCACGACCTCACCGGCCGCCGCGTCGCCGGCCCGCCGGTGCAGGGCCGCGCGCAGGGTCGCCGGCAGGTGGGGAGCCCCCGCGAGCTTGCCCTGAGGCACCCGCGAGCCGACGACCCGGCCCCGCCGCGCGTAGGCCGGTGACCGCTTCCCGGCGTGCCCACCGGTGCCGCGGCGGGCGATGCTCAGGTTCCGGGTGCGATAGGGCGCGGCCGCCGCCGGCGACGGCTGCGGTTCCCCCAGCTCCTGCCCGCCGGCGGGTGGCTGGCCCTGGTCCTGCTGCGGCGCCGGGCCGTCTTTCTGCTGCGGCGCCGGGCCGTCTGTCTGCTGGGGCGGCGGGCCGTCTTTCTGCTGCGGCGCCGGGCCACGGTCGTCAGGGCCGGGGCCGCCGTCGCCAGGGCCACCGCCCGGAGGCGGCGGGTCGTCGTCGGGGTCGGTGTCGTCGCCGGGCTGCTGTTGCGCCTGGCGGTCGGCCTCCTGCTGTTGGGCCTCGGCCTCGGCCAGGGCCTCGTCGAGCTTCTCCTCGTCGGTGCCGGGCGGGTCGAGCGGGTCGCGGCGGCGCCGGTGCGGCAGGGCGAGGCGGGCCGCGTCCCGGACGTCGTCGGCGGTCACCACGTCGCGGCCGTGCCAGGCGGCCAGGACGACCGCGCACCGGGCGACCACGATGTCGGCGCGCATGCCGTCCACACCGTAGGCCAGGCAGACCCGGGCGATCCGGTCGAGCTCGTGGTCGGGCAGCGCCACCTGGGGCAGGCGTTCGCGGGCGGCCGCGATCCGGGCCGCCAGCTCGCGCTCGTCGCCGGCGAAGCGGGCCGCGAACCCGTCCGGGCCGGCCTCGTAGGCCAGGCGCCGCCGCACCACCTCGGCCCGGTCGGCCGCGTCGCGGGGCGCCGTCACCGTCACCACCAGGCCGAACCGGTCGACGAGCTGCGGGCGCGGCTCGCCCTCCTCGGGGTTCATGGTGCCGACCAGCAGGAACCGGGCCGCGTGCTTGACCGACACCCCGTCGCGCTCGACGTGGGCCCGGCCCATCGCGGCCGCGTCGAGCAGCAGGTCGACCAGGTGGTCGGGGAGCAGGTTGACCTCGTCGACGTAGAGCACACCCCGGTGCGCCCCGGCGAGCAGTCCCGGCTCGTACGCCTTGACCCCGTCGGCCAGCGCCCGCTGAATGTCCAGCGTGCCCACGACACGGTCCTCAGTGGCGCCGACCGGCAGCTCGACCAGTGTGGCCGGCCGGCGGTAACGCGGGCTGTCCGGCGCGTGCGGCCCGTCGGGACACGAGGGGTCGGGCGCCGCCGGGTCGCAGGCGAACCGGCAGCCGCGCACGACCGCCACCTCGGGCAGCAGGGCGGCCAGGGCCCGCACGATCGTGCTCTTGGCGGTGCCCTTCTCCCCTCGGACCAGCACCCCGCCGACGGCTGGGGAAACGGCCGTGAGCAGCAGCGCAAGTCGCAGGTCGGCCAGGCCGACAACGGCCGAGAACGGGTACGGCGTCACGCGGATCCCTTCTGTGCGGGTGTCCACGCCCGCACGATGAGTGACACGAGCGGCCGGAGTCTCCTGACTCCCGGATCAGCGCTCCCCGCACGCCTTCCGGCCTGGCCGGCCGTGGCTTCTCGGCGGATCGCTCCCCGGTCACAGTGGCGGGACCGTCCCGGATTTCCACCGGGTTCCTCCGCTACCGCTCGTGGGCCATGCTTTCCTACGGCTCACCGCGCCGTCAACGCGGGGTGTCGCTCACCGCTTTTTCGGTGTCCGGGATCGGCTGCGGCGCGAGCCGGTCGAGTTCCTTCACCACGTCGAGCACGGCCAGCGCCGACGTCTCGATGAGCGGCCGCAGCCGGGCGTAGAGCTCCGCGTTCTCCGGGTCCGGAACGGTCGGCTCACCGATCGGGACGAGCGCGGCCGCGTGGTCGAGATCGGGCAGCTCACCCAGCGCGTGCCGCGCGAGCAGGCAGGCGCCGAGCGCCGTGCCCTCCGGGGTGTCGGCCACCGAGACGGGCAGGTCGAGCGCGGCCGCGAGCACCCCCACCCACAGCTCGGAGGCGACCGCGCCACCGGTGGCCCGCACCTCGGTGACCGGGATGCCCTCGGCCGTGAACGAGTCGCGCACCAGCGCGAGCTGCTGGCAGACCCCCTCGACGGCCGAGCGCACCAGATGGGCCCGCCCGTGCTCGCGCCGCAGCCCCAGATAGGCCCCGCGCAGGCCGGAACGCCACCACGGCGCCCGCTCCCCCAGCAGGTACGGCAGGCAGAGCAGCCCGTCGCTGCCCGGCGCGACCCCCTGGGCCTCGATGAGCAGGGCGGCGTCGCGCTCGTCGGCGTCCTCACCCTCGGCCCCGGGGCGCTCGAAGCCGCCCGCGAAGCTCTCACCGGCCCAGCGCACGACGGATCCGGCGTTGTTGACGGCCCCGCCGATCACCCACCGGTCGTCGGTGAGCGCGTAGCAGAACAGCCGCCCCGCCTTGTCGGCCGTGGGCCGGTCGACCACCGTGCGCAGCGCGCCGCTGGTGCCGAGCGAGATGGCCGCCACCCCGGCCGGCGTGGCGCCCACGCCCAGGTTGGCCAGCGGCCCGTCGGCGGCGCCGATGATGAGCGGGGTGGCCGGGTCGAGCCCGGCCGCGCGGGCCACCTCGGCGCTCAGGCGCAGCCGCTGCGTGGTGCTCACCACCTCGGCCAGCTGCTCGGGCCGCACCCCGCCGATCTCCAGCGCCTCGGGATCCCACCGGCGCTCGTGGATGTCGTACAGCCCCGTGCCCGAGGCGACCGACAGGTCGAGCAGGAACGGCTCGTCGGCCACGGCCGCCAGCACGAGCTCCTTGACCCCGCCCCAGCGCGGCGTCGCGCGCAGGGTCTCGGGGTCGTTCTCGCGCCACCAGGCCAGCTTGGTCAGCGGCGACATCGGGTGCACGGGCGTGCCCGTTCGCCCCTGGAGCTTCTTGCCGAGCCCGGCCTCGATGAGCTCGTCGCACTGCTTGCCGGCCCGCCCGTCGGCCCAGGTGACCAGCGGGCCGAGCGGCGCGCCGTCGCCGTCCATGGGCACCAGCGCGTGCAGGAAGGCGCTGAGGCTGACCGCGATGACCCGGTCACCCTGCTCGTGGCAGGCGGCGGCCACGTCGACCAGCGCCTTCACCGCGGCGTCGCGCAGGTGGGCCGGGTCGAGCTCGGCCCGGCCCGGCCCCGGCACGGAGAGCGGATAGTGAACGCTGACCAGCGCGCGCAACTGCCCGTCGGGCCCGGCCGCCACCCCTTTCGTCGCGGTGGTTCCGGTGTCGATCCCGATCACGACGTCCATGCGCAGCCTCCAGTTCCGAGCGCCCTGAGTTCCAACCTAGTGCCCCGCCGTCGGTCTCTCACGGCAGAGGGACCAGGACCGGCTGCCCCCGCGACGGAGTGACCTCGAGCTCGGTGGCGGCGTCGGGGAGCAACGCGGCCGGGCCGGTCGCCGGCAGCCAGGAGCCGCCGGCCGCGCGGTAGCGCAGGACACAGTTGAGCGCGGCCACCGCCACGCCCAGGCGCTGCGGCAGCCGGGCGTGGAAAATGCTCAGACCGCCGGGCCCCTCGGTCGCCAGGCCGTCCTCCAGCAGGCCCAGATAGTGCGGCGTGGGCGTCTCGGCGGCCCGGCCGTGCATCCAGAAGACGCGCGCGGTGCCGTCGAGGGCCACGGTCTGCACGACCAGGCGGCGCCCGTCCGGGGTGGCGGCACGCAGGTACCACTCGGTGGGTCCCGTCCAGGCGTGGTAGCCGTACGGATCGGAGTATCGGGGCAGGGTGACGATGTCCCACCCGTCGACCGTGGCCCGGCCGGCCCGCTCCCACCCGGGCATGTCCCGCTCGATCCGCTCGGGGATCTGGTTGTCGGCCACCCCGGTGTCGACGACGTCGTGCAGGTTGGCCAGCGGCACCGCCGGATCCTGGCCGTCCTGGCGCAGCGCGATCCGCACGACCCCGTCGGCCGCCGGGAACCGCCGGACCGCCATGCCGTCGGCGTCGGCGGGCAGTGGGGTGAAGGTGCGCCGGACCTGCCCGTCGCCGTCGAAACGATAGTCGTGCGAGAACTCGATCGCCCGCCCGGCGGTCGCGACGACGAGCACGTCGCGGTCCGGCCCGGCGAGCACGGCGCCCGGCGGCACGGTGCCGTGCGGGACGTGGAAGGTGCTCCCCGTGGTACGGAGCCGATCGCCGTCGGAGTCGACGAAGCCGAGCGCGTCGAAGGCGGCCTGGATCTGCTGGGCCACGAGCGCGACGGGGCCGGCCGGGGTGGACCCGGCCCAGTGGATCCGGGTGACGCCCGGCCCGACCATCTCCTGCCAGGTCTCCCGCACGCGTTCGAGCAGCTCGGCATCGCCGGCGAGGTCGCCCCGGGTGGCGGTGGGCACGTCGGGGGCCCGGTGGACGCGGGTGGCGAAGGCCAGACCGGCGACGCCGGCGGCCAGGCCCCCGGCCAGGACGGTGCGGCGCCGCACGACGCGCCGCTTCCCGCCCGCGCGCACCCGGTCGAGGAGGTCGGGCGGTGCCTCGAGATGGTCGGTGGCGCGGGCCAGGGCCTGTCGGATGTCGGTGTCGCTCATCGTTCTCCTCCGTCCGGGACGACGGCCGGGCCGAGCACCTCGCGGAGCCGGTCCAGACCGCGGGCGGCGTTGCTCCGGACCGTGCCCTCCGTGCAGCCGAGCGCCGCGGAGACCTCGTGGACGGGCAGGTCGGCGAGATAACGCAGGACGACGGCGGCCCGCTGGCGGGGCGGCAGATCGCGGAGCGCGACCAGCACGGCCTCGCGGATCGCCACGTCGTCGCCGTGGTCGGGCTCGACGCGGCTCTCCAGGTGCCCCTCGATCGAGATCTCCTCCCGCAGCGCGCGGCGGCGCCAGCGGTTGGTCGACCGGTTGACCAGCGCACGGCGCGCATAGGCCTCGGGCATGCCCTCGATGCGCCGCCACCGGACGTACATCTGCTCGAGAACCTCTTGCAGAAGGTCCTCGGCCGCGTGCCGGTCACCGGTCAGCAGGTAGGCGATCCGCAGCAAGCCCGTGGACCGGGTGCGCACGAAATCGTCGAAGCCCGCTCGTGGGCTTGATGCCATCGCCGTCCTTCCGCCGTTGTCACCATTCACGACAACCGGGGACGTCCGGACGTTGCACCTAGATCGCGAATAGTTTGGCGTACGCCTCGCGCAGCTCCTCGAAGCCGTGGTCCTTCGCGTCGGACCCGCGGATCACCCCGACCGGCCGCCCGTCCAGCAGCCGCCGCAGCACTGCGGCGCACAGATGCCACCCGGCCGCGACCATGGCCTCCATGCCGGGGTGCGAGAGAGTATGCCGCAAGATCAGCCGGGTCCCGCCCGGGATCTCCTCGAGCTCCCACCGCAGCAGATCGCCGCCCCACGAGTACTCGAGAATCGACGGAGCCTCGGCCCGCGTCACCACGGCCGGCGTGTCCTCCCGCGCCGCACCGTCCACCATGGTCAAGGTCGTCTCACCCAAGGACCCGAGATTGCGTACGGGGATGAAGGGCGCCCATCGATCGAGTTGCTCGGGCTCGGTGAGGGCACCCCACACGACCATCGGCGAGTGCTGGAACTCCCGCACGAACACCAGCGTCCACTGCCCGCCGCCGTCCGCGACGAGCTCGGCGCCGCCGGCTGTCTCCTCGGTCATTGCTCCTCCTCGATGTCGGGATCCGCCGCGCCGAGATGCCGCTCCAGCGCCGCCAGGTGATGGGTCCAGAGACTGCGGTACGGCGCCAGCCAGGCGTCCAGCTCCCGGAAGGGCTCCGGGTCGAGGCGATAAATGCGCTGCTGAGCCCGGGTACGCACGGCGACCACACCGGCCTCCCGCAGGACCCGGAGGTGCTTGGACACGGCCGGCTGACTCATCGCCAGCAGCTCCACGAGGTCGGAGACCGTGCACTCACGAAGCCGGAGAGCGTCCACGATCCTTCGCCGGGTCGGCTCCGCGATGGCCGCAAAGGCATCCATGCCCCCCACCATGCCACTACGGTTATATAACCGTCAAGGCATGCAGGAGGGCCGACAGTCAGCACCCGGGGCCGGCGGCCTGGCCCTTCACGATGCGGTAGGCGGAGATGTCGCCCTTCACGTAGTCGGCCACCTCGGTGATCGAGGTCGGGGCGGTGCCGTTGACACCCACGTAGGCGACGATCGCGGCGTCCACGGTTCGGCACGTGGCCCGGTCGGCCACGGACTGGGCCTTCTGCTTCAGAGCTTCCGGGTTCAACGCTGAGTAAGAAACACCAGCAATACTCAGAGTAACTGCTGCGGCCACTGCGACGTGAGTTACATGCACCAACGCAGCCTAGGCAACACTACGGTGAGTATTGACCCGGCCGATCGGGCAGGGTTGATCAACCGCGCGTACGGCTCTTCCCGAAAACCCTCAACTCGGGGACACGGGCAGCTGGGCCGCCAGGAAGGCGAGAATCAGACCGGAGATCCGGACGTACGAAGAGTTACCGGGACGCAGATACTCACCGTGACCGGCGTGGCGGACGGTGACGAAGCGTTTCGGCCACGGGTCGGCACCGTAAGCCCGGCGGGCGGCGGCCAGGGGCACCACTTGGTCACGGGAGCCGTGCACGAAGAGCAACGGGGCCGGACGACCACCGAACCCGAACGGCGCTTCCCGGCCGGCGACCGAGACGCCCGCCCGCAGCCGCGGGTCGTGGTGGGGGCCGAAGAGGCCGAGTGTCGTCGTACCACCGGCCGAGAACCCGACCGCCGCCCAGCGCGACGTGTCGAGGTGGCCGAAGAACGCGTCGCCGGGCACGCCGGCCAGGCGCCGCACCTGATCGGCGACGTAGAGGGCGTCCGCGGGCTGCGACCGCACGTCCGCTCGCACGAGGCGGACCCGGCGGTTCGTGTGCGGATAGGCCGGTGCCGCCACCACGTAACCAGCCTCGGCCCAGCCCGCGATCAACGGCGCGAAGTCGGACGGCATCCCGCCCAGCCCGTGACTGAACAGGATCAGCGGGTGCCGGCCGGTGAGCGGCGACGGATACCAGACCGTGGTCGGCAACGGCCGGTCGGCGTCGCGCGCGAGCATGAGCGTCCGCGTCATCACCCGTGCGGACGCCGTGGCGGCCCGCGCCGGCCCGAACCCGCTCAGCAGCAGCACCAATGCGACCAGCACCACACCCGCCCGCCGCAGCCGGCGGGGATCGAGCGAGGGGACGGGGAGGACGCTGCGCACATCGTGAGCCTATGAACGTGACGCAATGTGGGCGATCACCGTTGTGGGTGGCGATGAGACGACGAACATTCGTAGGCATTGGGGCGACAGTCGCAGCAGTTGCCGGATTGGCCGGTTACCGTAGCCGATCGGGTGATCCGGAGCCCGTGGTCCCGCACGCTCCCGTGGGCGACGAGCGCCTGATCCGGCGCGACTCCCGGGCCCGGGGCCGGCTGGTCGATTTCTACACCGCCGTGCCCGCGGGCCACGGCGACGGCCGCGGCCTGCCCGTCTGCCTGATCCTGCACGGCGGCTCCAAGACCGCCGCCGATTTCCCCGGGCTGGGCCTGGGCCGTTTCCTCACCGACGCCGTACGCCGGGGCGCGCCTCCGTTCGTCCTGGCCGGCGCCACCGGCGACCGCCTCTTCTGGCGGCCCGACAAGGGCGACGACCCGCAGCGGATGGTCCACGAGGAACTCCCCCGGTGGTGCGCCGCGCGCGGCTTCGACACCTCCCGCGTCGCCCTGTGGGGCTGGTCGATGGGCGGCTACGGTTCCCTTCTCCTCGCCGAGGCCTTCCCCGGTTTCGCCAAGGCCGTCGCCGCCTTCTCGCCGGCCGTGCGAAAAGGAGATGAGGTATTCACGTCAGTCAGTCATCTTCGTGGCACACCGGTCGGCCTGTGGTGCGGCGAGGACGACGGTCTTCTCGACGACGTGCAGGATCTCGCCGCTGAGCTGCCCGAACGGCCGGCCCGGATGATCACGGGGCCGGGGCGGCACAACTTCGGATATTGGTCGCGGTGCATACCCGAAGGGTTCGACTTCGTCGCCGGGGCTTTACGGGGCTGACGCGCCGTCCGTACCGTAAATGACTCAGAGCAACGGTCTCAACACGCTGGAGGACCCCCATGCGTCGTGCCGCCGCCGTACTCGCCCTCGTCCTCGCCGGTCTGTGGATCGCCTCGCCCGCGCAGGCCTTCGCCCACAACGCCGTGCACAACACCTACATGCACGCCCTCCTCGACGCGTTGACGCTGGTCGTGGTGTCGGCGCCGATCTGGACCGCCCTGCTGTGGAGCGGCGGGAACCGCTGGTGGCTGGCCGGCCTGATCGCCGTCGTGCAGATCCCGGTGGCGATCATCGGCTTCGTGCCGATCGCCAACCCGTACCTCCATCTCTCACTCTTCGTGATCGCCATCGCGCTGACCGGCGTCTCGCTGCGGGTCGTGCGGGCTCAGGCGCGCACCGCCGCAGTGGCCGCGGAACGCTGAGCGGGCCGGTGTCCGGGCCCGGAACAGGCCCGGACACCGAAAAAGACAGCCATGAGTGATCGATTTTTAACCTGCCCGTGAAGTCCGATGGCCGACAATGGGCGGGTGGTGACCGAGACGATGATGCCGGTCGACGGCATCGAGCTGTGTGTGGAGACGTTCGGCGAGCCGGGCGACCCCGCCCTGCTCCTCATCGCCGGCGCCGCCAGTTCGATGGACTGGTGGGAGGACGAGTTCTGCCGCCGCCTCGCGGCCGGCGGGCGGTTCGTGATCCGGTACGACCATCGCGACACCGGGCGGTCGACGTCCTTCCCGGCCGGCGCCCCGCCGTACTCCGATGTGGACCTGGCTCATGACGCGCTGGGTGTGCTCGACGCTCTGGGCGTCCATCAAGCTCATCTCGTCGGTCTTTCCATGGGTGGCCTGATCGCCCAGCGCCTCGCGGTCGAGCGTCCCCACCGGGTCCTGTCGCTGGTGCTGATGTCCTCCTCGCCCGGCCCCGGCGACGACGATCTGCCCTTGGGGGACACCGGCGGATCCGGCGAGAGCGACTGGACCGACCGCCGTTCGAGCGTCCGGAGCATGGTGGCGACGGCCCGGCAGCTCGGTGGGCCGTTCACCGCCGAGGATCCCCATCTGCGCCGGCTGGCCGAACGGATCTTCGACCGGACGCAGGACATGACCGCGTCCCAGACCAACCACTACTGCTGCGCCGGCGGCCCCTCCGTGCGGCACCGGCTGGGCGAGATCACCGTGCCCACGCTGATCCTGCACGGCACCCTCGACCAGTTCCTGCCCGGCGCCCACGCCAGGGCCCTGCGGGCCGAGATCCCCGGCTCGCGGCTGGTCTGGCTCGAGGGCGTCGGTCACGAGTTCCCGCCCGCGGCCGTCTGGACCCAGGTGATCGACGAGATCATCGACCAGGCCGGCCGCCGCACCCAGCCGGCTTGAGCGTCACACAACTGTCATACGGCGGCGGGTAAATGGTCATGTCCGGCGCGCAGCATGGTGTGCGGGACGGAACCCCACTCCGGTTCGCGTCCGGGCGTACCGATGCGGGCGCCCGGACGCGAACGCCCCTCACGCGTCAAGCGGGTGCGACCAGCGCCGCGTAGTCCTCCGAGGTCAGCGGCCCCTCGGTCAGCGTCCCGTCGGCGCGGGGCACTTCCAGCACCCGCCCCTCCCGCGTGAACGCCACGGCGGCGACATCGGGGCGCGCGGTCAAAGTGCACACCATCTGCCCGTACGCCAGGATGTCGTCCTTGCGGGCCTCGCCCTCGGACACCTCGACCGTCACCCGCGGGCCCGGCCCGGCCGTCGCGGTCACCGTGAGCCCGGCCAGCGCCGTCGACAGCCCGCTACCGCTCTCCTGCGCCGTCGGCCCGGTCACCAGGTCGTTCATCTGCTGCTGCACGCTCGGATAGGCCGGGGCCCGCCGCACCGACTGCACGAGCCGGTCGTCACGCACCAGGCACAGCACAGATGCCACCTCACCGGCCGGTGGCACCGCCGGGGCCCCGGAACTGTTCAACGGCGCCCGGGGCAGCTCGACCGGATGCGGCGAGTCCTCGGCCGGCACCCCGCACGACGCCGCGAGGGCAACCCCCAAAAGCATTCCCCATTTCCGTACGGGCTTCACGGCAGCTCCACGCGGAACCGCGCGCCCCCGCCGGGCCGCTCACCGACCGAGGCCGACCCGCCGTGCGCCGCCGCGTGCTCGGCCACGATGGCCAGCCCCAGCCCGGTGCCGTCCCCGGCACCGCGCGCCCCGGCCGCCGGTCCCCGCACGAAACGGTCGAAGATCGTCGCCCGCAGGTCCTCCGGAACGCCCGGCCCGGCGTCGTCCACTTCCAGAAAACCCTTTCCCACTCGTACGGCGACAGGCCCACCGCCGTACCGGACGGCGTTCTCGATCAGATTGCCCAGCGTCTGTTCCACCCGCCGCGCGTCCACCCGCCACTCCCCCGGGTCCTCGCTCTCCACCATGCCCGGGTCCAGGCCGTGTGCCCGCACGACCCGCTCGGCCAGCGCCACGATGTCGGTCGGCTCCCGGCTCACCGGCTGATCGCTGCGGGCCAGCTCCAGCAGGTCGCCGACCAGCTCCTGGAACCGGTTCACCTCGGCCACGATGAGCCCGACGGCCGCCGCCGACCGCTCGTCCAGGCCGTCCCTGCGGCGGTCGACCACGCTGACCGCCGCCGCGAGGGTCTGCAACGGTGAGCGCAGCTCGTGGCTCACGTCGGCCGCGAACCGCCGGTCGCGCCGCATCCGCCGCTCCAGCTCGTCGGCCATGTGATTGAACGACGCGGCCAGGGCGGCCAGGTCGGGCTCGGTCTCCGGGTCGAGCCGGGTTCCCAGATCGCCGTCGGCGATGCCGCGGGCCGCGTCGGCCACCGCGCCCAGCGGCCGCAGGGCGTGCCGGGTGACGTACCAGCCGACCGCGGCCCCGCCGGCCGCCATCATGATCGCGACGGCGGCCAGGACCAGCGCCAGCACCTGGAGGGTCCGTTCCAGCTCGCGCTGGGCCACGATCTCGTAGAACACCGTGTCGGCGTCGAGCGGCACCGCGATGACCAGGGCCGGCGTCCCGTCGCGGCGGATGCGCTGTGCCGCCGCCTCGCCCCCGGCCGCCATCTCCTGCAACGCGGCCGGCACGGCGGCGTGGGCGTCGGTGTCGGCGGTGCGCGAATACCAGCGCCCGGCCCGCTGCACCATCACGTAGCGGTCGCCGCCGGCGTCGAGCGAGCCCAGCACGTCGGCCACGTTCGAGGCGCCGCCGCGCAGGCTCGCGTCGACCAGCGCGGCGTCGAAGTAGGCGGCCCGCACGGCCGTCCGCTCCCGCTCGCGGAACAAAGTGCTGCGGGTCAGCTCGTACGACACCACGGTCACACACACGGACAGGGCGAGCGCTCCCACGGCGAACGCGGCGCTGACCCGGGTCCGGAGACCGGCCCGCCTCACGGCTGGAGCTTGTAGCCGAGCCCGCGCACGGTCACCAGGTGGCGGGGCGTGCCGGGCACATCCTCGATCTTGTGGCGGAGCCGCCCTACGTGCACGTCGACCAGGCGCTCGTCGCCGACCTCGTAGCCCCAGACGCGCTGGAGCAGCTGCTGGCGGGACAGCACCTGGCCCGGGTGGTCGGCGAGCTCGCAGAGCAGCCGGAACTCGGTGCGTGTCACGCGCACCTCGGCCCCGTGGAGGCGTACCTCTCCGGCCTCGGGTCTCAGCTCCAGATCGCCGAAGGCGAGCGTCCGCGTGGCCGGCGCCGACGGCGAGGGCGCCCGCCCGCGCCGGCGCAGCGCCCGCAGCCGCGCCGCCAGCTCCTTGACCGCCACCGGCTTGACCAGATAGTCGTCGGCGCCCGCCTCGAGCG
This sequence comes from Actinoplanes sp. CA-131856, assembly GCF_050956135.1. GTDB lineage: Bacteria > Actinomycetota > Actinomycetes > Mycobacteriales > Micromonosporaceae > Actinoplanes. The sequence goes on along the minus strand of NZ_CP191849.1, from coordinate 5,069,273 downwards.
CGGCCACGATGTCGTGCGTGTCGTCCCGGGCGCTGATCACCACGATCGGCACGTCGTCGTCGCGGCGCAGCCGGCGGATGCACTCGAACCCGTCCATGCCCGGCAGCATCAGGTCGACCAGCACCGTCTCGGCGCCGACCCGCCGCTGCTCGGCCAGCCCGTCCTCGGCGGTGGCGACGGCGTGCGCGGTGTATCCCTCGTCCTCCAGGGCCAGGCTCAGCGACAGCCGGATCCGGTCGTCGTCCTCGATCAGCAGCACGGAGGTCATACCCGCATGATGCCCGGTCGCGGCGGCAGCGGCACGTTCGTACCCAAGGATCTGTGACCTTGTCATGGAACCGTCAAATACGTCGGTCACCGTGGATGACATGACAGCCACCAGCGTTTTCACGGTTCTGGCCGGGGTGTGGATCGCGCTGACGCCTCTGTTCGCCCCCGACCTTTCGGCCTATGCGGCCACGAGCGACATCGCGACGGGCACCGCGGTCGCCGTCCTGGGCCTGTTGCGGCTGCTGAGGCCGAGGCGGACGGCCGCGCTCGGCGTGATGCTGACGCTGCTCGGCGCCTGGCTGGTGGCGGCGCCGTTCGTGCTCGGATACGGCCACCACCCGGCCGTGGCCTGGAACAACGTCATCATCGGCGTCCTGGTCGTGATGTTCTCGGGTGTGAGCGTGGCCGCCATGCTGTCACCGGCCCGGCCGGCGTCCCGCTCATGACCGTCAGCAGCCTCGTGACCGCTCTGCTGGTCGGCGCCGCGCTGGGCGCCGGCGCCCGCTGGCTCGTCCCCGCGACCCGGGGCGTCCCGTTCTGGGTGCCGGTGGCCGTGGCCGTGGGCGCGGCCGTCTTCGCCACGGTCGTGGCCCGCTTCGCCGGCGTGGACACGTCGGGCGTCGCCCCGGTGGAGGTGGTCATGCAGGTCGTCTTCGCGGGTGGCGGCATCGCCCTGGTGGCCGGGACGGCGGACCGGCGGTACTCGCGATGACGACACCACCGGCCCACGGCCCCTCCTACTACGTGCGGACGCTGGGCGACACGGCGGTGGTGACGCCCTTGACCGACCTGGACGCCACCCTGGCCGACCACCTGCGCGACGACCTGATGCGGGCGGCCGCCGACCACCCCCACGTGGTGGTCGACCTGCACGCCGCGAAGTTCATCGACTCGGCCGCCCTGGGCCTGCTGGTCCGGGCCCGTCAGGAGGCCCGCCAGCACGGGGCGACGTTCGCCCTGGTGGCGCCGTCACCCTTCGTGCAGACGGTCCTGCACACCATGCGCCTGGACCGCGCCTTCCACAGCTATCCCGACCGGGACACAGCCTTGGAGCAGCTGGGCGCCTGACTGTCTCACGCCCGCGCCTCGGCGACGAAGCGCTCGAACATCGCGTCGTACGAGCCGCCCCCACCCGCCACGGCCTCCGAGGCCAGGGCGGGCGCCGCTCCATGCCCGGCGCGGGCCAGGGCGAGCAGGGCCGCGCCGGCGGCCACCGTCTCCGGTTCGCGAACGACACGGACGCCGCCCGCGAGGGTGCGGGCTTTGACGCGCACCCAGTCCGGGTTGACCGCGACCGGGCCACCGAAGAGGTAGACAGCCGGCTCCGGCCCACCGGTCACGCGGAGCTCCGGCCGGGCCGCCAGGCGCAGCTGCTCGGTCAGCATCCAGCGCGCGTGCAGGCTGAGCCCTTCCAGCAGCGCCTTGGCCAGCTGGGCGGGGTGATGCTCCGGCCGCCGCCCCACCACCCGCGGGCGGGCGGCGGGATCGGGCGAGGGCGTCTGCCGTCCCGCGAGGTAGGGCAACACGATGACACCGGTCGGCTCGTCCCCGAGCGAGGCCACCCCGGCAAAGGCGTCTCCCTCGTTCTCCCGCCACCAGGCGATCGCGGCGCCCGCGCTGGCGGAGCCGGCGAGGAGGGCCCGGTGCCCGCCCTCGACGGTGAGCACGACACTCATCCCGGCCCGGCCGGCCTCGACGGGAGACGGGTGACCGCCGGCCACCGTCATGATCGCCTCAGCCGTGCCGACCGAGTCGGCCACGTCGCCGGGCGTGCGCACCCCACAGGCGTACGCGCCCACTTGATGATCGTGCCCCGCCACCACGACCGGCGTGCCGGCCCGGAGGCCGCAGGACACGAAGACCGGGTCGCGAACCACGCCCGCGACCTCACCGGGGGCGATCACCGCCGGAAGGTGCGAGGGACGAAGGCCGACCTCGGCCAGCAGATCCGCGTCGAAAGCCCGCGCGAGCGCCTCCCCCGCCGCGGGAAGCCGGTAGGCCATGCTGCGCCCGGCGAGGGTGTGATCGGTCGCGAGCCGGCCGGTGATCTGAAGACAGGCCAGGTCAGCCGCGCCCGACCACGCCGCCATCGCCTTCCACACCGACGGCCGATGCGCCCGCAGCCAGGCCAGCTTGGCCAGCGGGACCTTGGCGCTGGGCCGCACGCCGGTGGCCCCGATCAGCTGCTCCCGCCCGAGCCGCCGGGCCAGGGCGTCCGCCGCCGCTCCCGCTTCCTGTTCATGCCACCGCAGCCACGCCCCGAGAGGCTCCCCGGACGCGTCGAGCGGCACCCCGGTCTCGGCCATCGAGGCGATGCCGACCGCGTCCGGCGCGGCCCGCCCTTGAAGCACCCGGTCGATCAGCCCGGCGAGCGTCCCCTTGAGCTCCCCCGGTTCCGGTGTGGGCGCGGACGCGACGGCCCGCACCCGGCCGTCGTCGACCAGCGCGACCTTGGTGTTCGTGGTGCCGATGTCGATGCCGAGCCCGATCAAGCTTGCGACGCGGCGTCGAGCTTGGCCCGGACCTCATCCATGTCCAGCTCCTGAACGGCCGTGATGACCTTCTCGAGGGCCGCCCCCGGCAGGGCGCCCGGCTCCGAGAAGACCATGACCCCGTCCCGGAAGACCATCAGGGTGGGTATCGACGAGATGCCGGCGATGGCCGACAGCCGCTCCTCGGCCTCGGTGTCCACCTTGGCGAAGACGATCTCCGGGTGCTGCTCGCTGGCCTTCTCGTAGACGGGAGCGAAGCTACGGCAGGGCGCACACCAGTCGGCCCACCAGTCGACCAGCACGATCCCGTCCCCGGTCACCGTCTGCTGAAAGGTCTCCTTGGTCAGATTCATCGTGCTCATTCGTGCTGTCCCCTTTCGTGGCGCACCGGCAGAACGAAAGGCCAGGGAGGGAAATTCCCGGCCCGCCCGACGGCGGCCCCCTAGCCGCTTCCAGCAGCACAGATACGGTGGTACCCGATATTCGCCGCCAGATGCTTCCAGCGGTCTCTCGACAGCGCCTGGTGGTTGACGATCCGGCACGCCGCCTCGTGCGCGTCGGACGGGCCCTCCGGCAGCGGATCCCAGCTCTTCATGACCATCATGAGACCGGGACCCGAGAGGTAGGGCCCCGAGTAGCCCGTGAGGAACAGTCCCCACCGGTTGTTGTCGCTCGTGTAGTGGTACGGCGACTCCACCGTGCGGACCGTCGGTCCTTGCATCCGCGTCGGTGTCCGGGAGATCAGACGGGCCCCGGCGCTGGTGAGCTCCCACTGCTCGGTCAGGCCATCGGTGCGGTCGATCGAGACGTGATTCTCGTCCGCCCAGGTGGCATCGGCGGCGCCGCCCTCGCCGATCTGGACTCGCTGGGGAGGGCTCTCCTCCATGCGGTAATAGGCGGCGCGCCCGGCGTCGTCGACGACAAGCAGCCGGCGTTCGGCATCATCGGACTTCACCGTCTGGCCCAGGGCACGGACCGGCAGACGGTGGATCTCCGGAGTCTCGCCGCGGAGATCCCAGTATTCGACGGACAGATTCTCTCGGACGATGACGAGAAATCGTCCCCGCGTCGGCTGGACCTCGCGGATCTGTGTGCCCAGGTCGATGATCCGCGGTTCGGCCCCCCGCAGGTCGTGAAGGGTGCCGACCCCGGCGTCGTCGGTCACGGCGAGCCATTTGCCGTCCAGGGCCAGGTCACCGTCGCTCTCCTCCGGCGTTCGGGCCACCTTGCGCGGGGGCGAGCTGTCGAGATCCCAGAACTCGTACCAATCCTCCCGCTCGTCGACGCCACGACTTCTGTCCTCGAAGGCCACCACGGCAGCAGCACCCCTGAACTCGAGGTCGTTCGTCTCGTCGTCGAAGGGACCGAGGCCGACGGATCCCTGGTCGCCGATCATGTCGACAGCTTCCATGGTGCCGTCGGCCTTGCGCACCGCGGCCCACCGGCCGGACCGGCCGAGGCGGGCGTCCACGATGTCGGACCCCAGTGGCCGGGGGCGCCGCAGGACATCGTCCACGTCCCAGAGCCAGCCCTCGCCGCCGGGCGACTTCGTCACGACGTATCGGTCGTTCGCGTCGAGCACGGAGATGCCGTGGTCGAGCCGGAGATCCGCGATGCGCGGGGTGCCGCCGGCGATGTCCAGCAGTTGCATGTCACCGTTCCGGAAGGTCAACGCGGCAAAGCGATCGCTCGACGTCGAAGTGATGTGCTCCACCTCGTCGACGATGTGCCTGCGTGCCGGGGCCGCGGCGCTCAGAAGCCAGCCGTCCACCGACCCGGTCACGGTCAGCGCGATGATCCAGTCGCCCATCCAGGTCAGGCCGGCGGTGTGCGCCCACTCGGTGTTGTCACCGTCTGCTCGCATCCTCAGAAAAGCGGTCAGCTCCTCGGCGGCGCTCGGTTCGGGGTCGATCTCGGCGGCCGCGATGCGCAGTCGCAGCGCGTCGTCCGGCGCCGCGCGGTGCACGGCGTCGGCGCGGTAGGTCAGCTGGCGGGCCGCCAGATGCAGCTGTTTGGCAGCGTGCCGCGACACCCCGTCGCGGATGCCGGGCAGCAGCACCACGCCCGCGGTCGCGGGAACCAGGACCACCGCGGCGATCGTCGCACCGATCCGGTACGCCCGCTGGGTCCGCTGCTCGTCACGCAGCTCCGCCACGTCGGCGTACTCCCGGGATTCGGGAAACTCGGGCGATTTGGGGTCCGGGGGGAAGAGCTCGGCGAGGTGACGCTCCAGGCGGTCGTGGCGGAACTGATACGACGCGCCTGATCGGCGGAGCACACCACGGGCGTGCGCGTCCTCCAGGAAGGCGATGGTGTGCCACGGCAGCCGGCCGCACGCGGACAACCATGACCGGCTCACGGCGAACGTGGCCCACGGCGAGCCCCCGCCGATGAGCACCGCCACGAACACCGCGAGCCCGCCGAGGACGCCGGCCGGGACCGGGGACCGCAGCGTGTAGTCCGCGAACTGGAAGAGCCCGACATCGAGTGTGGCGAGATAGGCGCACGCCGTGGCGGCGGAGATCCCGGCGCAGGCGGCGATCGTCAGCGAGATGGTGCGGTCGGCTCGCAGAACGGTACGGGCGGAGACCGCAGCACCCTCGTCCGCCGGCATGGCCAGCCATCGTCCGACGCCGACCGGAACGCCCACCGCCGTCGCGATCGCCAGCGCGGTCCAGATTCCGGTCGCGGCGCCCGCGTGGGTGACCGAGTCCCAGATGCTGACCCCGAACTCGTCGTGCGCCTGGTTCAGACCGCCGACCAGCGCCACCAGCAGGCCGATCGGCCCACCCAGCAGCAGGCCGAGGCCGAGCGCCGAAGCCAGCCGCGGGATCAGGGCGGACGGCTGCCACGCGGGACGAGCCGGGATCGTCGAGCGCCAGAGGCTGAGCGCGCTCACGGTCAGGCTGATCGCGGCGGCCACGGCCGCGGCCGTCGTGGCGTTGCGCGCGTAGGTGAGATTGTCCCAGTCGCTGTTCAAGTCCCACTTGGGGATGAAATAGCTGCCCGCGGTGAGCGCCACGGACGCTGCCAGGGCATCGCGGGCGGCGGTGGCCAGGATGGCGGGGGCCACCCCGGGGCCACCAGGCGTCCACGGCCGGCACTTGACGCCCCGGATCGCCAAGAGGGCGGCGAGGACACCGAAAGCGAGGCCGAACGAGACGAAGATCCAGAAATTCACCAGCCGCGATTCGGGGAAGGGCCGCACCAGACATCCGGCCGCGGCGGACACGCACACGGTCACCGCTCCGATCGGAATGGCGATCATCTGCGTCGGCGCGATCTGTGCGAGCTCCCACCATGCGAGCACCGGTTGGTGAAGGCGCTTCTGCAGATGACGCGCCATCGTCCCGAGCCATCGGGTCGCCTTCGCCGCGCTCTCCGGATCGGGATATACCGTGGGCAGGAACTGGCTCAGCAGATGGCTTTCGATCTCTTCGCCGGTGCGGAACGACAGCAGCTCGCCCGGGTCGCGGCCGGGTGAGCGGTACGCGCTGCGCGCCAGGAAGATCATGAGCGGGGTCGACAGGGCTGCGGCCAACGGACCCTCCGGCCGATTCCGGAGGGCATCGTCGACCCGCGACCATCGAATCCGGTCCCGACCTGAGTCCCCGGCCAGAAACGCCATCGCCTCGGCCCCGGCGACCGGGCCGATGGTGATCTCCGAGGCCATCGGCAGTCGCCGGCCCGCACGGAGCAGCGCCCGGTACTCGGTGTCCCGGCACGTGATCACCATACGCAGGCCGTACACCCCGGCGGCATCGCCGAGCAGCCGCAAAGCCTCGTCCCGCAGCGTGTCCGCTATCTCGTCGAGCCCGTCCAGCACCAGCACCAGCGCGGCCTGGTCGAACAGCCACTCGACGGCGGCCTCGCCGTTGCGCCGGGCATCGGCCAGCTCGGGCGCCGACTCGTAGATCTGCCGTGTCACCCACGTGCGCACGCTGTACTCGTCCGGCCGCCAGGACCCGAGGGACAGGAACACCGGGACGGGCTCCGGTGCGGCCGCGGCGTTCCCGTCGGTTTCGGCCGCTGACGACCGGCGCCGATCGTCCAATGCGGCCTGAGTGAACAACATGGCCAGAACTGTCTTGCCGGAGCCGGGCGCTCCCCTGATGACCAGCCGGCCTTCCGGCATCCGGCGAAAGGTCGCGGCCAGCGGGGCGGCCGGTAGGGCCCCCGCCGACAGGTCGAGCACGCCGCCGGCGTCGAGCGGCTCGGTCGTCCCGGATGACGATTCGGCCCGGGCGGCGCTGTTCTCCCAGTGCACGGCGATCGGGGCCGACAGCAGCCGTCGAGAACTCAGCTCGTTCTGCACTCGAGCGGCCGACCGCAACGCCAGGGTGGTCGCCGCGTTTCCGTAGAGGATGCTCAGATCACCGTGGCTGGGCGCGGCTCGGCGGCCGAGCACCACCGTGACGATCGAGGCAGCCAGCGCCGCGGCGCCGAGGAAGGCGGACGTGACGCTGGCCAGGGAGTCAGCCGTGGACAGAGCCGTTCCCCGGCTGCGCACCAGGACGACCAGCACCACCCCGACCGAAACGGCGAACCCGAGCAGGGACACCACGAGGACCGTCGTGGTCCGCCGTCGCCGACCGCCCGCGCCGATGGTCATGCTTCATGATGACCGCCGACGTCCACGACCGCACCGTGACACCGGCCGTGATCGCGAACCCTGCAGGCGGCCGTCCATCAACGATCGGTGAGGTCCTTGGCCAGGTGGTCGATGACCGCGCGGGCGTCGTCCTCTATGCCGTTGATGAATGATGAGCGGCGGCGGCGCAGCATCGGCAACCCCAGGGCGTAGAGGCCGGGAGCGTCGACCACGCCGCCCTCGTGGCGCAGACGCCCCTTGTCGTCGACGACGGGGACGTCCAGCCAGCTGTAGTCGGGGCGGAAACCTGTGGCCCAGACGATGGTGGAGATCTCGCCGCTGGTCAGGTCGAGCTTCAATCGGGTCGAGGCCGGGACCGCCGTGGGCTCGAAATCCACCGGATCGGTCACGCCGGCCCACTCGTCGAAGCCCGTCAGCAGGCGCTTCATCTTCAGGTCGGCCAACGAACACACGTTGCGCAGGCCGCCCGAGAACAAGGCCACCCCGTCGCGGACGGCGGCCAGGCGGCCGACCATCTCGACGCCGAGGCCGGTCAAGGTGTTCAGGTCGAGCGTGTCACGAGTGGGGCTGCCGACCAGCTGCGGTGACGGCAGGCGGCGGGCCCGGTTCAGGTCGTCCACCTCGTCCCAGCGCTGGTCCCACACGCCCGAGGCGTCCATCCACCACAGGACGTCGCGGTCGCGGTGCAGCCTCGGGAGCCGGACGTGCTCGCCCACCGACAGGACCACCGGGCGGCCGGAACGCTGGATCTCGGCCGCCAACTGCACGCCGGTGGCCGAGGCGCCGACCACCAGCACGCCGCCGTCGGGCAGGGCGGACGGGCCTCGATAGTCGAGCGGCGTCATCTGCGTCACGGTGGCCGGCACAGCCGTACGGAAGGAAGGGGTTGTCGCGACGTTGCAAGCGCCGCTGGCGATGACGACGGACCGGCACTGCAGGTCGCCCTGGCTGGTGGAGATCTGGTAGCCGTCGCCGGTCGGGCGCACCGAGAGCACCTGAGTCGACGTGCGCACGGGGGCGTCGATGACGCGGGCGAAGCGCGCCACCAGGGACGCCACCTCGCCCGACGTCATGTAGCCGTCCGGATCGGGACCGTCGTAGTCGAGGCCGGGCAGGCGGCTCAGCCAGTTCGGGGTGAGCAGGCGCAGCGAGTCCCAGCGTTCGCGCCGCCACGAGTTGGCCACCTCGCCCCGTTCCAGGACGACGTGATCGACCGAGCGGCCGGTGAGGAAGTGGCTCGCCGCCAGGCCGGCATGGCCGGCGCCGACGACGACCGTGGTGACGCGTTCGATGATTCGGCCCGCCTCAGGCGACTTCGACGGTGACGTTCGTCGGGTTGGTCAGGGCGTCGTAGACCGCCGAGCGCTTCTGCGACTGGGCGACCAGGGCCTCGATCTCCTCCTTGGAGGCGTCGGCGTCGATGTTGAAGGTGACCTTGACGTCGTTGAAGCCGTTGCGGACGTCGCTGTCGGCGCCGAGGATGCCGCGGATGTCGTGGGCGCCCTCGACCGTCGACTCGATCGAGCGGACCTGGATGCCGCGGTTCTGCGCGACCGAGGCCACGCCGGCCGTCAGGCAGCTGGCCAGGCCGACGAGCAGGTATTCGATCGGGGTGATGCCGTTGTCCTCGGCCGCGAAGACCTCGGGGTGGTCGGCCGAGAAGACCGACTCCTTCTTGTGGGTCTGCTCCTGGCCGAGGCCGAAGAACTTCTGCACGGTGGCGGTGCTGTGCACGCCCTTCTCCCACTTGGAGGTGGCGCGCCAGGTGAACTGGGCCGCCTCGGGGGCGCCCTTGAGCGCCTCGCGCGCCTCGAGCAGCGCCTGCACGTTCACACCGTTGTCGACAACCGTCATGATCGAATTGCCCCTTTCAATATAATCCCGATAGGGATTCCCGAC